>DAHVFB010000033.1 GCA_027317185.1 Deltaproteobacteria bacterium
TCCTCGAACTCATAGTTCTCAAGCCGCCGCAGCGCTTCGGAAAGCTTGCGCGGTAGCTGTGACAGTTCGCGCTCTTTTTCCTCGATTCCAGGTTTTTTATCGCGCAGCGAATCGAGCGTACGGCGCTCGCGATCCAGGATACTGTCGAGCTTGCGCTCGACTTCCGACATTGAGTCCTTGAGGTTAAATTCGCGATAGCGCTCGCGCATCTGCTGGCGTAGCTGCTCGATGAATTCCTCGAGGCCCGCGATCTTCTGGCCGTCGATTTCGAGCCCCTGGCGCATGATCCAGTCCATCGCCTGGCGCACGTCGTCGGTGTAGGACAGGTACTCGGCCAGTTTGTCGAACACCTGGCTGGCGGTCAGCCGGACCCGCTGCTTGCCATCCCACTGAGTATAGCGATGGATATTCATCGCGCTTGCACGTCAGGCGTGATAAGCGAAACGGCCGCCGCCCTGGCGCTCCTTGTTAAGTTTCTGATGCAGATGCAGGCCCTCGAAGATCAACTCGCTTGCCGCGGCCATCAACCCCGGGGTTTCAAACGGCCCCAGCCGCTCGGCGATTTCGCGCAGGCTCGGCACCTCGCGCAACGGTTCCATATACTCAGCCGAGGGCGCCATATCCGACACTTCCACGCCCCAGCCCTGACTGAAATACGCGATTACCGGCTTGAGATCGTCGAGCTTCAGATATTGATCGAACACCTTGAGCACCGCGCGATTTATCAGCCGCTCGACCAGATCCTCTTCTTTCTTGTCCTCGCCAACGTATTCGAGCTCAATCTTGCCGGCGGTGGAGGCATAGAGCGAGGGCAGATCCGTCAGTCGCGGCGCAATTTCATTTTCGCCCACCAGCACAGCGCGGCGCTCGGCGTTGGAGATAATCGATTCGAAGTTGTTGATCGTGACCCGCACCGAAACGCCCGAGGCCTGGTTAATCTCGTTGGAGTTGCGCGCCTCGAAGGTGATATGGGCCAGTATTTCGCGCATGAACGGCGCCACCCGCAGCGGCAACTCCGGCCGCAGCGGATAACTGCACTCCTGCTCCATGATCGCGATCTCGTCCTCGATGGTTTTGGGATAATGCGTGCGAATCTGAACGTCGAAACGATCCTTGAGCGGCGTGATGATGCGGCCGCGCGAGGTATAGTCCTCGGGATTCGCGCTGGCGACGAAAATCACGTCCACCGGTAAACGGATTTTGTAACCCTTTATCTGAACGTCTTTTTCTTCCATCAGGTTGAACAGGCCAACCTGAACTTTCTCGGTCAGATCGGGCAGCTCGTTGATGGCGAAAATGCCACGATTGGTCCGCGGAATCAGGCCATAATGAATCGTCTCCTCATCGGCCAGATAACGCCCCTCGGCCACCTTGATCGGATCGATTTCGCCGATCAGATCCGCCACCGAGACGTCCGGGGTCGCGAGTTTTTCACCGTAGCGATGCTCGCGCGACAACCATTGAATCTCAAGCGTATCGCCCTGTTCCGCCTGCAGCCTGCGGCAACGCTTGCAGATCGGCGCGAATGGATCGTCGTTGATTTCGCAGCCTTTGACAGCCGGTACGTACTCGTCAAGCAGCGTGATCAGCGATCGGATAATCCGCGATTTCGCCTGCCCGCGCTCGCCTAGCAGAATCATATGATGACCGGCCAGAATTCCGTTTTCGATCTCCGGGACCACGGTTTTGTCATAGCCGACAATTCCCGCCAGCGTGGGTTCCTTGCTCCGGAGCCGCTGCAGCAAATTGTTGCGCATCTCGATCCGCACCGGTTGAGTTCGGTAGCCGGCCTTTTTGAGCGCGCCGAGGGAGTCGTGCTTGAGCAGATCGTGGTTCATCGTCGTCAATCCTGGAATAAGTCTATGGTATGGTTAGCTGGACAGCTTTGAAAAGCGGACTCAGGCGCGTGAAGCTTTCCTCCAGCAACTCGGAGACCACTCGCGTGCCCGCAACCACCGGCATGTAGTTGGTATCGCCATCCCATCGCGGCGTCACATGCCAGTGCATGTGGTCGGCAACTCCGGCGGCGCCCGCCGATCGCCCCAGATTCGCGCCTAGATTGAATCCGTCGGGGCGGTAGACCGCGCGCAGGTGCGTCACCGCCTCCGCTATCAGTTCGCTGATAACTGCGCGTTCGCGCGGGCTCAACAATTCGGGCGAAGCGACATGGCGGCGCGGCGCCACCATCAGATGGCCATTGTTGTACGGATAACGATTCAGCATTACCGAGGCGAGCCGGCCGCGATACACGATCAGCCGTTCACGGCGCGAAACCTCGCTGAGCCGGCCGAAACAGAAGATACATTTTAATTTGAGACGACCGGCGGCCTCGACGTAAGTCCGGCGCCATGGTGCCCACAGGCGCACGAGTCCGGCCGGAGGTTCATCGAGACTCGAAGGGATCGTCTTGCGCCGCGCCATTTACCTCGATTCGGAGTTCCTTGCCGGCCCTGAAGAATGGCACCCGCTTGGAGTCGACCGGCACCAGCTCACCGGTTTTCGGATTGCGGCCCTGACGCGCCCCGCGCTCCTTGACGCCAAAAGTGCCGAAGCCACGCAACTCAATCCGATCGCCCCGCGCCAGCACCTTCGTCATCTCATCGAAAATGGCGTTGACCGTGGTCTCTGAATCCCGGCGCGAAAAGCTTTGCCGCCGCGTCAGCAACTCCTCGATGATCTCCCGCTTGGTCATCGAATTCCGACCTTCGACCTCCGGCCTTCCATTGGCGCCGCCGCTCGGCCATCGTCCAGTTCGCGCGGCAACCTCGTGCAGTTAGCGGTCGCGGCCGCGGCCACGCTCCGCCCGTCCCTCGTTATCCTCGCGATCGAGGCGCAGTTCTTCGTTCAGGATGTCTTCCATCGAGAAGCGGGCCGCCTCATGCTCGCGCTTGAGATACGCCTGCATCTCCTGGCGCTCCTCATGCTGCTTCAACGCCCGAATCGAAAGTCCGATGCGCCGCTCCTTGGTATCGACCTGCACCACCAGCGCCTCGACCTGGTCGCCCACCTTAAACAGCGCTTGCGGTTTGTCCACTCGCTCGGAGCTTAACTGCGAAATGTGAATCAAACCCTCGATACCCTCTTCGATTTCGACGAACACGCCAAAATCGGCCACCGAACTGACTTTACCGTTCACGTGCGAATTGAGCGGGCAGCGTTCCGCCACCGATTGCCATGGATCGCCGGTGGTCTGCTTGATCCCGAGGCTGACCCGCTCGTGCTCGACCTCGATACCCAGCACCACCGCATCTACCTCGTCGCCTTTTTTGACCACTTCCGAGGGGTGACGAATCTTCTTGGTCCAGGACAAATCCGAAATATGCACCAGCCCGTCGATTCCCGGCTCGATCTCCACGAACGCGCCGAAGTCGGTGACGGACTTGACCTTGCCATGTACGCTGCTGCCGACCGGATGCCGCCGCGCCAGCTCCTGCCATGGATTCGGCTCGGTTTGCTTAAGCCCCAATGAAATCCTGCGGTTCGCCTCGTCCACGCCCAGAACCTGAACATCCACGGTGTCGCCCACGTTCACCACTTTCGACGGATGAACGGCGCGCTTGCTCCAGCTCATCTCGGAGACGTGCACCAGACCCTCGATGCCTTTCTCCAGTTCGACAAAAGCGCCGTAATCGGTGACGCTCACCACCTTGCCGCTCACCCGTAACCCCGGCGGATAAGCCTCGGCCGCCTTGGTCCAGGGATCGGACATGATCTGCTTCATGCCGAGCGATACGCGCTCACGCTCGGGATCGTACTTGAGCACCACCACCTTCACCTTGTCGCCCACCTTCAGCACTTCCGAAGGATGCTGCAGGCGGCCCCATGACATATCGGTGATGTGCAACAGGCCGTCGAGTCCGCCAAGATCGATAAAGGCGCCGTAATCGGTAATATTTTTGACCGTGCCCTCGAGGATTACGCCCTCTTCCAGCACCTTGAGGGTCTCTTCCTTGAGCGAGGTGCGCTCACGTTCGAGCACCGATCGGCGCGAAACCACTACATTCGCACGCGCCCGGTTGAACTTAAGAATCTGGAAACGGCCGCGCTGGCCCACGTAGCGATCAAGATTCCGCGCCGGCCGGATATCGACGTGCGATCCCGGCAGAAAGGCCGGCACCCCGATATCCACCTTCAAGCCGCCCTTGACCTTGCCCAGGATAACGCCTTCGACCGAACTTTCGTTCTGGAACGCCTGCTCCAGCTCCCGCCAGACCTTGAACTTTTCGGCCTTGGCGTGCGACAGCATTACGGTGCCGTTTTCGGTCTCGGCCCCTTCGAAGTAGACATCCACTTCGTCGCCTTCCCTGACCGTGACGTTGCCCTCATGGTCAAGGAATTCGGCGAGCGGCGCCTGGCCTTCGCATTTGTAATTGATGTCGATGATAACGTTGTCACGAGTGACCAACAGCACCGTTCCGGTAAGCACGTCACCGCTGCGGGGAGCGCGCAGGCTCTGTTCCATCAACGACTCAAAATCATTGGCTCCTCCGTCGAAATTTTCAGGCAAAACTTTCTCCATTTAGTGGGACCTTCCGCGAAGAACTTCGAGGCTATGACGAATGCTTACAACCAGTCTAGCTGGGTTGCAAGTCCTCGCCACGCGCGTTCAAGCCTCGGTACGCGCCTTTATCAGCTTGACAACTTGCTTGACAACCTGATCGATCGTCAAATCAGTTGAGTCTACAACCATTGCATCCGGTGCCTTGATCAGCGGCGCCAGCGCGCGGGCGCTGTCGCGATTATCGCGCTGCCGCAACTGTTCCAGCACTTCATCAAAATTGATTATAACATTTTTGGCGCGCAACTCCTCGTACCGCCGGCGCGCGCGCACCTGCACCTCCGCATCGAGAAAAAATTTAAACTCCGCATCCGGAAAGATCGCACTTCCAATGTCGCGTCCTTCCATCACCACGCCGCCGCGCCCACCCGCTGCGCGCTGCAAATCGCGCATCCGGTCGCGCACGATCCTGAGCGTGGACAGCCGCGAGGCCAGCTCGCCAATCTCCGGCCGGCTCAATTCGCCGGTTACCTCGCGCCCATTCAAAATCAAACGATCGCCGGCGAATTCGATCGTAATCGAATGCAGCAGCGGTTCGAGCTGCGGCTCAATTCCGTCCCGATCCGGCGTCAGCCCCGCCGCCTGTGCCGCCAGCGCCACCGCGCGGTACATCGCACCGGTATTGAGATAGGAAAACCCGATCTCCGCGGCCACCCGGCGCGCAATCGTCGATTTGCCCGCGCCTACCGGACCGTCGATCGCCACAATCGGACGTTCGCGTTTCAAGGCAGCTTCGCGCGCATCGCGCGCCCCTGTTCGAGGATCGCGCGCATCCGAACCTCGTCGCGATTATCGATCGCCGACCCGAATTCATCCAGTACCGCGCGAAACTCCGCGGCCGCGCCCAGAATCGCCTCACGATTGGTCACTAGAATATCCAGCCACATATCCGCTGATGAAGCCGCAAGCCGCGTAGTGTCACGTAAACCGCCCGCGCCATAAGCGGCCGCAGGCTCGCTACCAATCTGCGCATTGTTGAGCGCCGCCGCAAGCGTGCTGGCGACGATTTGTGGCAGATGACTCGCGCGGGACAAAATCAAATCATGAAGATCGGGAGCCATCCGGCTGACGCGCGCTCCCACCCTGCGCCATAGCATCTCAATCTTTTCAATCGCGGCAGGCGTGCTGCGCGCCGAGGGCGTGATAATCACCCGCTGGTCTACGAACAGTGCCGGATCAGCGGCCGCCGCCCCGGTGGTCTCTTTGCCGGCGATCGGATGAGCCCCGACCAACGCCATCCCCGCGCCCAGTTCGGGCTCAAGATGATCGATTACCCATTGCTTGACGCTGCCCGCATCGGTGACGATCGCATTGTGCGGCAGAGCCTCCCGCATCGCGCGCAGGGTAACGGGCATCAGCCGAATCGGCGTCGCCAGCATCACCAGTTCGGCGCCATGCGCTGCCGCGATCGGATCGCGGGTGGCGAGATCGAGCATCCCGCGATCACGCGCGATCTTCAGGTTCGCTTCACTGCGCCCCAGCCCGACAATCTTTTCGGCCAGGTGATGTTGGCGCGCGGCTAGCGCCAGCGAGCCGCCGATCAGGCCGACTCCGCAGATGGTTATTTGTTTGAACAGCGCGGACATTACGGAGTGGACATTGTGAACTATTCAACGCCGCTTGTCATGGGCGGGCGAAGCGAAGAATGGCGATCGCAAGCCTGGAATTTCGATCGAACAGCGTCCACCGCGAAGCGCTCGAGATCCTCACAACACCTGTTCGATCGCCTCGATCAGGCGGCGGTTCTCGGGCTCGGTGCCAACGCTGATCCGCAGATGGCGCGGCAAGCCATAGCCGCCCATCGGACGCACGATCACCCCTTTTCGCAGCAGCGCGTCGTATACCGCGCGCCCATCGCGCACGTCGACCAGGATAAAATTGGCATGGCTCGGCAGCCATGGAAGGCCCAGGCGGCGAAATTCGCCTTCGAGATATTCCATCCCACGGGCGTTCACTTCCAGCGTGCGCCGGATATGTTCCCCATCGTCCATCCCGGCGATCACCGCGACCTGCCCGAGCGAGGTGACATTGAAGGGCTGGCGCACCTTGTTGAGCAGCTCGACGATATCCTCGCGCGCCACCGCATAGCCGACGCGCAAGCCGGCCAGCCCGAAAATTTTCGAGAAGGTGCGCAGCGTCACGATTAGCCGCTGGCCGTCGTGATAGGCAATCGAATCCGGATACTCGGGATCGCGCACGAACTCGAAGTAAGCCTCGTCGGCGACGATCACCGCCTTTTCCGGCACCTGTTGTAAAAACCGCTCCCAGGCCGGTCTCCGATAAATCGTGCCGGTGGGATTATTCGGATTACCCAGAAACACCAGCCGCGTATGCTGGTCGCAGGCGCGCGCCATCGCGTCGAGATCGAACACATAATCGCTGGTGAGCGGAACAAATTTCGCCGTGCCGCCGGAAGCCGCGGTCGCGAGCTGATAGATCACGAACGAATGGTCCGCAATCACCGCGTTGAGACCCGGCCGCAGAAACAGATAAACCAGCAGGTTCAGGATTTCGCACGATCCGTCACCCATGAAGATGCGGTCCGGGCTGACCTGGTGGCGCGCGGCGATCTTATGCCGCAGCGTGAACGAATCGCCATCGGGATAGCGATGCAGCTCCGGCAGCGCCAGTTTAATAGCCTCGATCGCCTTGGGCGACGGACCCAGCGGATTCTCATTGGAGGCGAGCTTGACCGAATCGGCGATCCCGAGTTCGCGCTCGAGCTCCTCGATCGGCTTGCCCGGTTCATACGGATGAATCGCGGCGACCGAAGGCAGCACCAGTTCTGCAGCTTTAACCAAAACTTTATGGCGAGTGGCGCTAAGCGCCGCCCGTCCTTCCTTCAGGGTATGATCCGAGCACCTTCGAAAACAGAGCGGCCCGTTCCAGCGAACGCAGCGCGCGCCGCACCGACGGGTCCTCGCGATGGCCGCTCAGATCGATAAAGAACAGATATTCCCACGGCCGCGAGCGCAGCGGGCGCGACTCGATTTTGGTGATATTGATTTTGGCGCGGGCGAACAGGCTCAGCACCTGATGCAGCGCGCCCACCCGATCGCGCACGGCAAACAAAACCGTGGTCTTGTCGTTCCCGGATGGACCCACCGGATGCTTGCCCATCACCAGAAAACGGGTGGTGTTGTGCGAATGGTCCTGGATATTTTCCGCGATCACTTCAAGTCCGTTGGGCGCGGCCGCGGCGCGCGAGGCGATCGCGGCCAGACTGGGTTCTGCCGCCGCGCGATGAGCGGCGGCCGCGTTGGAGACCATCGCTTCGAGTTCGCAATCTGGAAAATTGGCGGCCAGATAGCCGCGGCATTGGGCCAGCGATTGCTGATGGGCCGCAATTTTACGGATCGCCGCGCGATCGCCGCCGCGCGACATCAGCGTATGCCGTATCGGCAGCATCACTTCACCGATAATCACCAGCGGCGTGTCGATCAGCAGATCGAGCGTCAGCGTCACCGATCCCTCGGTCGAGTTCTCGACCGGCACCACACTGAAATCCGCCGCACCGCTGTCGAGCGCGCCGAATACCGCCGCGATCGAGGGTTGGGCTTGGAATTCGACGCTCGATCCGAAATGTTCGCGCGCAGCCTCATGCGAATAGGTATGTTCGGGGCCTAAAAAGGCCACCCGAATCGGATGCTCCAGGGCGCGGCAGGCCGAAATAATCTCGATGAAGATGCGGCGAAGCTGTTCCGCGCCAAGCGGGCCGGGATTGTGCGCCATCACCGCGTCGAGTACCTGGCGCTCGCGTACCGGCTGATAGACCGCGGCCGGATCGGGCGGCTTGAGGCGTCCGATCGCACGCGCCACTTCGGCGCGCTCGGAAACCATCCGTACGATCTCGCGGTTGAGATAGTCGATACGCGCGCGTAGCTCCTCGATCGATTTCAAGGGCGGCCCCGGCGTCGCAGATTCTTTGCCTTTCCCCGATCGCATCCGCTGAAAATCGCTATTCGATCAGGCGCGCTTATGCAACTAACCCCTCCACGTTACAATCCGAATATGCACACCAAAATCCAAATGCGACCGAGATAACGGAGGGCGGCTTGATTAGCTTGACACGAGAAGATTGGGCAGAAATCTACTATGCGCTTGAAATGAAATTACTTGCATTGAGACAAGGCAAATATGGTCCGGAAGATAGACCCACTCAGGACGCCGAGTGGATTGCCCATATCGAAGCACTTAAGCAGATGATTGGCCCCGACGGGGTTAATGCCGCACAGGAAGGGATCGAGCGCATCAACTAGCAGGTCGTGCGCTGTACTGACAACACAAGGACTACGGCGGAACTCGATCAGAACCGAGGCGTTTTAGGCTGCTACGCGACGAATCTCATCTGCCATCACACCAACCGCATCGGATAAGGTGCGCGTCGAAAGCGGAAATGCGACCAGCGCCAGTTCAACGCGTCTATCCGTCAGAGGCAGCGTAGCTCGATGCAGCAGGAGCTTACGGTCCCGAAGCGATAGCCAGCGTTCCTCGCTGCACGGGTACGCGAGACAAATCAGAACCTTGGGTTTCTGCGCAACCGTCGAGTAAGCGAGTACCTGCAAGAGGTCTGCCCGATGACGCTCGCGGAGTTCGTCTTCGAGATCGCTCCATCGGCGCTCCTGCATTTCCTCCCAGTGCTCTTTGTATTTCGCGTCGATGATAACCGTGAGGTCGTCATGATCCATCACAAGGTCGGGAATCAGAGACTTCTGAGAACCGAGATAGGGCGGATCCCAGTTGAGCGGGACGATCGTCTGGCGTTCGCGAGCGCTTCGTAAGGTGCCGCCAATCCGACGGGCCACATGCGACATAATGGTCTCGATCCACGCCTCAAAGAATTGCTCCATCGACATTACCCAAGGCAACCCCTGCAGATCGCTGAGACCGGCAAGTCCTCGTTCTTCAGTGGTCCACTCAATAGCCTCTACACCATGACGGAATATATCGCTGCGTAGCGAACTCCGTTGCCAAACCTGAAATGCGGTGGGTAACGGTCGACGTGGACTAACGTCGAGAACTCGATCGATCAATCTGCCGCATATCTCGATTAACTCCCGAACGAAGGAACCAGCGATACGCTGTGACTCAAGCGAATGCAGTTGCTGCTCAAGTGCGAAGCGGATTGCCGCGCGCAAATCCCGATCCTTCTGAAGCTCCGGAAATTTGCATGGAACATCGAGAAATCGGGCGCGACTGATTTGGCGCTGAAGATACCGGCTCCAATCAATCGTGCCACGTGGTGACGAGCGCTCCTCACTGGCTATTTCGAAGCGACGCTCCATATGATCGAGGAGTCCTTTTAGTCGGAAGAGCACGATCGTCGAGAGCACCCATGGGGGCACACGACGCTCGGAGCGTGGCAGCAACGGCATCGATAGCGGAGCTGGAATTACTCGCCAACCGGTTGCGCCAAGGATCGGACCGATGCCGGGCCAATCGAACCGCGGGCGAATCACCAGTCCGTAATCGTGGCGTCCGCTAGTTGGAGAAATTAATGGGATCGCCCCCACTCGCGTTCCCGATCGGATTCGCAATTCGACCGTAGAGTTTCGATAGTGTGAGTCAACAATTAAGTCTAATTTGCGAAACGTATCGGTATTGAGCTCTATGAATTGATCGGCGAGACGTGCGATTTGCGATGAGGGATCACGGGGTGGTTGCCCCCACAGTAAAAAGCTTGCGGGAAGTCGAGTTAGGGCCGAGTCCTTAACTTCCAGGCATCGCTGCTCGAACTGGGTCGTGGGTCCAAGCGACAAATGCCGCCGAGTGCGTCCCTTCTTCGCGACCGGACTCACAGCGAATCGATCCATTGCAGGTAAGAGCGTACGGCTTCCGCGAAAGACGAGACGTACCCCTGTTCAAGGTAGTCCTCCAATAGCGGCCTTAGCGTCGTCTCGAGTCGCCGACGCGCTTTTTGTTCATCGGCTTCTAGAAAATACGAATGACCCGGAACCAGGTCCATCGCATCTTCTGTTGCATAGTTAATAAAAATAGAGAGTAGTCGATGAAACGCATGCTGCATAAGATCGCAACTCGCATGCTCGACCACATACATTTGCGGCCAGAGCTTAGCGAATGCAAATCGACGCCGAATCGCGATGTCCACGATCGCAAGACTTCGGTCCGAAGTATTCATGGTGCCGAGAATGTGCAGATTCTTCGGCAACGAAAGGCGATCGCCGGTCGGTGGTTCGAAATTGTAGGGCAAGTCGATTACGCGTCGTTCCAAATCATCGGGTTCGAGTAGATAAATTGCTTCGCCCAAGACCTTCGATAAATCAGCGCGATTTATTTCGTCGATATGTAGCAAAAACTTTCCGTTGGTAGCGCGAGCTTGTTCCGCGGCTTCAATCAAGAATCCTTTGCGCGGAGCGAATTGAAATCCGAGACTCGCGGACGAGATTATTGGTGCAAGTCCACCTACAAAGTTCTCATAAGTGGTGTTGGCGTGGAATTGGATGGTCCTGCCGCACCCCTGGTATTCCGTTGCGATCAACTCGCGCGCCATGTGCGTTTTACCGGTTCCCGGGGGGCCCTGCAGAATCACGTAGCGGCGTTCGTTCAGCAGTTCAGCGGCTTCTTGCTTTGAAACACTCGGCATCAAGTAACGGAACCAGCGACTTTCGATTTCGCGAGCCTCTGATTCAAAACGAGCGAGCGGACGAATGCCGCGTTCGTCAAACATCAAGTCAAGAAACGCAGTCATCGCCTCCAACGTCGAGTTCTGGTCGGGCTCGGGCGCGTAAATAGCGTAAAGGACATGACCATACTTCGCGATCGCCCCCGCGTACTTTCCAAACCCCTCGGCCACCTCAGGCGGAAGGCGTTGATCGAGGCGCGTCGGATCGTGTTTCGACCACGCGACCAATCTCCGTTTTCCGCTGTTCAGCCAAGCGCACACTGCCGCCGTTTTTCGCGCGTGTCCGGGCCGTCCTAGAATACCCTCGTCTGGCGCAAGGCCGTTAGTTCCCACCACGAGGGAGATCAAGCAAGGAGCATCGTCGCCTGGAAAAACGGCCAGCGAGGTCCCGCCATAAGGTCCGGAATTCGGGTTGCTCGGATGAATAAATGCCGCGAATGGAACTATTCCCTCGCTAACTTCCGAAGGGGCTGGAGCGCGTAAGGTCACCTGGCGCTTCGCACTATCTGGATAGCGACCACCATCGGAACCGAAAAGAGCGGCAAACCCGGCCTTGAACTTCTCTGGCCAAGCGTTCGAATAACGTTGCTCTAGAATTGCGCTAAGCAGCTTATCAGCCCACATACCTCCCCCTGCGTAGCTAGAATAGCTAAGGCCTAGTACTTTGCGACCAACCTAATCAAGGCCGTCGGGCTTCAGGTCGGCGACTCGACCGGCGCGCCGCGATTGGCAATCCGACCGCGTTCTTTGCTTAAAAATGTCAGCCGAAACGGGTTAGCGAGATAATTTTTCGTGTTCTGTCCTGCTTCCGAGGTACGCCGCGCCGATGGCGGAGAATTTGCGCTCGCGATCCTTGCGCAGCGCATCCGGGGCGAGCTTGCCGAGCCGCACCAGTTGCTGCCGTATGGAGATGCCCAGCAGCTGCGCCGCGCCCACCGGATCGCGATGCGCTCCGCCGGGCGGCTCCGGCACAATCTGATCGATAATCCCCAGCGCCAGCAGGTCCGGCGCCGACATCTTGAGCGCCGCGGCCGCCACCGCCACTTTTTCCGGACCGGCCGCGCGCCATAAAATCGCCGCGCAGCCCTCGGGCGTGATCACCGAGTACGATGCATATTCCTGCATCAGGATAGTGTTGCCCACGCCCACCGCCAGCGCGCCGCCCGAACCGCCTTCGCCGATCACGCAGCTGATCACCGGCACCCGCAGCCGGCCCATCAGTTCGAGATTGCGCGCGATCGCTTCGGCCTGGCCGCGTTCTTCGGCGCCCACTCCGGGGTCGGCGCCCTGGGTATCGACAAAGGTGATTAGCGGCAAGCCGAAGCGGTCGGCCAGCTCGTACATTCGCGCCGCCTTGCGGTAGCCCTCGGGCCGCGGCTTGCCGAAATTGCGCGCCAGCCGCTCACGGGTGGAGCGGCCGCGCTGATGGCCCACGATCGCCAACGGCCGCTTACCGAACAACGCCATCCCGGCCACGATCGCGCCATCGTCGGCGAAGCGCCGGTCGCCATGCAGCTCGATAAAGCTATCGAACAGCGCCTCCACGTAGTCGAGGGTTTGCGGCCGCGCCGGATTGCGCGCCAGCCGCACCCGATCGATCGCCGACAGACTCGCCGCCCATCGCGCCACGAGCTGCTTCTGCTCCGCTTTGAGCTTGGCGCGCTCGCGTGGCGAGGCCGCCCGGTCCACGCGAGTCTTGAGCTCGTCCATCTGCGCTTCGAGGTCAGGTTGGGGGAATTCCATAATAAGCTCAGTCACAATCAGTTAAGCCGGGCGATTGAAATCCCGCCCGAGTCCTGCGATTCAAAGAAATCGGAGAACCGCGCGATCCCCCGTGCAGCGGCCTCAGCCGCCGGCAGCCATACAATATCCGGTTCATGGCGGAACCATGTGAGTTGGCGCTTGGCCAAATTCCGGGTGGCGCGTTTGGCCTGTTCAACCGCCTCGGCCAGCGTCATTTCGTGGCGCAGGTACGCGCTCAATTGCCGGTAACCGATAGTGCTCAGCGGCTCGGCGCCGGGATCGTAGCCAGCCTCGATCAACGCGCAAAGCTCCTCGATCAGTCCATCCGCGAGCATCTGCGCGAACCGCAGGTTGATTCTCCGGTACAGTTCGGCGCGATCAAGATCGATCGCGATCGTCAGCGTGTCATAGGTGCGAGCGGCGAACCGATGGCGCTGCTGATGGACACTGATCGGCTCGCCGGTCAGCCGGAACACTTCGAGCGCGCGCACGATTCGCGCGAGATCGTGAGGCCCGATCCGCGCGGCGGAGGCGGGATCGACAGCGGCCAATTCGCGATGAAGTTCCGCCACTCCATGGGTCTGCGCCAGCGCGCGCAGCTCCGCCCGTAACTGCGGCGAGGCCGGTGGCCCGTCGAAGAAGCCATGCTTGAGCGCGCGCAGGTAAAGTCCGCTGCCGCCCACCACGATCGGCCGCCGTCCGCGGCGCACGATATCCGCGATCGCGGCTCGCGCCTGCGTGGCGAAGATGGCGGCATCGATCCGATCGTGCGGCATCAAACAATCGATCAGATGATGCGGCACGCGGGCGCGCTCTTGCGCACTCGGTTTGGCGCTGCCGATATCGACCCCGGCAAAGAACAGCCGCGAGTCGGCGTTGACGATCTCGGCGTCCAGACGCCCGGCAATTTCGATCGCAAGCGCGGACTTGCCGGAGCCGGTCGGTCCCACGATAAAGCAAACTTTCCCGGTTAATTCTTCGCCAGTTTTCACTATGTTCGTCGGATGCGGTTCAGAACTCATGCATAACGACACAGGACTCGCCAGCCGCAGGACTCAGACCCGCTGGCCTAACGGCGAAACATCCGCTCGATCTGTCCGCGGCCGAAATTGATATGCACCGGACGTCCATGCGGACAGTTGGTTTTGAATTCGGTGGCGTCTAGTTCGGCCAGCAGCGCCTGGATTTCGCGCGGCTCCAAAATTCGGCCGACCCGAATCGAGCCATGGCAGGCGAGCTGCTTGAGGCGATCCTCGAACGCGCTCTCGCCGCCGCGGGCGCTGACGTCGCCAAGTCCGTCGATCATGTCGTTGAGCAGGCGGCGTCCGCTCTCCGTGCCGAAGACCGCCGGGGCGGCCTTCAGCAGCATGGTGGCGGGACCGAACGGCTCCAGCACGAAACCGATCGCGCGCAGTTCCGCGATCGCGGCATGGACCGCGGCCGCACGCGCCGGACTGAGCTCGATGGTTTCCGGGGTCAGCAGCGCTTGTATCTGCACACCACCGTCGCGAAGTTGTGCGCGTAATTTTTCAAAGGTGACCCGCTCGTGAGCGGCATGCTGATCGACCAGCATGAAACCATCGGGACCCTCAAGCGCGATATAGCCGGCGAACATCTGGCCCACGATCCGCAGTTTCGCGTAGTCGGGAACCGCCGGATGCGTCAGCACCGCGGCTGAACGATTTGAACTATTGTCAGGATTTGAACCGCCTGGCCTGGCGCGCAGGCCATAGCCCAATCCCAATGGCGACTGGGCCGGCCGATTCGCCGGTAGATCGGGCACCAGCCGCAAGCGCGATTCGCGCGACGGCTCTCGAACGGGCGCAACTATCGCGGGCTCGCCGATCGCACCGCCAGATGCGGTGATCGCGGGCGGCGCGCCGATGCTGAGCTGGTCGCCGATCGAATTACCGATACTTGCGATTTTGGTTGGGGCGCGAAGATCGATCGCTTCGCCGGCCGCGATTGCAATCGGTATTCGCTGGTCAGCCATCCGATCGCGAATCGCGTGGTAGACCAGCTCGAAGAGGGCGCCGGAGTCGCGAAAGCGCACCTCGGTTTTCATCGGGTGAACATTAACATCGACCTGCTCGGCCCCGATCTCAACAAACAATACCGCCGCCGGATAACGTCCGCGCGGAACCATGGTCTGGTAGGCCTGGCTCAGCGCCCGCAGAAGCATCCGATCGCGCACCGCGCGCTGATTCACGAACGCGAACAGCATCCGGGAGGTCGGCAATGAAATCTGGCTTTGCGAACTGAGGCCGTACACCCGCGCACCCTCGCGATCGCGCTCGAAGGGCAGCATCTGGGCTGCCAGTTTGTCACCGAAAAGCTGCCGGAAACGCTCCAGAGTCGAGGCGGTGCGTGGCAGATCGTAGAGCGCACGACGGTCGGCGCTCAGGCGAAAGGCCACCTTATGGTTGGCCAGCGCGAGGCGCTGGAAGGTGTCGGCGATCGCACCCTGTTCGGTCGCCATGGTCTTGAGGAACTTCAGCCGGGCGGGAGTGTTGAAAAACAGATCGCGCACCTCGATCCGCGTACCGCATCCAATCGCCGTCTCGCGAATCGACTCCACCTCACCGCTTTCGATCGCCAGTTCATAGCCGCGCGCATCGGCCGCCCGGCGCGTCTTGATCGTCAGATGGGACACGCTGGCGATCGAAGCCAGCGCCTCGCCGCGAAAGCCAAGCGTTCGAATCGCGCTCAGATCGGCGGCTTCGCGAATCTTGGAGGTGGCATGGCGGCGCACGGCCAGGATCGCATCCTCGCGGCTCATCCCGGCGCCGTCATCGGCGAGGATTATCGCGCCGCGCCCGCCGCTTTCGATTTCGACCTCGATCGTGCGCGCGCCGGCGTCGAGCGCATTCTCCAGCAGCTCCTTGACCGCTGAGGCTGGCCGCTCGACCACCTCGCCCGCCGCGATCTGGTTAGCCACCTGCTCAGGCAGAATATGAATCAACCGCGCGTCCATTTTGGTTATCACAATGGAGCTTTTTAGCGATCTACTCAAGTGTTTCGCGGCTTGATCGCTCCACAGCCACAGTCCGCCCATGGTTGACCTATGGGTATTTGATTGCGGACGCGAGACCGCTATGCTGACGGCATCCTAATTTGAACGGATTTCCTGAACCGATTTCCGAATGGAACTTGAGCTATGCGGCATTGCGCGATCTGTAATAAACGGCCTTCGGTCGGCAACAGCGTGAGTCACGCCAACAACAAGACCAAGCGTCGATGGAACCCCAACTTGCAAGGCGTACGGGCCGTGATCGGCGGCGGGGTCCAGCGTATTCTGGTATGCACCCGCTGTATCCGCAGCGGATGGGTGGCCAAATCCGCCTGACTTTCCTGCCCGTAATCTTTTTAGACCGTAACTTTTCCAGGCCGCGAGCGTGATTAGCGCTCGATAAAGCGGTCCTTCATCTCGGCCGGGATCACCATCGCGACCAAACGACGGGGATCCTCGGGATGGCGTCCGCCCAGAATCCGCGTCTCCTGGCCTTCGACCGCGAGCTTGCCATCTTTATATAGCCGATGCTGCACGGTGAAGCTTTTATGGCCCCAGCGCTCGACCCAGCTCTCGGCCGTCAGATCATCCTCATGCGAGGACGGAATGATGAAGTTCGCCTGCGCGTTAACCAGCGGAATCCCAAAACCGCCGGCCGCGGTCATCGCGCGCTGCGACAGGCCGGCTTTTTCCATCAACACGCCGGTGCATTCATCGAACCAGATAAAGAAGTTGGGATAATAGACGATCTGAGCCGCGTCGCATTCGCCCCATTGCACCCGGATGGTGCGGCGGCTGATTAGCGGCTTGGCCGCCGCGCTCATGCGCCCCGGCCCCGCTGCTCGCGGTAAAGTCCCAGCTTCTCCTGCACCGGCCGGTCCGAGTAGCTGAATATCACCGCTTCGCTGCCATTGGTCTCATGCTGCTGCCAGCACCAGGTGGGCGCCACGAACACGTCGCGCGGACCCCATTCGTAGGCCTTGCCGTCGATCACGGTGCGCCCGTGGCCCTCGACCACCACATAGACCGCGCCGTCGGTGGCGCGAAAGGGCGCGCCGGAAAAGCCCTTGGGCAGCAGGGTCATCGAGGTTGCCATGGTGGGCATCGCCCAGTCGCCGGTGACCGGATTGATATAGCGCATTTTGAAGCCGTGGCAGGGATCGTGAGCGCCGCGATCCGCCATCTTGTCCAGCACCTCGCGCGTGCGTTCATAGCTGTAGTTGAGGATCGGACTGGTAGGCGTGCGATGCTCATAGCCGTCGGGGACCATCGCGTAACCCCAGCGAGCGGTCGAGTCGCCGTCGGGCCGATCGATCGGGAACTGATCCTCGGCATAGGGCTCGAAGAAGCTGCAGTTGAGCAGGTCAACAATCGGAATATCGAGTCCATCGAGCCAGACCATCGGCTGATCGGTTTCGTTGCCATGGTCATGCCAGGTCCAACTCGGCGTGATCACGAAATCGCCCACCTTCATCATGGTCTTTTCGCCATTGACCGCGGTGTAGGCGCCTTCGCCCTCGATAATGAACCGCAAAGCGCCCTGGGTATGCCGATGGCTGGGCGCGACCTCGCCCGGCATGATCATCTGCAGGCCGGCGAACAGCGAATGGGTGATGCAGGGGAAGAAGTAATCGCGCAGGCCGGGATTTTCCAGCACCAGCACGCGGCGATCGGCCTCGCGCGCCGAGATCACCGATCCGGATTCGAGCAGGGCCGGTTTGACATCGCGATCGTACTTCCACAGCGTCGGCATCTCGCGCGGTTTGGGCTCGACGGTCTGGATATTCTTGAGCACATCCCACAGCGGACGCAAATTCTGGCTATGGATTTTTTTGTAATAGGCTTCGCGTTCAGGCGTCCGTTCGGGTTGGTCTCGCATGATGGTCGTGGCCTCCTGGATGGTCTTCCGGATGGTCTTGCGGCTTCGGGATTCCTGCCGCATCGTATCAGAGATCGAAGATGCTGTGGATGTCAAACCCAAGTGTCCGCGGCGATGAAAGCGCGCGTGCGGAGCGACCTCTTCCCGGCCCTCCCCTTGGACAAGAGGAGGGAGTCGGCAAAACCATCCGCTCGACAACTCATAAGTCCCCTCTCCTTGTCCAAGGAGAGGGTTAGGGAGAGGTCCGGCAACCGCAAACCTAAGGTGTTTGCCGCGCGCTGCGGTGGCGCGCCCATGACTCCTCGTCGAAGAAAATAGCTGGAACTAAATCCCGAGATTTCGTTCGCGGGTAAAGTAGCGATCGAACATCCCGCGGATACGGGCGCGGCAGGCGGTCACCTCATCGAGCATCTGCTGCGCGCCGCCCTCGCCCTCGTAACCCATCCGGCGCGCCAGTGGCGTCAGCGCGGCGGGCGACAGCGACAGCGCCCAGGCCGGCTGGTCGGTTTCGATCCGCAGGCGGTTTTCGAGTTGCGCCAGAAAATGATAATCGGCTGCGAGCTGCGGCGCGTCGTCAGCCTCGGTCAAATCATGAGCGGCCGCCGCCAGGATCAGTTCACGCGTGTTGCGCGCGGTGAGATCGGCATAGCGGCCGCCATAACGCATCGCCATCATCTGGGTAAGAAATTCGACATCGACCAGCCCGCCCGGTCCTTGCTTGAGATTCAAGCGGCGCTGGTTCTCGGCCCCGATCTCGCGCTCCATCCGAGTCCGCATCGCGGCGATCTCGCCCACCTCGGCGGGCGTCAACCCGCGCTCGAAGACGATCTGTTGACGCGCGGCCTCAAACCGGCGCACGAGATCGTCGTCGCCGGCGATCGCCCTGGCGCGCACCAACGCCTGCCGCTCCCATACCGCGGCGTCCGCCCGATGATAATCGCGAAAGCCCGCGATTGAGGTGACCAACGGACCGGCGTTACCCGAGGGGCGCAAACGCAGATCGATCTTGTACGCATAGCCCTCGCGCGTGCGGGTTTCGAGAATTGCAACGATCTTCTGCATCACGCGCGCCGCCAGTTCGCGGCTGGAGCCGGCCGTCTCGCGCGCATCTTCATAAACGAAAATCAGGTCGAGATCGGAATTGTACGACATCTCGGCGCCGCCCACCCGGCCCATCGCCACCACACACAGCTTGAGCGTAGCCGGTAGCGGACGGCGCGCGTTCACCTCGCCCGTAGCGATCGTCAGCGCCTCGCCCACCACCGCCTCGGCCAGCGTGGTAAGCTCGGTCTGCACCTCTTCGAGCGTGAGCATCCCGGCCAGATCGGCGATTGCGATACGCAGGAACTCCTGATGGCGAAAGCTGCGGATGGCGTCGAGACGGGCCTCGAAATCGCGGCTGGCGGCCGACAGTCCCGAGATATCGCGCATCAGGTCGCCCGCGTTGCGCCGCACCCGCGCGAGGTCCGATCGCACCAGGGTGTCGAGCAATTCGGGATGGCGGATAAAAAGCGCGGAAAGATAACCGCTCGAAGCGAACAGCCGCAGCAGTACGCGGCGAGTCGCCGGATGCTGCTCCAGCAGCGAAAGAAAAGAGGTCCGCGCGCCGATCGCGGCGGTAAAATCGGCCAGATTCATCAGCGCCAGGTCGGGATCGGGCAGGCCCGCGATTTCGTCGAGCAGGAGCGGTCCGAGTTGATCGACCAGCTCATGGCGGCGTGGACTGGCAGGCGCATGCGCCGGCCCGCGCGCCAGCAGCATCAGATGGCCCGCGCTCTCGACCGGATTGGCGAAACCGAGGCCGCGCAGAAGCGGGATTGCGGTCTCGGGCTCGAACGCCGCTTCCCACGTGGCGCGCGCGCCGCCCGAGGCCTCCAGACCCGGAGTTTCGCCCCCGGCCAGCATTTCACGAAATTGATTGGCCACGAACACCCGATGCTGCCGCAGCGCAATTTTCAAGCGGACCGCCGCCTGCGCGCTTTTCCCGAGCTGCAGCCGGGCGGCCACGATCGCGAACCCGTCGTCATCCGCGGGCAGGCTATGGGTCTGCAGGCCGGCGGCCACCTGCAACTTGTGCTCAACGTCGCGCAAAAACAGATAGGCGTCCGCCAGCCGCTGCGCGATCCGTGGCGCGAGATACCCCAGCGACTCGAAACGGCTAAGCGCCGCAAGGGTCTGATTAGTGCGCAGGCGCGGATCGCGTCCGGCGTAGATCAGGGTCAGCGCCTGCACGATAAACTCAAGCTCGCGAATTCCGCCGTAACCCAGCTTGATATTGCGCTCGACCATCGCGGTGGGCGACAGCTCCGCCTCGATCTGACGCTTCATCGCGCGCAATTGCCGCAAGGTTTCGAAATCCAGATAGTGGCGATAGACGAAGCGATCGAGTTCGTTCAGCAGACGCTGGCCAAGATCGATCGCGCCCGCTATCGGGCGCGCGCGCAGCAACGCCGCCCGCTCCCAGGTCTGCCCGAAATCCTGATAGAAATTCAGCGCGCTTTCGAACGAGGCAACCAGCGCTGAATTACGGCCGCCGGGCCGTAATCGCAAATCGATACGGAAACAATTCTTCGAGAGCAGTTCGGTAAGCAGCTCGCCCAGCCGGCTCGCGGCCCGCTGATCCGGCCCGTCGAACAGGTACAGCAGATCGAGATCTGAACTCAGATTCAGTTCCGCCGCGCCCAGCTTGCCCATCGCGAGCGCACAAAATCTGCCGGCGTTTTTTGCCTGATCGCCAAGGATTACGCCGGCTCCTTCCAGCGCCGCGCGCACGCACTCGTCGGCCAGCTGGGACATCGCGGTCATGGTTTCGAGCACGCTCGAATGCCCCAGCAGGTCCGCGATCGCGATACGCAGGAAATGGCTCCGTTTGAACCGCGCGAGCGATACCTCGATCGTTTCGCGATCGTTCGAGTCGAACGTGCAGCGCGCCGCCGCCATCAGTTCGGCTCCCGCGCCGCTGGCAGCCTCGCGAAAGACGGCGGCCCAGCCTGGACCGGTTCCCGCCAGCCCAGACGCGATCAGCTCGGATCCACCAAGGCAGAACACCAGCTCAAAAGCGGCTTTCGAGTCGCGCAGAATTTCACGCAGCTCCGGCGGCGATTCCTCGGCCAGCTTCAGCATGAAGGCAACCGCGGAACTTTCGTCCGCCGCATGCTGGCGTATCAGCGCGAGCGCCGTTTCGCCCAGTGCGCGATCGGCGAGGCGCTCGATCAGGCGCTCGCCCAAATGCACCAGATCGGCGCGAAACGCCGCAATACCGCTCATGAATCAGATGATAGCAGAGCGCCTGGCTTCAGACGCGGAGGGCTATGATCGGATAGCGTCCGCAGAGCGCCGCGCGGCGACCCGCCGGGTATGTTTGGCGACGGTGCAACGGCCGGTGCAGGAGCGCACGTGGCGATGGTAGGTAGCTTTGCGCACATGATATGAGGCCCGGCGCAGATGGCGCGGATGATAAATCACCGGACTGGTTTCGGGCGGCGGCGCGATAGAAGCGTTCTCAATTCCGGGAAAATAGTCATTCTCATGGCGATACACCTGCATCGCCGCCAGAAATTCAGGATAGTAGTTCCTGGCCGCGAAACCGAAATGCGGCCCGTCGAAGTTCTTGAAGATGCGCCCGTAGTTGTTGTCGTAAAGTTGCGCCGCCCGCGCGGTACCGCCGGTGCCATAATTGTAAGCCGTAATCGCCAGCGGCCAATCGCCGAGCACGTCATGGTTGTAGCGCAGGAGCTTGGCTGCGGCCTCGGTCTCGCGCACCGGATTCAGACGCTCGTCGTAGCGCGAGTTGATCTTCATGTACTGGCGTCCGGTCCCGCGCGTGAACTGCCATATCCCCAGCGCGCCGGCGCTTGAACGAGCCTTCGGGTAGAAACCGGACTCGACTTCGGCGAGCGTCACCAGCTCGACCGGTACGCCAGCCTCGTGGAAGATGCGCTCCATGGTGTGGCGATAATAACGGCTGCGCAACAATCCATCGCGAAACTGCTCGCGCAGGCCCTGCTGAACCCGCAAATTCTGCGCCGCCATCGCATAGATTTGCGGCGATGGATTATGGAACAGCGCGGCCACATTCCGCTCCTCGAAGCTGGCGGGCGCGGCGCCTGAGGCCAGCCGATTGAGAATGGTAGAGTACTTCGCTTTCAGGTAATCGTTGGTCCAGTCGACATCGGCGCGGCCCGGCTCACCATATCCCGGTAGATGCATCACCTGGTAAACGCGCGTCAGATCGCCGCGATCATGGACGATAAAATCGCGGTACCCGAACTGGCTGAAGACCTTGATCCAGAACTGGACATTGGGTTCGGCTTCGACCGGACGCGGGAAAGTTATCTCAGCACCAGCCCACGATCGGATGGGCGACACGATCGTCAGCAGGGCGATGATAAACGGCAGCACAGCAACGCGGACTATTCGCCGTGCTGTCATCACTCCGTCCACCATCATCTCCGCCTCCCGATATCCCTGACGTCCATAACGCCGGAGACCCCCTGGTTCCCATGCGAACCTATCATCGATTACTCGTTGTACGTTCGATAGTCAACAAAACCCATAATTGATGATTAAAAGCCTATACTTCCCCATTGGATGAGAATTAAATGCGCGATACTTGCCAAGCACAAAGTCGGCAGCGCGAAGCAATCGGACTGTGCCATGCGGGCCTGCGCCTGAATCCCTCGCTTGAGTGAACTCGAACCAGGCGGATAAGCTCCCGGGTGTGTCTGCCGATCAATTAGAGATAATGCCCATTCAGCATCCGCTGAACGCGACGATAACGCTGCCCGGATCGAAGAGCATCACCAATCGCGCTCTGATTCTGGCTGCGATGGCGCCGGGCAGCTCGACCATCGAGGGCGCACTGACGAGCGACGACACGCATCAGATGATTGGCGCGTTGAGGCAACTCGGGTTCACGCTCGAGGCCGACGCGGCGCGCGGACAGATCGAGATCATCGGAGCGGGTGGAACGATTCCGGCCGCCGGTGCGAACCTGTCGATCGGCGGCGCGGGCACCGCGATGCGCTTTCTCGCCGCGTTCGCGACTCTCGGTCATGGACGTTTCCGCCTCGACGGCAACCATCGGATGCGTCAGCGGCCGATGGGCGAACTGCTCGACGCCCTCACACAGCTCGGGGTGCGGGCATTCACCGAGTACGGCAATCGATGTCCCCCGGTGGTAATCGAGCGTGGCCGCGAGCCGTTCGCCGGCGGCAGCGCCTCGATCGACGCCAGCGTCTCGTCGCAGTTCGTATCGGCCCTGCTGATGCCGGCGCCGCTTTGGCGCAACGGCCTCGAACTGCATATCAGCGGGGATACCGCGCGGCCATTTATCGAGATGACGCTGCGGCTGATGGATCAGCGCGGCGTCTCGAGCGTGATCAACGGCAACATGATCGTGGTGCCGGGCGGCCAGCGCTACCGCGCGGGCCGCTTCGCGGTCGAGCCCGACGCCTCGGCCGCGAGCTATTTCGCGGCCGCCGCCGCTTTGGTTGGCGGAACAATTACAGTCCGCGGACTCGACCGGCATTCGGTCCAGGGCGATATCGGCTTTATGCGGGTGCTCGAACAGATGGGTGCGCAGGTGCGATTTGCCCCGGGCGGAATCGAAATTTCAGGCACCGGATCGCTGAGCGGAGTGGACGTGGCGATGAATGCGATGCCGGACATGGTGCCGACGCTGGCGGCGATTGCGCCCTTCGCCACTTCGCCGACCCGGATTCGCGCGGTTTCGTTCATTCGCCATCACGAAAGCGATCGCATCCGCGCACTGGCCATTGAACTCACGCGAATTGGCGCCCGCGTGAAAGAGTTCGATGACGGCCTGCTGATCGAACCGGCGGCCGGCTTGCGGCCGGCGCTAATCGAAACCTACGAAGACCATCGAATCGCGATGGCGTTCGCGATCGCGGGTCTCAAACTGCCTGGAATCAAAATTAAAAATCCGGGTTGCGTGGTCAAAACCTATCCCGGATTCTTCGCCGACCTCGCCCGCCTGAGTTAAAACGCCGGTAATTTTCCTCGGGATTGTTCTCGCCGCTTTCGCAGCGATATGGTCCAGAAGCTTACGACGGCGACTAAGCTGCTCTAATACCGTGAAAATCGGCGCTTCAAAGCAATGACACCAGCGCCTCGCCGCTCTTTCATTCCTTCGCCACGACAGTATCGTAGAGTCCATAGTGGGTCAGGCCCTCATGGCTCTCGATTCCCGTATAGCGTAGTGACGCGTCTTCGTAGCGGCGAAAGGCAAAGACAGCCTGGTTCATTTGTTCGGTGTTGAAGACCTTCAGCTGTATGAGCAAATGGAAGTCCTTCACCGTTAGGCCGGTGACGGCAAGAAACAGGTCCGGTTCGAGTTTGGTGATGACGTCCTGCAGCGTATTCTCGCGAAAGTCGGTCAGGTACATGAACGCCGGAATGCGCGTCGCGAACTTGATCAGCTTCTCCTGGACGAGCTTGCGTTTGGACTTGTACTCCCTCTCCTCCTCGGTCAGCCGTTTCTTTTCCTTCTCCGTCAGATCGCGGTCCTTGGCCTTGTTCTTGAGCGCCTTCACCTTCTCGCTCTTGTTGATGATGGTCTCAATAATGTTGTCGCCCAGCGCCCGCCAGCCCTCAATGCGATCGACGGCGGCCATCGCCTCGGGGTTGTCCAGTATGCGGCGCAGAGTGTCGTTATCCACGTTCACGAGAAGCGCGCTCTCCCACTTGCGGGCCAGCAGCGTGGCTGAGGTGCCCGCCATCGCGATGTCGAGAATGCCGCCTGCGTCGATCTGCGTCATATTCGCGCCGTCGTAGGCCAGCACGGGCAGGAACGACACGAGGTCCTTGACCGCGTTCTCCGGGTTTAGCTCGTTGGGCGACAAGCCGATCCCATACTCGGAAAGCTGCCGCAACGCGCGCGTGGGCGCGAAATCAAACACGAAGCAGATAGGCTTGAGGATCTCCTCCTCGTTCGGGTTGTCGCCGTTGGGGTTCCTGATAGACCATGGCGATTGCACGCGGAACGCGGATTGAAAATAGGTCTCTGGAGACTTGAGATTGCGCAGCATGAGTATGGAAGACCACTGTGGAACGGTTATGCCGGTAGTGAGCTTGCCGCACGACAGCGTGATGGTCTTGGTCTCGAAACCGCTTCCGATGGCCTTGCGCACGGGCCGCAACGCCTCCAGCCCAATTCCCGCCGAGGCGCCAGCGGCAACGACCACCTCGTAGTCGTGCCAGAAGGTGTTGTGCTTCTCGGCCAGCAGGTTTGACATCGCGTGGCAGGCCGCGACGTTGGGGAGAAACCAGAACGAGTGCTGCAGGTAGGGCAGTAGGCGGACATCCGAATAAGGAAACGGGGGCCGCGTGCCCGTCTTCAGATGCTCGATCACCTGGGGCGTGTACCCACCGCGAACGATGTCCAGCCACTTCTGCACATCGTTCTCATGTTTGAACTTCGCCTTGGCGTCTTTGCCTGATGCCTCGAAGAACTCGTTGAGATCAAACTCGTCGAACTCCCCGGCGCTCGCGATTGCCAGCAGCTCGTCCGGCATCTGGTAGGTCAGCAGGCGCATCTGCGGCATTGCGCCATAGGGGTTCCACCTGCCGGGGTTCTTAGCTGCGAAATCTTCCTTGGCGCGCTGCTCATCGGTGTACGTCCAGTTGAAGATCTGCTCCTCGATGAACTCGCCCGTAGCCAGCGCCCTGAACGGCGTGCCTGAGAGGTAGAGATATGCCTTGGTCGTGATGGGCAGGAAATCGGTCTCCTTCTCCGAAAGAACGCTGAGGTCTTCGTTCACATCCTCCAGTCCGGCGGCGTATTCCAGATTGGTCTCTTTCTTTGCAACGGCCTCCTTGGAAATAGGCGTGCGTCTTCTCCACGGCTTCTGCTTGCTCACGCCGCATCGTGAACGTCTGGTGATGCGTGCCGCTGAACCGCTGGCCGGTGCGCAGCTCAATGAGCACGGTTCTCACGTCCGTGACCGTACAGCGCATCCACTTCCAGCTCGGCGTTCTCAAAGCCCTTTTTAATCAGCGCCTCTCGCACTTCGTAGTCGGTGAAGATAGTGCCGTCGTCGCACTCAGCGGATTCGTCCAGTTCGATGCGAAAGTTCTTGATGGCGGCGGTCTTGATCTGTTCGGCGACCCGCAGCTTCACGTCGCGTGTCGTCTGGCCGACCTTGAGGAGGCCCGCGTGTGCGCCGTCGGCAATGGAGTAGGCGTAGATCCGCGGCCGGGCTTCCGGCTTGGGCGCAAGAATTTCCTCGATAGCCTTACTCATCTTCGATTTCGGCTGCGGTGTCTTCGTCGACCAGTTCGCTGGCGTGCTCAGCTACTTGCGACTCGATGAAGGCAATCTCGTTTTTGCTCAGATCATACCGCTTGAAAAGCTTGGCATCTGTCCACTCTCTGTCGAGAGGGAGATCGGGGATGAAGGAGTACACATCGCGTGTCGCGTGCTGCGTAGCCTTACGAAGCGAGACGAGGAAGCGAAGAAATCGGGTGCGCAGATACTTTGCACAATTGGCCGCGGCCCTCTCATTGTCGAAATGTCCCGCAACGAGGTAAGTCTCAGTACATGCGGTGCCCGGCTCGGCAATGATGGGCTTGCTAAGGAACTTGGTTTCGACGGCCGCACTCGTGCCTTGTACGGCGGTCATTAGTACCTTCCACTCGTCAATCCAGTCGGGATGGACTGCAATGGCCTTTCGCTCGACCCAACCGACGCGCTGATTCTCGAAGAGCTTCACCGGCTTCTTCAATCCCGAACCTGACGGCTTGCCCTTGAAGTTCGTGGCGAGTCCGAACGGCTTCCGGCTGGAGACGCGCTGGTCGAGCGTAGGCTCCTTCTTCGCCCTGACCTTCTCCAAAATCGGCACCGCCTCGTTGCGTCGCACGAGGATGTCGTAGGCATCGAGGTGGCGAGCCACTGCTGGCCCCACAGGCTTCCCGTCCCAAATCGTCTGCACTTCGCACGGTCCGCTGTGTCCGCGATCCCACAGGAAATATGAGATGCCGCCTCGAATCTTTACGCCCGGAAAGCCCTCATAGAGCTTAGGAAAGTCCACGATGTTCCGCAGGCGCTTGTCGGAAAGCATCCGCTCCCGATACTGGTCAAGGCCCTTGCCACCCGCCATCCAGCGTGAGGGTGTCACAAACACCGCATAGTGGGGGTCGAGCTCGAGTGCCTTCTCCACAAACAAATGATAGATGGGCGCCGCGCTCGTGCCGTAACCGCCATCGTCCAACTGGTAGGGTGGATTCCCAATGATCACGTCAAACTGCATATCACCTCCAAACAACTCGGCTGAGCGAGTCTTGATGTCGTCCGCGTGGATGAACGCATAGGCATGGGTTTCAAACCCTTCGCTGCGTTCAAACGTCTTCTGGCTCGCGCCGCAGTATGTGCACCTCTTATCAGCCCACGTGTGCTCGGTGCGCTCGAACCAGATGTTTCCATGATCGCTTGCAAACGATTTGGCAATCGAGTGCGGGCCGTTGGCGTGCTTTGAGCAATACAAGCTGCGCCGCGCAAGAAAGCTGGTCAGACGCGTGATACCGATCCCGAATACCTGCCGTGTCAGTATGTGATCTACCCGCTCTTCGAGATCTGGAATCTCGGCCGCCAATCCCTTGGTCAGGCGGCTGGTGATCTCCCGCAGGAACACGCCCGACTTTGTGCACGGGTCCAGGAAGCGTACCGTCTTGTCGGCCCAGAGGCTCGCTCCATTGTGGTCGGCCGACCACGCCTCAGCCAGCGTGTTTAGCATCCGTTTCGCGAAGTCCGGCGGCGTGAAAACCTCGTCGTTCGAGAGGTTCGCGATACACGTCAAAACATCCGGGTTGCGGCCACGCAGCGCAAAGCTAGCCTGAGCGCTCATACGGCCTCCTTGGAAGGCTCGCCGAGCATAGCAGCGGCCAGCTCGCTCACGGTCACCGGCGGGTAGGCCTTTGTCGGCTTGAAGATCTCGTGCTTCCCGAGATGGGCGAAGAGTGAGCCCTCCGCACTGAAGGCAGACGATTGTGTGAGGGTGTCGAGGCGAAAATCGCGCCGCTGGAATTTGCCCTTACCAAGGTAGCCCCACTCGGCAAAGGTGATGGGCTGATCATCGCTGGTGCGCATCGTCAAGGCGTCACCGTGAACGAGGTTCTGCGTGAGCACGTAGAAAGCGGCTCGGTAGAGATCGTCCGATTCCTTGAGGCTCAGGTAGTCGGCGAGAATCTCCAGCATATTGGCGCGGCACTCGGCGATGTTGTCCTCCAAGAGCTCAATCCCGTAAGTGCACATCAGAGCGAGCAGGGCATAGTGCCGCCTTTCAAACTCGGACTTCCCGAACTTGAGTTCGACGGCGGCGAGCTTGCGCCGGAGTATGCGGACGAGGAAGTTCCCACTACCGCAAGCCGGCTCCAGGAAGCGGGAGTCGATGCGCTCCGTCTCGTGCTTGACGAGGTCGAGCATCGCTTCGACCATCCAAAGTGGAGTGAACACCTCCCCATGGTCGGCGACGCGTTTCTTTGACTTGATCTGGCTCATAGGTCAAATGCCGGGCCCGCGTTGGTACTGCCGATTGTTTGGCGCACAGAAATAATTATCCCGCGCCTTTTGGCCCCCACAACCCAAGTTTGCCCCACGTTTGCCCCATTATGGGGCAAACTCCAAAAAAATTTGATTTACAAGGGGAAAATTGGTGGATGGCGCAGTCCGATGCCAACCGCTCTCTGTCAACCTGTCAACCGGTTGACACTTAAGCGGCGGTTGACAAGCGGCGGTTGACGCCAGTGGTTGGCGCACGCATACGAACGCCTAAAACGATGTTATTTTCTCATTGGCGTTCGCGCTCGTTCGCATCATCTCAAAGGGCGAATTGCTTCCCTTCATGATCCGACATCCACACAACACCCAGTGATGGATGGCATGGGTAGTGTCTGGAAGTTGGTGGAAAAGTAAAAAAGGCGTCAAGATCCGGCGAGTTGAGCCACAACTCGCACCCGCTTGTCGGCGGGAGCCGGAGGATGACGCCATGGCAAGCGATAGCAGGGATTTAGGGGCAGGGAAAGCAACGCTCGAGGAGCTGATGCGGGAGCGGATTCGGGCGACCATCGAAGCCATCGTCGATGAAGAACTGGAGGCGGCGCTGGGCGCAGCCCGGTCGCAGCGGGTGGGCGCGGTGCGGGCTGGCTACCGGCACGGCAAGCGTGAGCGCACGCTTACCACCAGTCTGGGCGCGACCACGATCGCGATGCCGCGGGCGCGAATCGAGGATGACGATGGGTGCCGTAGCGAGTGGCGCAGCCAGATGATCCCGCGCTACCAACGGCGCACCGAGCGGGTCGACGAGGCGATTTTGGGAGTGTACCTGAGCGGCACTAACACGCGGCGGCCGCGCGGAGCGCTGGCGCCGTTGCTGCGCGGCGCGCCGCTATCGAAGGATGCGGTATCGCGCCTGGTCGGGCGCCTGTGGGAAGACTTCGCGGCGTGGGCCAAGCGCGATCTCGGTGAGTTGAAGGTCCGCTACCTGTTTTTGGACGGCCGGTATCCGCGGGTGCGGATCGGGAAAAAGCGGGTGCGGGTACCGGTGCTGGTCACGCTGGGAGTGTGCGCGGGCGGCCAGCGCGTGGTGCTCGATCTGCGGCTGGCGGGCGCCGAGAGCGAGTAGGCCTGGCTCGACGCGGTGCGCGCGCTGTGCGCCCGCAATCTCGGCGTTCCGGGGTTGGCGGTGGTGGACGGCAACCCGGGACTGAGCGCGGCGCTCAAGGCGCAGTGGCCGCAGCTCGCGATTCAGCGCTGCACCAATCACAAGCTGTGGAAACTGCTCGCCAAGGCCCCGGCGCATCTGCGCGAGGAACTCGCCGAAGATTATCGGCGCATGATCTACGCCGACAGCCGCGCGGCGGTCGAGCAGGCGCGGGTCGCGTTCACGCGCAAGTGGAAGCTGCGCTCACAGACGGTCAGTGCAAGCTTCGCGGAGGCCGGCGACGAGCTTCCCCATTTCGCAGTGGAAGGCGCTGCGGACCACCAATGCGCTGGAGCAGATTAATGAGGAGTTCCGCCGCCGCACCAAGACCCAGGCCTCGTTGCCCAGTGAAGAGGCGGTGCTGTTCCTGCTCTTCGGCCTGCTGCGCAGCGGCCAAATCACGCTGCGCCGTCTGGTCCGCTGGCAAGCCCTGGCCAATAATAACTCGCAAGCGGAGGCCGCATAGCAACTGTATAACCAATCGCTCGCTCGTCGAATGCTGATGCTAACCGCTTTTCCACCACTTGACCGACACCACCGATTTTTCGCGCCGGTCATTGATTGCGGTCAAGAGCGTTTGATTAGGCCAGCAGACCTGACGTACCCATTTTACCTCTAAGTCACCCGGCCAACACTTCAACACGGATCGATTTTTGCTTGCATCTTAGAGCTTCGAGCGGCTGTTCATTTCGCTGGTGATCGTTTTCTCCATCGACTGACAATCGGCCGTCATAACGGCTGATCGTCATAAGAATCCGCCCTCTGACTAAATCCCAGAACAAGGAAAATTTACATGCAAAAAGAGAAGGTCAAGAGGCGGCGGGAGGTTGTGGTAGTAACGGGGGCTGGGGCGGGGGTCGGACGTGCCACCGCGGTGGAATTTGGACGACAAGGCGCATCGGTAGGGCTGATCGCGAGAGATCGGAGTCGTCTGGAGCAGGCGGCTGAAGAAATTAGAAACCTTGGCGGCGAAGCGCTGGTGCTCCCGACAGATGTGTCGGACCACGCGCAAGTTCAAACTGCTGCGGCAGAAGTCGAGCAGAAGCTCGGTCCAATCGACGTCTGGGTCAATGATGCGATGGTGACGGTCTTTTCCCAATTTGTCGACGTCACTCCGGACGAGTTCAGGCGCGCCACCGAGGTCACTTACTTGGGCACGGTCTGGGGTACCATGGCTGCCCTGAAGTGCATGTTACCGCGTAACAACGGATGCATCGTTCAGGTAGGTTCTGCCCTGGCTTACCGCTCTATTCCTTTGCAATCGGCATATTGCGGTGCGAAGGCTGCAATAAGGGGATTCACCGACTCCTTGCGAACCGAATTGCTGCACAATAAAAGCAAAATTCATCTCACCATGGTACAACTTCCGGCGGTCAATACTCCTCAGTTCGCTTGGTGTCGTACCCACCTGCCGCGCGATCCCCAGCCAGTGCCGCCAATCTTCGATCCGGGTGTGCCGGCACGCGCGATAGTTTGGGCGGCTCACCAACGCCGGCGCGAACTCTACCTGGGACTGCCCACGCTGATCGCGATCGAAGCCAACAAATTCATGCCCGGCTTGTTGGATCGGTATCTCGCACGTACCGGTTTCGCTTCGCAGCAGACCAGCGAAAGGGTGGATCCTCATCGCCCGGATAATCTGTTCGAAGCGGTCCATGGAGGCGACTTTAATGCGCGCGGCAGCTTCGATGCCCGAGCCTGGCATGGCAGCGTGCAATTCTGGCTCACCAAACATCGCATGTTGGCGGGGCTGCTTTTGTCGGGAGTGCTGGGTGTCGCGGCTCTGGGGAAATTTCAGCGTCATCGGGCGGCACGTTTGACGTAACGGAAGCAGCGGCCGATTCAACTCACTCAGCATGGCTGCCTGATGTGACGGCGGAGAGAACCACACAGATGAAACCAATTGGACGTAAAATGTGGGCGATTGCGGAAGGCTATGTCCCTTCGTGGAGCAACGGGTCCGGAACTGCTGTTTACCAGCCACGAAAACGGCTTGCCTTCTCAAAGCCTCCGAAGATGAAGCCATGTCGAAATCACGATATTTTTCAGCAACCGTGATCCGGTTGGGCCTTACCGAATCACGGTACCGGCGCGGCGGACAGACGCACGTAAGATTCAACAATCTTCATGATCCCGAATCCATCCCGCACGATACTGACTATTCGAGCATCATTACGTCCGACGTACCAATTGTTGTTCAGCACACGCGGCTTGATTCGCGCCGGGCGCAGAACGCCTTGTTAAGCACGATCGCCTACGCAAGCAATGATTGACCAGGTCAAATTCTGCAACGAAGACCGCGGAGCATGCCATGAGTGAGACAGTCGCAGATTTTCTGCTGAAGCGCCTCGGCGAGTGGGGCGTCAAGCGCATTTATGGATTTCCAGGCGATGGTATCAATGGCATCCTGGCGGCGCTGGAACGAGCGGGCGACAAGCCGAAGTTGATTCAGGTTCGACATGAGGAGCTAGCGGCCTTCATGGCCTGTGCACATGCCAAGTTCACTGGTGAGGTCGGCGTCTGTATGGCAACCTCGGGCCCCGGGGCAATCCATCTGCTGAACGGCCTATACGATGCCAAAATGGATCATCAGCCGGTCGTCGCCATTGTTGGCCAATCAGCGCGCACGGCGATAGGCGGGCGCTTTCAGCAGGAAGTCGATCTACTCAGTTTATTCAAGGACGTAGCGCACGAGTACGTTGAGATGGCGTCGGTGCCGTCTCAGATGCGCCATTTGGTCGACCGCGCCATCCGCATTGCCAAGTCGGAACGGACCGTGACGTGCATCATAGTGCCGAACGATCTTCAGGTGCTTGACGCTGAAGAGCCCGAGCGAGCGCATGCGACGATTCATTCCGGCTTGGGTTATTCGACGCCGCACGTGATTCCCACAAAGGCCGATCTGCAACGCGCGGCGGACATCCTGAATCAGGGCAAGAAGGTCGCCATGTTAGGGAAGCTCTGCACAAGTCGATCGACATAGGTAGAATGAAGTTGGTCGAAGGATGGGTGCGGAGGTGGAGTGATGGGTAAGCAGCGGACGTTCGCTTCGCTGGCGTGGGCGCACAAGGGCAAGG
>DAHVFB010000034.1 GCA_027317185.1 Deltaproteobacteria bacterium
GTGTAAAGATCAAGTATCGTTACCAGTGAGGGATCGTGGATGCGCAGTTCGATTGTCAGCGTCGATGGAATCGCAACCCATTATCTCGAAGCAGGCGATGGACCAGCCGTAGTGCTGCTGCATTCGGGGGAGTTCGGCGGATGCGCCGAACTTAGCTGGGAATTCAATTTCGACGCGCTCGCGCGTCAATTCCGGGTAATCGCACCCGACTGGCTGGGCTTCGGGCGCACCGACAAGCTGCACGATTTCGAGAATTTCCCAAAACGGATGCTGGCGCATATACGGCGCTTCGTTGAGGTGATGTGTATCGAGGAGGCCTGCTTCATCGGCAATTCGATGGGTGGCAGCTATTTGGCCCGTGCGATGGCCTCGGCGCCGCCGATGTTTCCCGCGCGCGCGATCGTGCTGGCGAGCGGCGGCGGCTTCACTCCATTCAACGACGCGCGCCGGATGCTGCTCGAATACGATTGTACGCGCGAGGGCGTCAAGCGAATGCTCCATGCGCTGTTTCACGATCCGAAATGGGCGGCGGATGAAACCTACGTCGACCGCCGTCACGCGCTGAGCCTCATACCGGGCGCCTGGGAATGCGCGGCGGCGGCGCGCCTGAAGCGTCCCGACCTCGAGCGCAAGGCGGAGAGCTTCGGTCAACCCGATAGCACGCAATATGAATTGATCTCAGTGCCGACGCTGATCGTCGCCGGCGCGAACGACAAATTGCGGATGCCCGGCTATGCGGTCGAACTGGCGAACAGAATTCCCAAGGCGGAGCTGCACGTGTTCGAGGATTGCGGCCATTGCCCCAATATCGAACAGGCCGATCGCTTCAACTCCACAGTGATCGATTTCCTCAAACGGGTGAGCCTGAAAACCAGCTAGACTTCGCGGCGGACCTGCTCGTCAATCAAGGCATACAGGCTCTCGCAGTAGGGCGAGGAGGGCAGTGCGGTCATAATCTCTCGCGCCCGCGCGACCTGTGCGGCGGCCAGCTCGCGCGCCCGCGCGATGATGTCGGGCGCGCGCAGGATATCGAGTGCCCGATGGAACATCGTGTCGTCGTGCGCCGCACCGTTTTGAAACATCTTGCGCAGGTCGGGATTATGCTCCGCCGCCAGCACCATCGGGAGCGACGGGATGCCGGCGCGCAGGTCGGATCCCACCGGCTTGCCGATCTTCTCTTCAGGTCCCAGTATATCGAGCAGATCGTCGATCATCTGAAACGCCAATCCCACCGCGTCGCCGAGTTGACGCATCGCTTCGCCGAGTAGCGGTGGAGCGCCGGCCAAATCGGCGGCGACCTTGCCGCCGGCGGCGAACAGCGAAGCGGTCTTGCGCGTGATGATGGCCAGATAATCGTCGAGACTGGTGGCCGGGTTGTGACGCATGCGGCCCTCCATCGCCTCGCCCTCGGTAAGCTGAATACAGGCGCGGGCGGCGGTGAGCACCAGCGGCTCGTCGAAGCGGCCGCAAATCTCGAAGGCGCGGCAGAACAGATAGTCGCCGGCCACCAGCGTCGGTCCGAAGCCATAGCGCGCATAGGCGGACGGACGGCCGCGGCGCAGCAGACCGGAATCGATAATGTCGTCGTGCAGCAGGGTGGCGGAGTGAATCAGCTCAAGAGCCGCGGCGGCGTCGATCGGATCGCGCACTGAAGCATCGCCACCCCCGCAGGCCCGATAGACCAGCAGAATGAAGGTGGGGCGCAGCCGCTTGCCGCTGCCGTCGATCAGGTAATGACAGATTTCCCCGATTTGGGCTTCGTTGGAATCAAGCAGCGCGGAAAGCCGCCGTTCGACCTGCACGAGGTCGGCTTCGATTAAGGCGGCCGGGTTTATCGGCGCGGACGCCGGTTCGGATGTAAGTGTCACAGCTTTCTTCACGTCGCAGACTCAGCGGAACAGATCGGTTTCGGCCGCGCGGATGAGCGCACGCGCACTGCCGTCATAGGGCTGATGGTGATAGCCGCGCACGATCACGGCTGGAAGACCGGCATCCTTGCGCATCAGGAGTCCCGCCGCCGAGGCGATTTCGTCGGCGATCGCGAGGACCGTATGATGCAGTTCGCGTCCGCCCATGTCGCGTGAACCGCGCAGATCGAGCATCGGATTCATGCCCGCGATTCCCAGGCAAACCTCGGTTTGCCCCTCGCGCCACGGCCTGCCGAAAGTGTCGGTTATCACGACCGCCACGTCAACGCCCGCGAGCTTGAGGATACCATCGCGCAGCCGGGCGGCAGAGGCGTCGGGATCGATTGGCAGCAGGATCGCGCGGTCGTCGGCCATACTGTTCGATTCATCCATCCCGGCGTTTGCGCAAACCCATCCGGGGCCGGTTTCCACGATCAGCACTCCGCGATCCATGCGGACGATTCGCGTGGCCTGCTGCAGCACCAGCTCGACCGCGCGGGCATCCTTGTCGAAATGGGCGGCAAAGTTGCGCGCCAGCGCGGACGGCTCCACCTGATGCAGTTCGCGGACACGGCCTTCGGACTTGGAAACGATCTTCTGACAGACGGCGAGAATATCGCCTTGCTCGAAGACAGCGCAGCATCGTTGGGCGGCCTCGAAAATCGCCTGCGGCAGATCGTCGCCCGGACCGATCTGCGGAATTCCCTCGATTGCGAAAAGTGTAAGCGAGTCCATCGCACCAGATACGACCAGCCTACACTGCAAGCGCGCGCATCACTACTTGCGCGAGCCTGGCGGCGCGAACCGGAGTGCTCATGATGGTATCCGTCACGATCGCCCGCATCCCGAGCGCCTCGATCGCGGCAACCTGGCGATGGTCGGCATGGTCCAGCACGAAGGCGCCCACGATATCGCGATAAAGCCGGGCCACTCCCAGCGCAGAAACCTCGTGTCCCAGCCCACGCAGCATCTTATCCGCCGGTCCTTTGATCGTGTGGCCGCCGACAATCGGGCTGATCGCCACCACCCGCTCTTTCACCGCATGGAGGGCATCGCGGAATCCGCGCAAACCCAGAATCGGACCCAGCGACACGAATGGATTGGAGGGAGCGAGGATGATCGCGGATGATTTCGCGACCGCCTCAAGCATCGCGGGCAACGGTTGCGCAGTGGCCAGCCCGCGCAGTTCGATCGACTCGATCGCGCCGCGCGCGCGCCCGCGCACGAAATATTCCTGAAAGGGCAGGGCCTGCGGCTTGCCGCGCAGCTTGATGAAGGTGCGCACCGCATCGTCGCTCATCGGTCTCACGCGCGCCCGCACGCCCAGCCGCCGCGCGATATCGGCGGTTATTTCGGAGAGCCGAAATCCCTCGCGCAGCCGCTGCGTGCGATACAGATGGGTCGCCAGATCGCGATCGCCGAGCGCGAACCAGGGCTTGCCATAGAATGGTTCGAGGGCGGCCAGCACTTTGAAGGTTTCACCCCGCAAACCCCATCCATGAACCGGATTGGCAAGGCCGGCCAGGGTGTAGACGATAGTGTCGATATCGGGCGAGACGTGCAGCCCGTGGAACTCCTCGTCGTCGCCGGTATTGACGATGACGGTGACGCGAGCTTCATCGACGCAGCGGACCAGACCGCGCAGAAATTTAGCCGCACCCACTCCCCCCGCAAGCAAGGTTATCGGCGGATGGGATGAGTGGGCGCGCACCATTGGGAGCCTTTCGTCCGTAAAGTTTGCGGTAAAGAGTGGTCCGTTCGACGGCCGTGCGGCCCATCGCGCGGGCCTGGTCTTCAATCAGGTCGGCCGGCACGAATTCGCCGGCGTCGCCGCCGGCCTGGGCCGTGATGCTTTCTTCCATCAAGGTGCCGGAGAAATCGTTGCATCCGGCCTTGAGCGTCACCGCCGCGAGATCGACCCCGAGCTTGACCCACGAGGTTTGCAGGTTATCGATCTGCCCGCGCAGATAAAGCCGCGCCAGCGCATACATCTGGAAATCGAGAAAACCTTTCTCGATCGGCTTCACCAGCCCATTGCGGTACATCGCGGTGTTCTGATGGATAAAGCGCAGCGGCACGAATTCGGTAAAGCCATGCGTGCGCTGCTGGATCCTGCGTAACAGGTCGAGATGGTTGACCACCTGGCGGGGACTCTCGATGTGGCCGTACATGATGGTCGAAGTGGTCGGCACGCCGAGCGAGTGCGCGGTGGTGATGATCTCGACCCAGGTGGCGACATCCACTTTCTTATGGCTCAGGATCTCGCGCACGCTGTCATCGAGGATTTCAGCCGCAGTGCCGGGAATTGATCCCAGTCCCGCGTTTTGCAGCATCCCGATGTACTCCGGGTAATTCATCCGCGTGCGCCGCGCGCCATACATGATTTCCATCGGCGAGAACGCATGCACGTGGATCTCGGGAAAACGCTCTTTGATCTTTAGCAGCAGGTCGCGGTATTGGAACGGAGGCATATTCGGATTGATGCCGCCCTGCATGCACACTTCGGTGGCGCCGCGCGCCCACGCATCGGCTACCTTGGCCAGCACGGTTTCGTCGGGGTGATCGTAGGCGTCGGCTTCCCAGCCCAGGCGCTTGAAACCGCAGAACTGGCAGTTCACAAAACAGATGTTGGTGAAGTTGATATTGCGATTCACTACGTAGGTTACTTCATCGCCGCAATCTTCGGCGCGCACCAGGTCGGCGCACTTAATGATCGCACGGAGATCATCACCGGTCGCGGTATAGATGCGTAGACCCTGATCGGGGGTCAATTGGTAGCCGTCGAGTACCTCGCAGAGCGCGGTGCGCACGTCGGAACTGGCTCGATCGAGCAGGGGCGCCAACGGGGCGGCCTCGATCTCATCGATGTAGTCGTGGAAATTCTGGTCGGTCACGAGTTATCTCCAGCGATATTGGACCACAGCCGGTCGACCAGCGGACGGATGCCCGGATCGAGCCAGCTATCATTAATATATTCCGGGTAGATTGCCAGCCGTTCGCGTAATTCGAAGCCGGCGGCGGCGCATCGCTCCGCCAGCCGTTCGAGGTGCGGCCACGGCGCTTCGGGATTGACGAAATCAGGCGTCAGCGGAGAAATCCCGCCCCAGTCGTTGAGGCCGGAATCGAGGAACAGCTCAATTTGATCGGGCGACAGATTCGGCGGCGCCTGCACGTTCATGCCAGCGCCGAGCACGATCCGTGCGGTGGCGATCGCGCGCGCCATCTCAAGCGCTTCGGGTTCCGGCGCGGCGGCCATCGCGATTTCCGGCTTAGCGCGGAAATTCTGGATGATCACTTCCTGAATATGGCCCTGACGTTCGTGCAGGTCGCGAATCGCGATCAAGCTTTGCGCCCGTTCAGCCGGGGTCTCGCCGATACCGAGCAGAATTCCGGTGGTAAACGGGATAGCGAGCTGGCCGGCCTGATCGATCATGGCGAGGCGCTTAGCCGGGTCCTTGTCGGGCGCCCATTGATGTACCTCGCCGCGCATGCGCAACCGCGGCGAAACGCTTTCCAGCATCAGGCCGAGGCTGGCGTTGAGCGGACGCAGCGCGATCATCTCGGCGCGCGTCATCAGGCCGGCATTGGTATGCGGCAGCAGTCCTTCCTTCAGCGAGATTTCGCAGGCGCGCCCGACATATTCCATGGTCGATCGCACGCCCAGATCGGCCAGCGTCGCGCGATATTCCTTGAACGCCACCTCGGGCTTGTCGCCCAGGCACATCAGCGCCTCTTTGCATCCAAGCTCGCGCCCACGCGCCGACCATTGACGAATCTCCTGCGGCAGCATGGTCCACGCGCCGGATTCTCCGGGGTCCCTGCGGAAGGTGCAGTAGGTGCATCGATCGCGGCACAGATTGGTGATCGGCAAAAAGATTTTGCGCGAATAGGTGACGATCCGGCCCTTGGCTCGATCGCGCAGCGTGCGCGCGATCGCCAACATGCGGCCGAGTTCGCTGTCAGGACATTCGATCAGGACCGTTGCGTCGGAGGCCGAAAGACTATCGCCGGCCATCGCACGATCCAATACTTCGCGTACGGAAATTGATCCGGATTGATTAGCCGGCGGTGCGGACTGGTCGAGCATGCTTCATCGGACCTTATAAGCCATCGTTGCGGTACAGGGCAACCGCGTCCCCAAAGCGGTCAGGCCGGCAACCGTTGGCCGATGAGCAGGGGTTGCGATAATCTGAATTATTGGCGATCTCAGGCCCTGAGTCCGGGAGATTTATTAAGGAAACAATGGCTGATCAGAATGGGGCTCCACCGGTCGTGCTCGGTTCGCATCCCGAACCGGAAGTTCAACTTTATTATTGGATGAAGCTGATCCGCGCATTCGAGGAGCGGGTCTCGCGGCTGCACCGTCAGAACAAGATCCTTGGAGGCGTCTATTCGGGCGCCGGCCAGGAGGCGATCGTCACCGGAATTTGCGCGCCGCTCAAGCCGGGCGATTTCGTCGCACCGCTGCATCGCGACCTCGGCGTTTTTCTGATGCGCGGGGTCGATCCGGGCCGTCTGATGGCGCAGTTGATGGGGAAAGAGAGCGGGCTTTCGCGCGGCAAGGATTCCTTTCTGCACGGCGGGGATATGTCGCATGGGGTGTTCGGATCGACCTCGATGCTCGGATCGTCGTTGCCGGTGGCGGCCGGCGCGGCGCTGAAGTTCAAGATCAAACGCGAGCAGCATATTGCGGTGGCTTTTTTTGGCGAAGGCGCGGCCTCGCGCGGCGACGTGCATGAGGCGATGAATTTCGCCGCGGTGCGCAAGCTGCCGGTGCTGTTCGTCTGCGTCAACAACGGCTACGCCTACTCGACTCCGTTCGACAAGCAGACGGCGGTTGAGAACATCGCGGATCGGGCGGCGGCCTATGGCTTTCGTGGCCACGTATGCCCCGGCAACGATTTGCTCGCGGTGGTAGGTCTGGCCGAGCGCGTGATCGATTCGATTCGCGCGGGCGGGGGCCCCAGCCTGATCGAGTGCAAGACTTACCGCTGGCGCGGACATAGCGAGCACGATCCGGCGCTCTATCGCGATCAGCGGGAGCTGCTGGAATGGGAAAGCCGCGACCCGATTCCGCAACTCGAATTTTACCTTGAAAAGAAGCGTCATGAACTGGGCAAGTTGCGCGCGGAAATCGACCGTGAGGTGAATCAGGTGATTCAGTCTGCGGTGGATTTCGCCGAGCAGGCGCCCGCGCCCAAACCTGAAGAAGCACTTGAAGATTTGTATGCGGGCGAAAGCGCCGCGCCGTTAGCGCAAATTCCGGCGCCGAGCAGCCTCCCGGCCGCCAGCAAGTAACGCTGGCCGCGCGGGAGCCGGTCGCGTCCGGACGCTAGTGGTGATGGATGCCGTGCCGCGGTATCACGGGCCGCCAGCGATCGAGGCGGCATGGCGCGCCTGAGTGAAATCGAACATGGTCGTCAGGTCGCCAATCGCCGGACTGTTGGTCGGGAAGTAAGGCGCCGTGGCGCTGCTGGTGGGATTCGGCAGCCGGTCGCGGCTGCGGCTCGACAACGGACGGAGCCGCCAGTTCCATTCGATGAACTTGAGAATCGAAGCGTGGTCGCCATAGGTGTGATCGACGTAACCAGGCTTGGCATACGGCGAAACCGCGATCATCACGGTTCGCGGGCCGTCGCCGAAGAAATCGATGGGCTGGATGTAGCCCGAATCGTACTCGCCCCCGCTCTCATCGTAGGTGATCAGGATCGCCGTACTGCCCCAGATTTTCGGCTCCGCCTGCACCGCCGCGATCAGGTTGCGCAGGAAGGCTTCGAACAACGCCGGGGTCGAGGTTCCCGGATGACTGTCGAGCAGGGTATCGGGCTTGACGAATGAGACCGCCGGCAGCGTGCCCGCGCTCAAGTCGCTATAGAAACTGTCGAGGTCGACCAGGTTCGCGCGCAGCGGGCCGGTCATGATCGAGGTCGAGTACTGGAAAGCGTTGCAAATCGCGCAGTACAACTGGTTGAGAGGCGCCGGGTTGGCGGCGTTGTTAAAGCCCTCTCCATAGTATTTCCAAGTGATATGCTTTTTCGCCAGCGCATCGCCGATCGTGGGAATGCTCTGCGGCCCGATGCTGAATGACGGGCCGGCCGGAAGTTCGTTGCTATCGGCGGAGCTTATAACCGCACCGGCCGTATTATAGTTGGGGTAGTCATTGTTGACCTGGTAGTATTTTCCCGGATCGCAGTTGCCGTGATTGAAAGGCGTATACGGCAGCGCGCCGAGATAGTTCATTATCGGCGACACTCCCGGCTGCGTATTATCCGAACAATTCGTAAAGGTTACGCCGGTGCTGCCGGCGTCGGTCGAACCGAACCCGTCATTTGTATAGAAGTTGTTGGTGCCCGATTGCGGATTCGGATTCTCGATCAGGGCGTCGGCCGGGGTCGCCGGGTTGCCGTTCGAGTCGGTGAAGTAAAAGACATCACCGGTATAGATGAACTGCGAGTTGGGGCCGGTACCGCCCATCACCGGCTGATGGTAGTTGTCGTTGATCGCGTAGTTGTCTGCCAGAAGCAGCAGCGTGGGATAATCGCCCATCGCCATGTTGTAATAGCCCATCGCCACGCCGCCCTGGTAAGTACCCTCATCCGTGGTGGGCGGCTTGGTCACGCCCCATCCGACCGTTGTCGCGACCCAGGTCACGAGGTCGTGCATGCACCCGCTGGGATTGGCCGCCGTCATCGTCGCTGCGCTGCAGTCGGACTGCTGCCACATCTGGTAAAAACGATGGACCGGGTCGCCGGTATTATTGATGTAGGTTGTAGGCGTGATGGAAGTGGCAATGACCGGCGTGCCGCATTGGTTGAGTTGCGAGGCGCCGACCAGCGAATATGGTCCATTTGGTAAATTAGAAGGATAACGGCAGTCGGGTACCGGCGTGTAGAACGGCGGAAAATAGAATCCCTGCCCGGTTCCGGGGGCGGAAAGCAGGCTCTGCGAAGTCGGATCCAGGCCGATGTCGCTGCATAGCGGAGTCTTGGGATAGAGGAGCTTGGTCAGGGTGCAGGGTCCCACCGGCAGTCCATTGAAGCCCGTGCTTGGCTGCGGGAGCGTGCTGAAGGCTCCGGTCTGCGCCGGACTGAGTTCCCAGTTCGTCGTATCGGACGCCTGTTGCTGTGCCGCTAGCGTGAAACTGCTGCCGGGCTGGCCGGCACCGCTGACGATCTGTTGCGAGAGCAGGTTCCACACGGTCTCAGAACTGTCGGGCGGAATGTAGGTTCCGAAGACATTGTCAAAGCTACGGTTCTCACCGATCACGACGATCAGATGCTTGATTGGCGAGCGCCTGGTACTGACGCCGGTAACGGTGCCCCCGCTCGAACCGCCGCAGCCACCGGTTGCCAACAAGCATGAGATTATGAGTGCATGCCATGCCAGACGTCGTCGCATCGATTCCAATTCTTCCCCCTGCGAGTTTCAGCTACCGATGCGCCATAATATGCGAAGGATTGACGTTAAACGAGATAACTGCCGGTACTTGGCGATTTATTTGCCTGTTTCGATCCACATTCGCCAGCCTTGTGCTGGCTGCCGGCGCTGACGGTAGTCGGCGCGATTGTGCGCGCGCGGAGCCGGACCGACGGCAACGCGGCACTCAATCTCATCTCAACCAGCATCCATCGAGGCCTTTATCGCATATGATTAAATTGGTAGTTGCCCTAAGAAAAGGAAATCCGGATTAAAAATGGAAGTGACGTATCTCAAGGCGATCAATCAGGCCCTGCACGAGGAGATGGCGCGTGATGAAAACGTCTTCGTGATGGGCAAGGATGTGGCCGAGCTCGGCGGCGCGTTCAAGGTCACCGAAGGTCTGCTCGCAGCCTTCGGCGAGGATCGCGTGATCGATACGCCGATTTCCGAATCGCTGATTATCGGCGCGGGCGTGGGCGCGGCGGTGCTCGGGATGCATCCGGTGCTGGAGATGCAGTTCGCCGATTTTATTTCGTGCGGCTTCGATCAGATCGTCAACACCGCCGCCACGCTGCGCTATCGGCACGGCGGCAAGGCCAGTTGTCCGATGGTGGTGCGGGCGCCGTCGGGGGCGGGAGTTCACGGCGCGCTGTTTCATTCGCAAAACCCCGAGGCCTGGTTCACGCGCGTGCCGGGACTGAAAGTGGTGGCCCCGGCCACCGCCTACGACGCGAAAGGCTTGCTCAAGAGCGCAATTCGCGATGGCAATCCGGTGATCTATTTCGAGCACAAGCGGCTTTATCGAAGTATCAAGGAAGATCTGCCGGAGGGCGAGTTCACGGTTGCGATCGGGGTGGCCGAGATTCGACGGCCCGGAAAGGATCTTTCGCTGATCACTTACGGCGGCACGCTTCATCAATCGCTCGATGCGGCCCGGATTGTTGAGCAGGAGGACGGTCTGTCAGTCGAGGTGCTCGATCTGCGCACATTGCTGCCGCTCGATCGCGAGGCGATTCTCGACACCGCGCGGCGTACCGGCAAGGTGCTGATCGTGCACGAGGATCGCCTGACCGGCGGCATCGGCGGCGAGGTGGCCGCGATTATCGCGGAGCATGCCTTTGAACATCTTGATGGTCCGGTGCGCCGGCTGGCCGCGCTCGACACTCACGTCGCCTTCGCACCATCGATGGAGGAATTTATTCTGCCGAATTCCAATAAAATCGTGAGGGCAATCCGCGAGTTGGCGGCTTACTGATATGGCAATCGATGTAACTATGCCGCAGATGGGTGAGAGCGTGATCGAAGGCACGATCACCAAATGGCTGGTGAAAGAAGGCGACGCAGTCACGCTGGATCAGCCAATCGCGGCAATCTCGACTGATAAGGTCGATGCGGAAATTCCCGCGCCGGAAGCCGGGATCATCAGTCAGATCGTCGCGCATGAGGGCGACACGGTGGCGGTCGGCGAGCGTATCGCGGTGATCGCGGCGGCCGGTGACGCCGGTTCGAAAAAGCGGTCCGCGCCCGCGGCTCCGTCCGCGCCATCAGCAGAGACACCGCCCGAGGCGTTAACTGGTGGTGCGGACGATGGCGTCGTTCGCCAGGTGGAAACCTCGAAGGGCGAGCAATCCGAAGTTTCCACCGCTGAGGCCGCGATCGCTCCGATGGCCGCGGCGGATTCCGACTTGGCTGATCCTGCAGAGACGGGCGAAGGGCCGCGCCGCTATTCGCCGGTGGTCCTCAAAATGGCTGCGGATTACGGCCTCGATCTGAACGGAATTCATGGTACGGGAATCGGCGGACGGGTAACCAAACGTGATCTGCTGGCGTATGTCAGCTCTCAGGGTGATGAGGCGCAAGCTCCGTCGCGACCGGCGTCCGCGTCATCTTCTGCAATCGCTGCGGCTTCGGCAATTACTGCGGCGCAGCCTTCGGTTCCCGCGCGACCCACCGCCGCGCCCAGAGCCGAGCGGCCGCCGGCTGCGCCGGTGCGTCCCGCCGCTGCACCCGGGCCTGCGTTCCGTGCTCCGCTGTACGAGCCGCGCGAGGGCGATGTGGTCGAGCCGTTCTCACGGCGGCGCAAGCTGATCGCGGAGCACATGGTCTATTCGAAAACCCATTCGCCGCACGTCGGCACGGTCGCCGAAGTCGATCTCACCCGGGCGGCGGCGCTGCGCGAGCAACATAAGGAAGCCTTTCGCCGGCATGAGGGCTTCGCGCTCACGATGCTGCCGCTGGTGGCGGCGGCGACGGTTCGCGCCCTCAAGGAATTTCCGCGTATGAATGCGTCGGTGGTGGGCGACTCGCTGGCGATCCGGCGCGAGATCAACCTGGGTATCGCGATGGACGATGAGGAAGGTCTGCTGGTCCCGGTAATTCGCTCAGCGCAGAACATGTCGGTTATTGGGCTGGCGCGGGAAATAGAGCGGATGCGCCATAAGATCGCGAATCGCCAGATTACCGCCGACGATCTTGCGGGCGGCAGCTTCACGCTGTCGAATCCGGGTCGCGAAGGTAATCTTTATGGCTTCGCAATTATCAATCAGCCGCAGGTCGGGATTCTGCGCATGGGCGAGATCAAGCGCCGTCCGGTGATAATCGAAACCGAGGGGGCCGAGGCGCTGGCGATTCGGAGCATGATGTACCTGGCGTTGTCTTATGACCATCGGGTGGTCGATGGCGTGTTGGGTAACCGGTTTTTGTACCGCGTCGCGCGTTTACTGGAAGCGGCCGATTTCGATCTATAGGCGCCCAATTAAAAGTGTTCGTTTAGTTTTTGGCAGATCAGGCACGAATCAGCTCGAAGGGCTTGCACCTTGCTGATCAATTACGCAATCTCCGTGGGCAGATTCACAGGCTTGAATTAAAAAGAGTGGGGGATGATTATCAGGTAGAGGAAGCCGATAAGGAGTTCGCGACGATGCTAAAACCGGTGCTGTCAGCAGATTCGCATGTGCTCGAAATTCCCGAAGTTTGGAGTAAGCGGATCGACAGCAAATTCAAAGATCGTGCACCATATCTTGAGAAGAACGAACGTCACGGCGCGATGTTCGTCATCCCTGGAATCAATTTTCGATTGCCGATGGCCTTGCTCTCCGGCGCTGGCCGCGCGCCCGACAAGATGGATGAAAAGGCCGATTTCGAGCAATTGCAGAGCGGCGGCTGGGACCCGAAGAAGCGGATCGAAGATCAGAATCGCGATAGCATCGCGGCTGAAATTCTATATCCCAGTATCGGGATGGTGCTGTGCAAGCATCCCGATCACGATTATCGCAAGGCCTGTCTCGATGCGTACAACCTGTGGCTGGCCGAGTACTGTTCGCTCGATCGTAATCGGCTGCTCGGAATCGGGATGGTCTCGATGCGCACGCCGGAGGACTCGATCGCCGAGGCCCGGCAAATTAAAAAGCTGGGACTGCGGGGCGTGATGCTGCCGGGATGGCCGGCCGCGGAAGATTACGACAGCCGCATGTACGACCCGTTTTGGGCGGCCTGCGTCGATCTGAATCTGCCGGTTACGTTTCATCATTTGCCGGGCGCGAGAAATCCCAATGAACCATCAGACTCGCCCTACGCCCCGCAGGCGCGCGGAGTGAACTCGAAGCTGAGTTCATGGATGAACCTGATTCGCGGCAATCAGGATCTGCTGGCGATGTTTGTTTTCGGAGGCGTCTTTGAGCGCCATCCCAGGCTAAAACTGATTTGCGCTGAAGCCGACGCCGGCTGGATTCCGCATTTCATGTACCGGATGGACTACGCCTACGACCATCATCGCCATCATATGAAGACCGAGCTGCTGTCGAAGGCGCCGAGCGATTACTTTCGCAACAACGTCTATATCTCATTCCAGGATGACTACGTCGCGTTTCAGATTCGCAACCTGATGAACATCCGGCGTCTGATGTGGGCGAACGACTTCCCGCATTTCGATTCGACCTGGCCGCACTCGAAGGAAGTTATTGCGAAGCATACCGCTGACATGACCGAGCAGGAGAAGAACTGGATCCTGCACGACAACTTGGCGGAGTGCTATGGACTGTAGCCGGGCCTGAGTAAGTTCAGAGTTCTGAGTAGCGATAGGTTCAAATCTTTGACCTCGGCGGCTGCCGCGTAAATTTCGGGCAGCCGCCGCTTTTACAGGGGCTTCTATCGTGAGAATCGACGTACACAATCATATCTTTCCGAAGGAACTGGTCCGCCGTCTGGAAAAGCGATCCGCCTATCCATACGCGCGGCCCGGCAACGGACGCCTTGGCCTCCATTGCTGCGATGACCTGATGATCCAGAACTTCGAGTGCTTCACCGATATGAGCAAGAAGCTCGAGGACATGGATCGGATCGGGGTCGATGTCTGCATCCTTTCGGTCAACCTGCCGGGACCTGAGTTGGCGATGGAGCCGAAAGAGGCCGACGAGCTGGCCAGGATCGCCAATGATGGCATTGCCGAAGCGGTGGCGCTCCATCCGAAACGCTTCTGGGGGATGGCGTCGCTCGGCTATGGATCGATCGACAGCTCGCTTAAGGAACTTGATCGCTGTTTCAGCGAGCTCAAGTTTCGCGGCATGCAGATCTTTTCGAACATCAAGGGCAAAGCGCTCGACGATCCGGAGTTCCAGCCGGTGCTGGCGCGGATGGCCGAGCTGAAGCGTCCGATCTTCATGCATCCGACGGCGCCGCTGAATCGGAATTACCTGATGCAGCTCGTTCCGGTTCCGGCCCTGGGCTTCATCTACGACACGACGCTCGCCGCCGTGCGGCTCACGCTTTCCGGACGGCTGGCCGAACTGCCCGACCTGCCGCTGATCGTTCCGCATGTCGGCGGCGTGATCCCCTATCTAATGGAACGTATCATCGGGCTGTTGGCGATGTACGGACCCGGGGTGATCAAAGATCCGAATCCCACCGCCACCTTGAAACGGCTGTATGTGGATACTGTCACGTATGAGCCGGGACCGCTTAAGCTCTGTTACGAGACCATGGGCGCCGATCAGATGCTGCTCGGCACCGACCATCCGCACGGCCCGTGGGAGCGTCCGACCAAACTACTCGATCAACTTGGGTGTAGTACCGAGGATCGCGAAAAGATGATGCATGGCAACGCCGAACGATTGTTCCGCCCGGCGTAAACCTCGAGCTAATAAATTCGGGCGGGCGTTGCGCGAGGAGTTTTTTCGTACAACGCGCGTCCGGATTTTACCATCTCACCAAAGCCGGGCCGGTCTCAGAGCGCTTCCAGAAAATTCACCAGGTCTTGTTTTTCCTGATCGGTGAAACCGATGTTAAATCGATCGTTATAGAAGTTTAGTGCGCCCATCAGGGTCGCCGCCGAACCGTTATGGAAGTAAGGCGCGCGCGCTGCCAGTCCCCGTAGAATTGGGCCCTTGGTCTTTCCGATGTCGGCGCAGTTCCCACTGATTAGGGCTCGACCTGGATCGGTAGTATGAAAGATCTGTCCAGCGAGTGGACCCGACGTGCAGGTTAGGGTGAAAACCGGCAGTCCGGAAATATCCAGCCCAATCGGGCCAGGGTTCGCATCGGTCACCCCGATGTTCAACGGCGCCTTCACGGAATGATCGCCAACATTGGGCGCGTCGTGGCAAGTGCCGCAGGTGCCGGTGATCTGGGTCTCATGCAGGACGTCGTTTAAACCAGCTACGCCGGTGATCACGATCGGCCTGGTGTTGAAAAGTTCCTCGCCTCGCTCAATCGATTTACGATGCGCGGTTTCCGGGTCATTGCGCGCCAGATTTGACCATCCTTCGTACAGATCGAAGATGTTGGAAGTGAAGGGCGTAGCGCATGGATTTTGTCCGAGCGGGTCGTTAATGCCAATGAAGAAGTCCTGAGCGAGCTGCGCGAGTGCGTGTGGTCCTCCGGTCTGCTCTATCGTGGTATCAGCGCATTGAAGCGGGGAAGACTCCGGGATGGGTTTAGTCACCGTCACGCTGGATGGCGGCGCAAGCAGCTTATGCGCGTCGTTGTCGAAAATCTGAGCTGTATAAACTCCTGACTCAAAAGCGACGATCTGATTTTGCTGCGCCGTGGTTGGACCGGGGTTGTTGCCTTGAGCATGGGTGAGCGTCGCGTCGAGCGCCTGATGCGCGAGCGTGGGTTCGCGCCCGTCCCACATGATGGTGCTGAGGAAATTCAGGTTGGTGGACGGCAACGGACGCCGGTAAACTGAAACTATCCCGGCGGTCGGACTGATCAGGCCGGTGATTGGGTTGGTCGTGCAATTGTAGGGGTCATCAACCGCCGTCACCTCGAACTGCGTATTGGCGGGCATCGCGAGTCCGATTCGAAACAGTCCCTTTTCGAGCAGCAGCAGATAGGCCTTACGCTGCGCGGTTGGACTTGAGACATCATCGCTCGGGCAGGTTGCGCCATCCACGAGCCGGAACAATGGATCGGCGCTGCCAGTCTGATCAAAACGGGATTGCGCCGATTGCGCGCTGATCGCCCATCCGGTTTGAGGCTGATGACAGGTGAAACAGGTGCGCCCGTTAGTCCCGAGATTTTGAAAGAACGGGTTGTTCTTCGCGATCGTGGTTCCACCCGGCTGATAGGATGCGACCATCCCGCCCGGGTCTGAATCGATTTCAAATCGTGGAATTGCGGACGGCGTCTGCTGGCTTCCCCGATTTACATCCCGGAAAGCGCGCATGCGCTGTGCGTGCGCGATGGCCGGAGGAGCCCAGGCAGTGGATTGCATGGTTGAACTCGAAGTCTGAGCTGCCGCGGAATGCGGACTGCCGACTATCAAAGACGCGCAAGAATAGAGGACGAGACCAACGAAAAATCGGGAACAAGCAGTTTGATAGTTCATCCGACAGCCCACCCTCAAAGGTTGCCGGACGTTAGCAAATAAAAGAAGTTAAGTCGAGTCTCAAAAAGCACTAGAAGTTAATGGCAAAGATAGACGATCTCTGGTTGAGTGCCACTAATGCCTATGGCGGCTTCAAGTGCGTAGACGATCGATCGCTTCAAAAGTCGTCGCCGACGTCAGAATCGTCGTCACCGTCGAGGTCGCCGCCTTTTTCGATCTCTTCCACCGCCTCGTCGAACTCCGGGCCGCCGAATTCGTCGCCCATCTCTTTGCCCATCCGCTTCATCATCCGGGCGATGCTTTTCGGATCGTTTTCATCGACTCCGCCGAGATTTGACGGATCCGCCAGCGCTTCCATCCGCGCCTCTTCGCCGCGCGGCATCGCGAAGCGTGACATCAAGCGGCGCAGGCTGGATGCGCCGCAATGGCGGCATTTCGCTGCGACGCGCTCGCCGACTCGCAAAGTCAACACGCTCGTGCGTTTGCCACATTTTGCACATTCGTATTCGTAAATCGGCATCGATGGACTCCTGCGATAGCTCTCCCAATTAGTTTAGCGGCGTGGTCTCATCCCGCAAGGGAACGCCGTTATCCTGCAGGTGGGATCGCTTTGATTGGCCGCTCGCGGTCGGCATACTGACCCCGATGACCGAGCTCCGGCTGATGTGGCGCAACACCCGGATGATCGTGCTGTGCGCGATCTCGGCGGCGCTTTACGCGGCGGTGCTGGTGCCATTCAAGGTGGTGCCGTTGATACCGGGCGTGACCGAGTTGCGCCCGGCCAATGCGATACCGATAGTATGCTCGTTCCTGTTCGGACCGGCGGCCGCATGGGGCGCCGCGATCGGGAACATGATCGGCGATTTCTTCGGTGGCGTGGGCCCGGGCGACATCTTTGGCTTCCTGGGGAATTTGTTCTATGGCTACGTGCCGTACAAAGTCTGGCAGGTTATCGCCGCCGGCGAGAGCCCGGTCAGCCGCTCGCCGCTGACGATCGCCAAATATGTTTTCGCCTGCCTGATGGCGAGTATGTTGTGCGCCGACGTGGTGGGATGGGGCGATAATCTGCTGGCGCTCAGGCCGTTCAGTATGCTCGGCAACATCATCGTGTTCAACAACATGCTCGCCGCGGTGGTGCTCGCTCCGTTTATTCTGCTGGCGGTCTATCCGCGCGTGCGCAAAGGCCGCATGACCTACGAGGACGTGATGCCGGAGATTCGGCGTCCCGCGCGTATCACCGCTTTGTGTGGACTCGCGATGATGGTCGCGGGTATCGTCGGCGCGTGGGTGATCGGCAATCTGATCTCGACCGGCTACTGGATGCCCGCCTTCATGCCGGCCGGCGCGATCCAGCCGCCATATGATCGTGCGATGGCGCTGCTCGTGAGTCCCTTCATAATTCTGGCTGCCGCCGGGCTTGCCCTGATGTGATCGCCAAACCGCAAATTGCTAAATCGTCCGCCGGCGCAGCGCCAGCCATAACCGTTGAGAATCTGAGTTTCACCTATCACGGATCGGATGAACCCGCGTTGCGCGGCATCAGTTTCATTCAATCGGCCGGCGAGATGATCGGTATCGTGGGCGCATCAGGAGTTGGTAAATCGACGCTGGCGAAATGTCTTAATCGAATCATTCCGGAGTTCGAGGGCGGCCGCTTCGCGGGCCGCGTAATTATCGGCAATCGATCGTTTGAAGACCTGGCGGTACACGATGTCGCCGGCGCGGTCGGGATGGTTTTCCAGGATTTCGAAGCGCAACTGTTTTCAACCAACGTCGCGCACGAAGTGGCGTTTGCGATGGAGCAGGCCGGGATGAGCCGGGCGGAAATGGTGCGCCGAATTGGCCCCGCACTGCAGGCGGTTGGACTGGCAGGCTTCGAGCATCGCGATCCCACCACGCTCTCGGGCGGCGAGAAGCAGCGTCTCGCGATCGCCGCGGTGCTGGCGCTGGAGCCGGGCGTGATCGTGATGGACGAGCCGACCACCGATCTCGATCCGGAGGGCAGGGCGGAGGTGTTCGCGCTGATCCAGCATTTGCGTGCGCAGGGACTCACGCTGGTTGTGATCGAGCACGAGACCGGCGAATTGCGCGGCTGCGACCGGATCCTGCTGATGCGCGAGGGCGCGATCGCCGCCGATGCGCCGCCGGGCGAACTGTTCACTCGAATCGATCTGCTGGAGGAATCCGGAGTGCGTCCGCCGGATCTCAATCGAGTGCTGGCGGGTCTGGGAATTTCGCAACCTGCCGATGATGTCGATCAGGCCGAAGTCTTGATCCGCTGCACGTTTCCGAATCTGCCGCATCCATTGGCCTCCGCGATCGATGCGCCATCCGATTCCATGAAGCTGTCGGCGGAAACTCCGCTGGTCGAGCTGAACGACCTGACCTTCTCGTATGCCGCGGATCGCCGCGCGCTCGACGCGGTTAGCCTTAAAGTGATGCCCGGCGAGTTCGTCGCCGTGATCGGGCAGAACGGATCGGGCAAGACCACGCTGGCGAAACATATCATCGGGCTGCTGACGCCGGAACGCGGACGCGTGATGCTCGACGGGCGCGACCGATCGCAGCTGCGTCCGGCCGAAAGCGCGCATCTGGTGGGCTACGTCTTTCAGAATCCCGACCATCAGATTTTCGCCGCGACGGTCGAGGATGAGGTCAAATTCGGCCCGCGCAACTTCGGCCTGCCGGCGGATGAGATCGAGCATCGATGCGCCGAGGTGTTGCGCGCCGTGAATCTCGAACACGAGCGTGCGGCCGATCCGTTTCTGCTCGGCAAGGGCCAGCGCCAACGGCTGGCGGTGGCGAGCGTGCTCGCCCTGCGTCCGCGCCTGCTGATCCTCGATGAACCCACCACCGGGCTCGATTATCGCGAGCAGCGCCGCATGATGACGCTGGTGAGCGATCTGAACCGCGCCGGGATCGCGATTGTGATGATCACGCATACGCCGTCGCTGGTGGCGGAGTACGCGCGGCGGGTGATCCTGATGCGGAGCGGACGAATCATCTTCGATGGACCGGTGGGCGGCTTCTTCGCGCAGCACGAATTGTTGCGGACTTCTTCGTTCCGCGCTCCCGAGGTAATCGAGCTGGCGGCGCGCCTCGGAACGATCGCGGCTACGCCCGAAAAGCTCGCGAACTGGATTCGGGATCACCGCTGATGCCGCTGTATTTCTACATCGATCGCGCCGGCGTGCTGCATCGGCTGCATCCCACGGTCAAGGTGCTCGCGCTGTTCGTGATGTTCTGGTCGGTCTACTGGGTCGATCATCCGCTCGCGCTGCTGCCGCTTGCGATTGTGATTATGCTGGCGGCGCGCAGCGCCGGCGCGTGGCCGAATTTCTACCGCCTGCGCTGGCTGTTCGTCATGGTGATCTTTTTCACCGCGCTGGCCTGGATGGTGTTTTATCGCCGGGGACCGGCGCTGCTGGATTTGGGAATTATCCATCTGAGCCGCGCGTCGCTGCTGTTCGGCTTTGGCCGCGGACTCAAGCTGGCGGAACTGCTCGCCACCTCGGTGGTGTTTCTCTCGACCACCAAAATCGAGGAGTTCACCGTCGGACTTCTGAGTATCGGCGTGCCGTACCGCGCCGGCTTTGCGATCACGCTCGCGTTTCGCCTCGCGCCGCTGTTCATGGATTCCGCCGTCACCGTTTATCAGGCCCAGGCCCTGCGCGGTTACGATTTCAACCGGGGTGGACCGCTGGCGCGCGTTAAGCGCTATGTGCCGGTGATCATTCCGGTCTTCATGGGCTCGCTGCGCAAAGCCAATGCGATGGCGATGGCGCTGGAGGCGCGCGGCTTCGGACGGCTGAGCCAGCCGACCAGCTTTATCGAATATCCGATCGCCGCGCGGGACGTGATTGCCACGATCATCTTGATTATGATCGCCGCCGCCTACTTCATGATCTATTACAGCGGTTACGGTGCGATTTCGCTGAAGTAAATTCCGCCGATAGGAATGCGGCGCGACGACGCCATCGCGATGGTTGGACGCTCGCCGCCCATGCGTGTTAAGAAGACCGCCATGACGGGTCCGCTCGCAGGGGTGCGCGTAATCGAGGCCGGTGAGATGGTCGCCGCGCCGTACGCGGCCAAGCTGATGGCGGATTTGGGCGCGGACGTAATCAAAATCGAACGGCCACAAATTGGCGATCGCTCCCGCAGCCGCGGACCGTTTCCCGGCGGCGCGGCGCATCCGGACAAGAGCGGCCTGTTCATCTATCTCAACACCAACAAGCGCGGAATTACGCTGGATCTTGAAAGTGCGCGCGGCAGTAAGATCTTCGATCGCATGATCGCGCGCGCCGATCTGCTGATCCATAGTTGTGCGCCCTCCGAGATGGGCCGTATCGGTCTCGACTTCGCGCGTATAGCCGCGATAAATCCAAAACTGGTGATGACCTCGATTGCGCCGTTCGGCTTGAGCGGACCGCATCGCGATTGGCGCGCTGAAGATATCACTCTATGGTCGGCCGGCGGCGCATGTTACTTGAACGGCGCGCGCAACCATCCCGAATTGCCGCCGTTGAAGGCCTATGGCTATCAGGCTGGATACCAGGGTGGGGCGCATGCGGCCGCGGCTGCGATGGGCGCGCTGTTTGGCGTCGCTCGCGGCGGTGCCGGTCAGCACGTCGAGATTTCGATCCAGGAATCGGTAGTTGCGATAATCGAGATGGCGAACACCTTCTGGCCCTACATGCGGGTGGTCGCCACTCGCTATGGACCCAAGCCGGTGCAGCCGCTGGATTCGGTCGAGTGCAAGGACGGCTGGATTTTTCTGTGCTGCGTCGAGGAGCATCAGTGGCGGCAGTTTGTTGAATTGATGGGTAATCCGGAGTGGGCGGCGGAGGAAATCTTCAACGAGCGTTTCAAACGCGGCCAGAACTGGGACGCGCTCCGGCCTTTGGTTGCCGAATGGGTTGGTCAGCAGACGGTGCAGGACCTGTATCAAAAGGCGCAGGCGCGCCGGGTTCCGTTCGCGCCGATCTCAAGCCTCGGCGATCTGGTTAACTCCGAGCATCTGCGCGCCCGCGGTTTTTTTGTCGACGTGACCCATCCGGTGGCCGGCCGCTTCAAGTATCCCGGCGCGCCCTACCAGCTAAGCCGCACGCAATGGGAGATCCGCCGTAGCGCGCCGCTACTGGGTCAGCATAATCAGGAAGTGTTCGCGGAACTGGGCTTGATGGGCGAGGATCTCGCCGCGCTGGCGCGAGACGGGGTGATCTGATCCCATGAACAAACCGCCGCTGACAGGAATTCGCGTCGCGGACTTCACCTGGGTGTGGGCCGGCCCGTACTGCACGATGCAACTGGCGCACATGGGCGCCGATGTAATCCGCGTCGAGTCGCAGACCCGGATGTGCGTGTCGCGTCTGACGTTGCCATGGGCAGGCGGCAAAACCGGTCCAAATCGTTCCGGATACTTCAATCAATACAACCAGGGCAAGCGATCGATCGCGCTGAACCTGAAGCTTGAATCCGCGCGCGAGGCCGCCCGGCGGCTGGCCTCGAAATGCGACGTGGTGATCAACAACTTCGCGGCGGGCGTAATGGATCGCCTCGGGTTGGGCTATGCGGATTTGGCCCGTATCAAACCCGACATCATTGGGGTATCACTGACCGGCTATGGCGATAGCGGTCCGCTGCGCGACTACGTTGCTTATGGACCGGCGCAGGTGCCGTTGTCTGGAATGTCGGCGCTGACCGGATATCGCGGATGGCCACCGATGCACGTCGGCTTCAGCTATGGCGATCCCAACGCCGGGACGCACGCCGCCTTCGCGATTATCGCGGCGCTGTATCATCGCGAGCGCACCGGCGAGGGCCAGTACCTCGACATGAGCCAGTGGGAATCGACCATGGCGCTGATGGGCGAGGCGATGCTCGACTGGACCATGAATCAACATCAGCCGGAGCGCGACGGCAGCCGCGATCCCTCGATGGCGCCGCACGGCGTGTTTCGATGCCGCGACATGCCGGAGCCGATCGCCGGCAGCGCGGTCGATATGTGGGTCGCGATCGCGGTGGCCGGCGACGATGAGTTCGCCCGCTTTAGTCAGGCTGTCGGCCGCGCCGAGTTGGCGCGCGACGATCGCTTTGCCACTCTTGCCGCACGCAAGAAAAATGAAGATGAACTGGAAGCGATCGTGACGCAATGGACCTCGCAACGGCTGGCGGCTGACGCCGCGGAGATTCTGCAAAACGCCGGAGTCACCGCCGCGGTGTGCGCCACCGGCCGCGATTTGGATGAGGATCCGCATCTAAACGAGCGCGGATTTTTCGTCGAACATGACCATCTTGAGATTGGCCGCGTCAGGCACGCGGGAATTCCATTCCGGATGAGCGAGACGCCCCTCGCTATAAAATCGCCGGCGCCGCTGCTCGGGCAGCATACGGATGAGGTGCTGAGGGATCTGCTGGGTTACTCCGCTGGCGAAATCGAAAATTTGCGCGCTGAAGGCGCGCTCAAATAGTTTGACGATTCCGAGTAGTCTGATTCAGATGACAGTGGATAAGACGACAATTTTTAAGGCCAGGCGCAAACGCTTCGCCGAAGCCATCGGCAAGGGCGCGGTGGCGGTGATTCCGAGTGCGCCGGTGGCGGTGCGCTCGCGCGACGTGGAATTCCCCTACCATCAGGATCACGATTTTTACTATCTGAGCGGGTTTGACGAGCCGGAGTCGGTAATTATCATCGCGCCGGAACATCCCGAGGGCGAGTTCGCGATGCTGGTTCGTCCGCGCGACAAAGATCGCGAAATCTGGACCGGGCGGCGCGCCGGGGTCGAGGGCGCGCTCGCGCTATTCGGTGCGGACAAGGCCTTTACGATCGACGAACTGGATGACGTCCTGCCGCGCTATCTACGCGATGCGGAACGCGTATTTTATTCGCTGGGCGGCGATGAACGGATGAACGCCCGGATGATTCAACTGATGCGCGCGTCCGAGGCGAATCGCGAGCGCTATGGCGTCGGGCCAACCGCGTTGCTGGACCCGCGCGAAATTCTCCATGAGCATCGGCTGTTCAAACAGCCGGAGGAACTCGACGCGATGCGCCGCGCGATCGCGATTTCCGCCGATGCGCATCGGCGCGCGATGGCGACTGCCAAGGGTGGCAGCGGCGAATGGGAAATCCAGGCGTTGCTCGAATATGCGTTCCGCTCGCAGGGCGCCACCGGACCGGCCTACCCGTCGATCGTCGCCTCTGGAGCGAACGCGACCGTGCTGCATTACATCCATAACGATCGCCGGATGGAGCAGGGCGATCTGCTGCTGATCGATGCCGGCTCCGAGTACGACTTTTACGCTTCGGATATCACGCGAACTTTTCCGGTTGGAACCCGTTTCAACGATGCGCAGCGCGACCTCTATCAACTGGTGCTCGAAGCGCAGTTGAAAGGAATCGCCGCGGTAAAGCCCGGGGTGTCATTCGAAACGCCGCATGAGGCTGCCGTCAGGACGCTGGTCGAGGGGATGCGCGAGCTGAAGCTGCTGGCTGGTGCGGTAGACGATCTGATTTCGACCGGAGCGTATCGCCAGTTTTATATGCATCGCACCAGCCATTGGCTCGGGATGGATGTCCACGATGTCGGCCTTTACCGGGTCGATGGCGAGAGCCGCAAGCTCGAGCCCGGCATGGTGCTGACGATCGAGCCGGGAATTTATATCGCGGCCGACGATGACTCCGCGCCAGCGCAGATGAGAGGTATCGGGATCCGAATCGAAGATGACGTGCTGGTCACGCCCGGCGGCCACGAGGTGCTTTCGGCGCAGATCCCGAAGAGCGTCGCTGAGATCGAGTCACTGACTGCCGCCTGACGGGGGGTTGAGAAAGGTATGTTCCGAGCCTGGCATCGGATAACAGTCCGCTAAGGCAGACGAAACTTTCGGACGCGGGTCCGATTCACGAGAGGTGATTCGATGTGCCCTAATGACCAAAGCGCCGCGAGCGTTCCGTTATCGCCAATGGCGGCGATGCTAGGAATGATTTCAGGTTTCTGGCTGTCGCGATCGCTCTACGCCGCCGCCAAACTCGGCCTCGCCGACCTGCTCAAGGCCGGCCCCCGGAGCGTTGCCGAATTGGCAAAGCTCAGTGAGACTCACCCGCCGTCGCTCTATCGGCTGCTGCGCGCACTCGCAAGTGCGGGGGTGTTCAGCGAAAATCCCGATGGCCGCTTCGCCACGACCGCGCTTGCCGCGACCCTGGAAGCCGATGCGCCCGCTTCATTGCGCGGCTTCGCGATCGCCGAACTGGGCGAAGACCATTATCCGGCCTGGGGCGAGTTCCTGCACTGCCTCAGGACTGGCGAGATCGGTTTCGACCGCCTTTTCGGGATGAATGTTTGGGAATATCGCGCGCAGCATCCAGCGGACGCCCGGATTTTCGATGAGGCAATGGCGAGCTATACGGCCGCCGTCAATCAGGCAATCCTGGGTAGCTACGACTTCTCATCGTTCAAGAAAGTGTTTGATATCGGTGGCGGCGACGGCAGCTTAATCACCGGGATACTGAAAGCCAACCCGGCCACGGCTGGCATGGTTTTCGATCTGCCCCATGCTGTCATGCATGCTCAGGCACGGATCGACTCAGCGGGTCTTGGCAAACGCTGTCAGGCGGCAAATGGCGACTTCTTCGAGTCGGTGCCCGGTGGCGGCGATGCGTACGTGCTCAAGTGGATTATCCACGATTGGGTGGAGGAGCGGGCAGTCGCCATCCTCAAAAACTGCCGGCGCGCAATGCCGAAACACGGGAAGCTGCTGCTGATCGAGGCCGTGATTCCGGCGGGCAACACGCCGTCCTTCCATAAGTTCATGGACCTCAACATGCTCGTGATGACCGGCGGGCACGAGCGCACCGAGGCCGAATATCGCGCGCTGCTGGCGGCGTCCGGCTTGAACCTGACCAGGATCGTCCCGACTCAGTCGGAGATGAGTGTGCTTGAGGCAGCCCCCGCGTAAGCCGTGGTGATGAGAAATGCTTCAGCAACCGGGTGAGATATCATGAAAGGATTCCGGCAGTTCCTGCTGCGCGGCAACGTGGTCGATCTCGCGGTGGCGGTCGTGGTAGGTGCGGCCTTCAATACCGTCATCCAGTCGTTCGTCAAGGACCTGTTGACACCGCTGATCGCGGCAATCGGCGGGCAGCCGGACTTTTCCGCGATCTCTTTCGAGTTGCACCATAGCCGCTTCATGATTGGACATTTTGCGAACGCCATACTTTCGTTCGCGATCGTTGCGGCGGTGGTTTATTTTCTGGTGGTCCTGCCGGTGAATACGCTGATCAGTTGGGCGCGCGAAGCGCCACCGCCCGACCCAACCACCAGGCGCTGCCCCGAATGCGCCAGCGAAATTTCAATTCAGGCGCGCCGATGCGCCTTCTGTACTTCTCCGCTGGCGCCCGAGGCGGCTAACCTGACGCGTCTGTCAGCCGACGGCCACTGAGGCTGCCCGCTACTTAGCGGGTTCGCGCAGGCCCATCCGTTCCAAACGCGGGATCACTTCCTGCACGAAGTAGGGCAGTTCTTCGAGATAACTGACGAAGCCGAAGGTCAGGCCGTCGAACCCGTACTCGGTCATTTGCTTGAATTGCGCCGCGATGTGATCGGGATCGCCCACGAACGGTACGCCGCCATAACCCCCGGCGAATCGCTCTTTCGCCATTTTGACCACTTCCGGCGAAATCGCCCGCGATCCGGTCGCACCCAGCGACAGTTCCAGCAGCCGGTCAATGGCGCCCCAGTCCGCGTTTTCCACGCCGAAGTGATGGAAGTAATCTTCCGCCTCCTTCTGCGTCGGACGGCAGACCACGTAGCCATTGGTAAAGACCTGAAGCTCTCGTCCATAGCGTCGCGCTGCGGTTCTGGTTTCATTGACCTGTGCGGCGGCCTTTTCAAGGAAGAACGTCTGATCGAAATGAAGATCGGAATACTTCGCCGCGAAGTTGCGTCCCGCGGGCGACGATCCCGCGTTCATCATGGCCGGACGTTCGCCGCCCCACGGCGCCGGCGATCCGACTACTCCCCGCAGCTTGAAAAATTCGCCATCGTGATCGAACGGTCCTGCGCCCGACCAGATACGCTTGATTATCTCCCACCATTCGGCCCCGTAATCGTAACGGCGATCGTGGGCCTGCTGGGCCGCGCCGAACATATTGAATTCGTCCTGGTTCCATCCGCACACGATGTTGAGCCCGAAGCGTCCGTGTCCGGCGTGGTCGGCGGTGACAATTTGTTTGGCGGCCAGCACCGGATGGATCAACGGGCAGTGGACGGTGCCGAACACCGTGATGTTGGTGGTATGCGCAAGCAGCCCGCAGGCCCAAGTGATGGTTTCGAAGGTGTCGCCCTCGAAATCGGTCTCGCCACCGTACCCCTTCCAGCGTCCGACCGGCACCAGGCATTCGATACCGGCCGCGTCGGCCATCTTCGCGAGCTTGACGTTATTGTCCCAACTCGCGACCCATCGTTCGGGCACCTTGGTGGCGGCCTGCCCGCTGGAACAATTGGAGGCGAAGACGCCGAGCTTGAGGCGATTGCGATTGAAAAGGGTCGGGTTACGCCGCCGCATCTCCGGCTGACTCGCAACGCTCGCTTTATCGGCCATCGAAATCATTACTCCTGTAATCTCCCGGTAATCTGATTAACGTACACCGCCGTGGTGCAAAAGACTATTGTCCGGCGTTGCGAGTGAGATATTCAAGAATGGTTTTACGATCGTCAGCGCTCAGCGGTGTGCCCTGCGCCGCCATTCGCGGCTCCATCGCGGTTACCTGCGCGTCCCACATCGCGGCTGTCATCGCGCGCGGATCATAAGCGGCATGGCAGACGCCGCATCGCTGAACATAAAAGCGCGCGGCCTGACTGCTGGCTTCGGGCAGCGGCCGCCGTTGGCATCCGGCGACGAGCGCGGCGAAGATCGCGAGCAAGCTGGCGCACTTCAAGATCGAGCGTCGCATGCGGGGATTATCGATCAGAAGCGGCGGCGCCGGTTGATTTCGGCGCGCAGTTCGCCGATCAGTGCGCGGCGATCCTGCTCTTCAAGTGTTACTTTACGTTGGGCCGGCGGCCGCATCCATACCGGCTCCAGGCGCATAAGATCGTCCTCAAAGCGGGGGAAAATATGCCAATGCAGATGCGGTTCCTGATTGCCAAGATTTTCGTAATTCAGCCGCAAGGGGCGGACCACGCTCGCGATCGACGCCGCCACCAGCAGCACTTCATCGAATGCGCCGCGCGCCTGGTCGGGAGGGAGTGCGTGAAGCTCTGTGCAGTGAGACTTCATCAACAGCGCGCAGTAGCCGCGATAAAACTGAGCCTCGCCGAGAATCACGAAATGGCGGTCGAGCTCGACGATAAAATCCTCGAACCCGCCCGCGCGAATCTGCGCTATCAGCCCGCAGATACCGCATCCGGGAACCGGCGCCGCTTCAGGCCTGCTCATCATTCGGCTGCGGCGGGCGGCACCTGCACCAGCCGTACGCGCGAATATTTGAGCAACTCGGCTACGGTCTGAAGCTTGTAGGGCTGGCCATAGTAGATCGTGCTGATACCGGTGTTGATCAGCACCTTGAGACAATGGATGCAGGGAGTATGGGTGACGTAAATGTCAGCATCGCGAATCGCGGCGCCGTTGCGCGCGGCCTGAGTTATGGCGTTGATCTCGGCGTGGATAGTGCGGAAGCAATTCAGCTCAAGCTCGCCATCGGGCGTCTTGGATTCGTAGATCAGGCATCCGACGTCGGTGCAGTGCGGCAGCCCGGCGGGTGAGCCGTTGTAGCCGGTCGCGAGGATACTGCGGTCGCGCGCGATAACCGCGCCGACCTTCGCGCGCAAACAGGTGGATCGTTCCGCCACCTGACGCGTAATCGTCATGAAGTACTGGTCCCAGCTCGGACGGCTGGCCGGGCGATCAGATCCGGCAGCCATATGACCGCAGGCGACCGATGGTCGCGGGCACGGAGTCCGGTTGCATCACCTGGTAGACCTTATCTTTATCGATCGGGGCGGAGGGTGGCGCGAATGATAGCGGTACCGGCGTGAAGGTGACGATGAATAACGCGACCGTGGCCCAGGCGGCTATGCGGCGGCGCAGATCCAGCGGGGTCTCGGCATCGAGCGTGGTCGGATGTCCCAAGCCGACGAACAGCAGGATCACCGCCCACAGCAGCCATCCGCCCCAGTAGTCCTTGCTGAGGATGAAAGGCACGATCACCATCAGCACGCAAAACAGGACCGCGAAACGCGAAATGGTGCGATGATGGCGGCCAAACAGCGCATAGATCACGTGGCCGCCGTCGAATTGACCGCTGGGCACCAGGTTCAGCGTGGTGACGAAAAATCCGAGCCATCCGGCAAACGCGATCGGATGGAGGTTGATGTTAACCGCGTTAGGATCAACGCCCAGAATCCATTTCGAGAGCCCCAAAAAGAGCAGAGAGTTGCCGAGGTTAAGTCCGCCGCTCGACACCTCCAGCGGCGAGATGGCCGAGTAATGCAGGCCGATGATCGTGGCCGGTAGTGCGATCAGCATCCCGGCCCACGGGCCGGCCGCGCCAATATCGAACATTATGCGGCGCGAGTTCGGCACCGACCGCATCCGAATCATCGCGCCAAACGTGCCGGTGAAAAAAAACGATGGGAATGGGGCCGGGATGAAGTACGGCAGGCTCGCATCAACTCCGTAATGCCGCGAGGTTATATAATGACCGAGCTCGTGCGCGAGCAGGATCGCCATCAGCGGAATTGAAAAGCTGAGACCGCTAGCCAAGGCGCCGAAGCCCGCCAGCGGGTGAAGGATCGACAGGTCCGCCCCGGCCATGTACGCGCCTGCCATGGTGGTGGTGAGCAGCGTCAGCAGGAACAACACCAGGTTAAGCCGTGGAATACGAAAGCCGGTGTCCGCATAAGGGCGCGGATCATAACTGTCGTAGCGTGGAATTTCACTCAAAACCGGTGCGCCTTTTCCAGCGTCCAGTTGCTTGACGGGATCACTCATCAACTCACACGTACCTTCACGGGCGTGCCAGGTTGCGCGGCAAATCTTTTAGCGGCGCTGCCGTCGCGGATGGCGACTTCAAGCAGCTCGAAACTTCCAAAGGTTGCCAGCGGTGCGCCTTTGGGTGCTTCACCATAGGTATTGGTTATCGGCAATGGAGTAACGCGAAGAATCTTAACCCAAAGACGGCGGCCGGAAAAGCGAGCCGAGAGACGATCGATGCCGGCGCGATCGATATTGGTCACCAAATTTCCATAGCCGTCGATATACATGACCGTGCCGCTGATCTCGCGATCCGATTCCACGGGCCGTTCGAGGTGCAGCGTGGCGAGCTTATCGACGCGCGGACCAAGCGAATCGATACGCGTACCCTTCCACAGGTAAGCCGCGGCGGGGGCGAAAATATCGCGGCCGTGGAAGGTCGAACTGAGGTGCCGCAAGCGGTAGCGTGGCGCGGTCAACTCGACGATTCGCGCGATTCCGGCCTGATCGGCCGCCGGGAACAACAGGCCGTTGTCGGGTCCCACCAGGCGGCATCCGGCGAGGGTCTCGATCGCAAGCGGGCGGCGATCGGTTCCGACGCCAGGATCGACCACGGCCACAAAGACCGTCCCGCGCGGGAAATAGCGCCAGCTTTCACGCAACGCGATAGCGCCGGCCGTCACCGACTGCGGTGGGATGCCGTGCGTCAGATCGATAAGCGTCGCGCCGGGGGCGATACCCGCGATTACGCCCTTCATGACGCCGGCATAATGGTCGCGATAACCGAAATCGGTGAGCAGCGCGATCGGAAACGGCTGGCGCACGGGAGATCGCATCTATCCTAGCGCTCCGCCAGTTCCTCGCGCACCGCGGCCGCGAGCAGCGGAAACATGATTTCGTGATGGCCGGTAAGCGCGATCGCGCGGCCGCCGTTGCCGGTCGGACGCTCCAGCACGTTCATCCGCGGGCGGTAGTGCCGGATAAAATCCATATCCGCGGCGGTGAAGTTGCGCACCTTCGAGCCGAGATTTCGAGCGAGATTCAAAGCCTTCAGGAATACTTCGGGCATCACCACCGCCGAACCCAGGTTCAATACCACGCCGTTCGACAATCCGCCGATGACGCTGGCGAGCCGATGGAAATCGTTCATCGAGGCCTGCCCGATCGCACTGCCATCGGCCGCCGGATGCATATGGATGATATCGGCGCCGATCGTGACATGTACGGTGGCGGGCGTGTTTTGCCGATACGCGGTGGCGAAGATACTGGTATCGCGAAAGCGCAGACCGTTCTCCTGGATTTCACGGCCCACGACCTCGCCCAATCCTTTTCCCTCGGTGGCTGCCAGCTTCGCTGCGCGATTCAAAAACTCGCCGGTCTCACGCGCCATGCCAAAGCTGCCATCGGCAAGCCCCTCGCCGACCTCCTCGGAGGTGCGCCCGGCGAAAGCCAGTTCGAAATCGTGAATGATCGCCGCGCCGTTGGCCGCGATCGCGCTGACGATGCCGTCACGGATCAAATCGCAGATCAGAGGTCCCAGTCCGACTTTGATCGGATGAGCGCCCGACAGCATCAGAAATGGCTTGCCCGCGCGATGGGCACGAGCGATGCGCCTGGCCAGTTCGCGTAAATCGCTCGCTGCCAGAACTTCCGGCAATGAATCGAAAAAATCGCGAATCGAGGAGCCGGCCTGGACTGTGGATGCCACCTGATTGCGCATCACCTTGCGCGAGAGGGTGGCGAGCTTGCGAGTACGGGCGCGGCGCGGATCGAGCGGGACGATTTTTATCGGCACTGGAGCTCTCGTCAAAAGATGGACTTTTCGCAGGGATAAGCTACTCGATGAGTAACAGCGCCGCCAAGTACACCCGTTTCTCAGTTAGCCAGGCCCGCTTTGGTGCAAGTAAACTAGCGATTGCGCGCAAGCTCCGGAAATCGGCTTAATGGTGAAAAGCGAGCTTGAAAAGCCGCAGGGATGCCGATAGGTTTCGATCCAGGCGGGTGTAATTCAGTGGTAGAATGCCAGCTTCCCAAGCTGGACGTCGCCGGTTCGACCCCGGTCGCCCGCTCCATCAATTCTTCCGCCGGTTTCCGCATATCGAATAGATTTTCGCCGATAGTGAGGACTCTCCGGCACTGATCTCGTCACCAATCCATCGCGCATTTTTGGCGGCGAAATGTCCGTTTCCTGATCGGCGCTCGACAAGCTGATCGTAATCGGCCCGCCGACATTGCCCGATTGCTACCGAGGGTATTATCCCCCGCAGTGGAAAGCGTATGCGGGCTCGATCACTTCGATGGAATTTCACGACTGGCCGCCCGAGCTCGGTCGTGGTATCCACCGCGTTCGGCGCAATATTTTTCGCAGATCGGCTGATGCCTCTTTCGCGCTGGGGCCGACGAACTCATCCACACGCGCCGGACTTTGCCGCACCTGCAGGTGCTCTATTGTGGGCCGGCTCGACCGTGTCGATATGTTATGACGCGAGTCTTGCCGCTATAAGATGCCGCGTGTCGTCGCGTGATTATCAACAGCACTCAGACCCATCCTCTTTAATATAGGCCACCTGTTTTCTACTCTACTTAACTCGAATTATTCGTCAGATAGTTCCGCTGGTGACAGCGAACAATTGACAAAAAATTACACTTGACCCAGAGTCAAGTTCCTTAAAGGGAATGACCATCCCACTTGAAGCT
>DAHVFB010000035.1 GCA_027317185.1 Deltaproteobacteria bacterium
CGCCCCGAAAGTTTTGAGCGGCGGAAGATCGGGCGATTCGGACGAGCCTGGATTCACAAAGGTCCAGCCGCCCGCATTTACGATATTGATTTCATATGCCTTCCAGTCGCGATAAGGACCGCTATCGCCGAAGGGCGAAACCGCTCCGATTACCAGATGCGGAAAGTCGGCGGCCAATCGTGCGGAATCCAGACCGTTTCGCGACCGCTGCGGAACCGGGACGTTGTGCAGCAAAAGATCTGAGTGCGCCAGCAACTTCGAGAGCGTCGCGCGGTCGGCCGCGTGCGTCAAATCGAGCGTGATTCCGAGTTTGCCGGCATTTAGATAAATGAACAGCCCGCTCTGCTCGGGATCGGGCCGATCATTGGGAAATGGGCCGCGCCGGCGAGTGAGATCGCCATCCGGCGGCTCGACTTTGATCACCTCGGCGCCGAGATCGGCCATCAATCGGGCTGCGAACGCGGCCGCCACTCCCTCGCCGCATTCGATCACGCGCAAGCCAGCAAAAGGTGGCGTGGAGTCTTTCGAAGGTTCCTGCATCAAACCTACCGTAATAAGTGATCCTAAGCTTGCGTTTTTCTCAATCTCGCAGGCTGCAATTGTCCCAATTCCGCGGTGAATTAGGGTTCCTTACCGACAGCGGATAATCCCAAGCGCAGCCTTCAGGATAAGGCGCTATAACGACCTGCCGGCGAACCCTACGTCCGCAGCCCTACTACTGCTTTCTGAAGTGCGGGATCACTTCCTTCGCGAACAGGCGCATGCCTTTGCGGGCCTGATCCAGGGATAATCCCGGCGGCGCCATGTTGTAAACCAGATCCGTGAACGGCCCTTGCCGATTCAGATCCTCGATCAAGTTGATCAAATCGGCGGGCGTCCCGAGCAAGAGCGGCAAGCCAAAGAATGACACCGGATGGTCCTTACGCAGCTCGCCGACGGGCTTCAGTTTCGCGATGGATTCATCGCCCGGCAAGGTTTGATTCTCGGCGATCCACTTGCTGTAGCGGCTCAATAGATAATGTATCGCCGGCTCGGCGTCATCCCAGGCCTGCTTCACCGTTTCGGCGCAATAGCCGAAACGCAACTGTGCGATCTTGAAGTCCTCGACCCGGCGGCCATGCCGTTTGCAGGCTTGCGCAAAGAGCTCCACCTGCTGCGGATCGCCGGCCGCGGCGAGGTTGTACCCTTCGCGCGCCACTCGATCGGTCGCCAGCTTGCCGCGCCCCGCAACCCAGATCGGAAACGGCTTCTGAACCGGGCGGGGATAGATCGTGATTGGCTCCGGGATACTGTGAAACTGCCCTTGGAAAGTGACGTTTTCGGAATCGAGCAGTTTGCGCACGATCGCGGCGCCCTCTTCCATCCGTTTGTGCTTGATCGCGCCATCGACGCCGAACGCGGTGAACTCTTCCTTGCGATAACCCTGGCCGAAACCTAGGTCCAATCGCCCGCCGGAGATCGCGTCGACCCACGCCGCCTGCTCCGCGATCGCAATCGGATTATGCAACGGCATCAGTGAGATGTACGAGCCGATCCTGATTTTCGAGGTGCGCGCGGCCAATGCGGCGGCAAAGGTCAGCGGCTGACAGCAATAGCCGTCACGGACAAAATGATGCTCCGGCACCCAGATATTGTCATAGCCCATCTGCTCGACCTCGGACGCCAGGTCGAGCTCGTCGCGATAATGCCTGCTGTAATCCAGTCCCGCGGTGTCGAACTGGCTGCCCTCGAACAGCACTCCGAATCTCATAGGGTCTCCTTCGTTGGCAACGCGATGTTCCGACCAACTGCATAGCGATACCAAGGGGAAAAGCAAAGCGCCGTGAATTGCCGCTGCTTCAATGCCGGTACTTCCGCACGATGACATCCCGGGTACGCGTTTCCTGGCAGCGATGTTTTATTTTCCGGGTTTGCCGGGCGGGTCGGGGATGGCGGCCTCGGGCGAATCCTCAAGCTTGCGATACAGGGTTTTTCGATCGATCTGAAGGATACTGGCGGTCTCGGTTTTATTGCCGCTGACCGAGTCCAGAACCGCCCGTATGTAATTTCGTTCGAGCTGATCGAGCGTCACACGCTGGGTGGCCAAATCTTCCAGCACATTCAAAGTGGGTACGCCGTCGCCGGCGATCCTGGGCGGAAGCTCCCTGACAGTGATGCGGTTATCACGGCACAGGATCGTTCCCCGCTGCACCGCGTTCTGTAGTTCACGCACATTACCCGGCCATCGGTAGCGCAACAGCAGCGCCAACGCGTCGGGCTCGATTTCCGGAATTGGTTTGCCGGCCTCCGCCGCCGCCCGCGCGAGGAAATACTTGATCAGGAGCGGAATATCCTCATTACGATCGCGCAGCGGCGGCACCGCGATCGTCACCGTCGCGAGACGATAATAGAGATCGGAGCGAAAGCGTCCATGAGCGATCGCGGTCTCGAGATCACTGTTGGTGGCCGCCACGATGCGAACATTGACGGCGATTTCATTGGTCGCGCCGAGCGGCCGCACCCGCTTGTCTTCCAGCGTCCGCAAGAGTTTGGGCTGCAGGCTGATCGGCATCTCGCCAATTTCATCGAGAAACAGCGTGCCGCCCTCGGCTGCGACAAAGAGCCCCGCTTTGCCTTGCCGGGCGTCGGTGAAAGCGCCTTTGACATAACCAAACAGTTCGCTTTCGATCAGGTTCTCCGGAATCGCCGCGCAATTGACCGGAATAAATGGACCATCGCGGCGCGAACTGGAGAAGTGCAACGCCCGCGCGATCAAATCCTTGCCGGTGCCGCTCTCGCCGCCGATCAGCACGCTGGCCGCGCTATCCGCCACCTGCTGGGCAACCTCCAGTGCGGCCACCATCTTTGGATTGGCGGCAATGATGTTCGGCAGGCCGTAATTACGCGCCAGCTCGCCGCGCAAGCGGCCAATTTCGCGATGCAATTCCCGGGTTTCGAGCGCGCGTGCGACCACCAGCAGAAATTCATCGTTCTCGAAGGGCTTGGTGATGTAATCGAACGCCCCGAGCTTCATCGATTCCACCGCGGTCTGAATCGAACCGAAAGCGGTGATCACGATCACCGGCAGTTGGGGCGCGGAGGTTTTCAGTTGAAGTTGAAGGTCGCCGCCTCCAAGGCCGCTCATTCTAAGATCGGTAATCAGCAGATCGGGTTCATTTTGCTTTATAAATTCAAGCGCAGCGGCGCCGGAACTAACGCCTGCCGCGGAATGATTATTCTGACGCAACAGCTCGCAAATCGCGTCGCCCATCTCGACGTCGTCGTCGACCACGAGGATCGTGGCGCCGTTGGAATTCATCGCCACCACTATGCCACGCCAATCGCGGAAGTCCCCGCGCTCTCGGGTGCAAATGGCAGCGTCACGGCAAATTGCGTGCGGCCGGGCGCCGCGTCGAAATCGATCTCGCCACCATGGTCGCGCACGATTGACTGACTCACGGCAAGGCCCATTCCGGTGCCCTTGCCCGGCTCCTTGGTGGTAAAGAACGGATCGAAAATGTGCGCCCGATCGCGGACCGCCACTCCGCTGCCGGAGTCCTCGAAAAGGATTTTAACCTGCGGCGCCGCTTGATCGTGATGAACCTGATCGTGATCAACCTGCGCGGTAACCCGAAGCACCCCGCCGCACACCGCCATCGCGTCGAGTGCGTTGACCGCGAGATTGACGAAAACCTGCTGTAGTTGATCAGGATCGCACGAGACCATAAGCGCATCCGGACCTTGTTGATCGATCACCTGCACGTTGCGGCGCACCGCCTCCATTTCGATCAAACCGAGCGCCGTACGCACCACTTGACGTATATCGCACGCGATCATGCGCGATTCCCGCGGCCGCGCATATTCCAGCAGCATCCGTACGATGCGCGAAATCCGATCAATCTGGCTGATGATAATTTCGACATTCCTGGAAGGACCGGAACCTGACTTCAAAAGAAACTCGGCGCGCGTGCGAATGACGCCCATCGGAGTGCCGATTTCGTGCGCCAGCCCCGACGCGAGCGTACCGATAGTCGCCAGACGATCCGCATGTTGCAACCTTCTTTCGAGTTCGAGTTCGCGCCGATGTTTATTCAGCAGGTCGATGCGCGCCCGGCTCAATTGCTCATCGAGCCGGCGGAACTCCTCGCTCAGCAGGATCACTTCATCTCGTTCAATCGTCCGGGCGGATTCCTGATCTTCGGCGAAATGCATCACCTTGCCCGACAACTTGGCCAGGGGAACGGAAACATAGCGGCGCACGACGAAATGGATGATCGCAACGATCAGGCCCACGAGCAGCAGAGCGGCGATCATTGAGGCGGCCGTGTGCAGCTTGAAGTCCTCGGTGATGTCCGTCCAGTCCTGCGCCACCAGCAGATAGCCATCGCGGGAATCGCCGCTCGCGTTCAGCGGCGCCACCCGCACGAACCATCGGCGGCCGCCAGCGGTTCGTTCGAACTCGTCGAACCCCGACGCCCGCAATGCTTTGAGATCACCGAAGTCAGGGACAAGAGGCGCGGGAAAATCCGGCAATGCGAATCGCAGCCGGCCCTCGGGGTTCAGCAAAGCGGCCGACGTCCCGTCGGCACTGATGCGCTGGAATACGTCGCCAATCTGCGACCATTCGCGATCGCGCAGATCGTTGGCCACGGAAGGTGCGAGGCCGCGCGCGGTGGCGCGGATCTCGCGCTTGAGATCGTTGATGAACGTGCCCCTGGAGCGGCTGATGTTCCAATAGGTGTAGAGGAATATGACCGGAATCACGGCCAACAGCAGCATCGCCGTGACCCGGGAACCGACTTTCACGCGAGCATTATACATGTTTTCGCGGCGCCGTCCGCTGATGAGCTATCGCCACCTCGCTCGATGAGAAAAGCCGGGGCGGCAGTAACGCCCCCAACGATCTATGGCGCTCAGGACCGCGGGCGGCGGCGATCATCGCAGTTATCATTGCCATAGGGGCCATGGCGGGAGCCCTGCCGCGCGCTATTTGTTAACGCAATGGGGAGGGGGCGCCCATGCGTCCAGGTGTTGCCACGCGGCAGGGCTGGTTCTGATAAAAAAGCTGCTCTCCTATTAGGATCAGAGCTTTCGAGGGTCATGTAGGAGCAGCCGACGTGCCATCTCCCGCGCGCCAATAAGCCCACCGAATCCATTCACTTCGCCGTTTTACCAGCCGCAGGGTGACGCTATACGCCACGGTTGACTGGGCGGAAGGCTACACCGACCAATATTCCATCGATTCAGGACACTCTAATGCATCGGGAAATCGCCAAAGACCGTCGGTCCGGGATTCTATGGCCCGTCGTTATAGCTGCGGCGCGAAACTTGCCTCTGGCTTGCCAAGCTTCTTGGATCTCCGATCGAGTGGGGGAAATTTTTCTGATCGATAGAAATCGGCCGCGTTACGGCTTCATCATACTTGCAGCGGTTTATCTTTTAATTGCGGCGATATTCACCTTCGCGGCGCCCGCCTATGCGGCTCAGGTAACCATCGAGGATGCAGTTGCGCTCGCCCGGCAGCACAATCCCGATCTGGCGCTGGTGGCGCGCGAATTGATCGTCTCGCACGGCGAACTGGAACGCGCCAACTATATCAGTCAGTTCAATCCTTATATTCAGTTGGGCGCCGATTACCGGACCCGATGGAACAGCGCCAACTCACAGGATTGGCAGGTCGCTCTCGCGCAGGAACTCGAGATCTTCGGACAGCGAAAACTGCGGCGTCAATCGGCGGCGCTTGGCTATGAGCGCAGCGGGCTCGATCTGCAAAACCAATGGCGGCTGCTGGAAGCCGCCGTAAGCTTTGCATTTTACGACAGCATCCGCACCCGCGATCAAATTGGACTGTTGTCCGAGCTGTCGGCGTTGGACAAGCGTCTGCTCGACGCTGCGCAGGCCCGTTTTGAAGCGGGCGAGATCGGTCAGATCGACGCGAATCTGGCGCGGGTTCGCTTCGGCGAGAGCAAAAAGGCCTTGCTGCAAGGCGAGGAGCGTTATCGTTTGCAGCGCTCGAGTCTGGGCCGTTTGCTCGGCGGCGCGGCGGGACCCGAGCCGGAACCGGTCAGCCGGGTGGAACCGCGGGCGGAATTGGCGACGATCGAAAAGCTGCTCAAGCTTGCCCGCGATCGGCGGCCCGACTTGAAAGCGGCTGAAATTGAAATCGCACGGCTGAAAGCCGAATCCGAACTGAATCGGCGTCTGGCGCGAGGCAATCCGACCATCGGCGTGTTCGGCGGTCACGAGCTCAACGCCGAGCATTATATGGGTGGTCAGATTGGATTTCCGCTGCCGCTGTTCAATCGGCGTCAGGCCGAGGCGACGATTATCGCAGGCCGTACCGCACAGGCGTCCGATCGGCAGCGCGCCACCGAACTAAATATCGAACGCGAGGTTCGCGATGCCTACTCGAATTATCTGACGGCGCGATCGGTCCTGCAGGTCAATCAGCAGGATGTGGTCGAGCCGGCTCGCGAGAGCTTCGAATTGCTCGAAGCGGCGTTCACGGCTGGAAAAATGGATCTGCTGACGCTCTCCATCGCCGAGCGGCAGGCTTTCGAGGCACGGATGGGATATATCGACGCATCGTTCGGACTTATGAGCGCCGAGGTTTCGCTCAAGCTGGCGACCGGAGCGTCACAATGAAGCGCGCCGGCTTGATGGTGGGACTCGCCGCATTGTTCCTGATCGCGGCGGCGGCTTCGGGTGCTGCGCAACCGCTCCCCGGCGATGGCATGGTCAGGGTGAACCTCGACTCGGATGCGGCGCGCCGAATTGAATTGGCGACCGTGCATCGGGAAAAAATCGCCGGCCGAATCGATGCTACCGCGACGATCGAGCCCGACGCCCGCGCGGTCGATCAGATTACCACCCGCATCCCGGCGCGCGTGATGCGCCTGATCGCCGATCCAGGAGAAGCCGTGAAAGCCGGGCAGCCGCTGGCGATATTGAGCAGCGTCGAATTGGGCCAGGCCAAAACCCGCTATTTGCGCGCGCGATCGCTTCATGTAATCGCCGAGCAACATCTCAAACGCGAAGAGGCGCTCTATGCAAAAAAGATCACGCCGTTGAAAGACCTGCTCGCGGCGCGGGCCGATCGCGATGCGGCGCTCGCCGAATATCAGGCCGCCCGCGAGACTCTGCGGGTGCTGATTCCAGCCGACCAGTTGCGGAGCCTGAGCTGGTCAGACAACCGCACCCCTTTGTCGGATTTTCCGCTCACCTCGCAGATTTCCGGAATTCTGGTACGGCGCAATCTGACGGTCGGCCAGTCGGTGGATCGCGACCGGCCGCTGATGACGGTGATCGATCTCGATCAGGTCTGGGTGATCACCAACGTGTTTGAACACGACCTCGGCGGCCTGCGTCTCAACGCGAAAGCCTGGGTCACGGTCGACGCTTATCCCGGCCGGCGTTTCGAGGGACGCATCTTTTATATCGGCGATGAGGTGGATCGCCAGACTCGCACGGTCGAGGCCCGGATCAAAGTTCCCAATCCCGAACGGCTGCTGAAGCCCGGCATGTTCGCTCATGCGGAAGTCGCCGATAACTCGTCCGGCCGCGAGGTGATCGCCGCGCCGCGCTCGGCGATTTTTGAAATAGACGGTAAAAAGATCGCCTTTGTCGCGCTGGGGCCGGGCCGTTTCCAGGCCCGCTATCTGAAGCTGGGCATAAACGGCGACCAGCACGTCGAAATATTAAACGGCCTGAATGAAGGCGATCGCGTGGTCGATCGCGGCGGCCTCGCGCTCAAGGCGCTGCTGCTCAATCGTCAATCGTCGTGAATTTATGACCCAACGCATTCTCGAAGCTGCCCTGCAAAACCGCCTGATGACGATTCTGCTGGCTGTGGTTTTTATCGCGATCGGGGCGCGCGCGATGCTGCTGCTGCCGATCGACGCCTCGCCCGACGTCACGCCCAACGTCGTGACGATTGTCACCGACGCCCCAGGATTGGGATCGGCCGAGGTCGAAAAGCTGATCACGTTTCCGATCGAAGTGTCGATGCGCGGGCTGCCGGGCATCAAGGAAATCCGGTCGATCTCGCGCTTCGGACTTTCCTCCGTCTCGGTCTATTTCGAGGAAAAACTCGACATCTATTTCGCCCGCCGGCTGGTGATGGAGCGCCTGCCCGCCGCCGCCGCGATGATTCCTGCCGGCTATGGCCCGCCCGAGATGACCCCGGTCTCGACCACCCTGGGCGAGATTTTCCAGTTCGAGGTGGTCGATCCGCATCGCTCGCTGATGGATTTGCGATCCATCCTCGATTGGCAGATCGCGCCGCGGCTCAAGGAGGTGCCGGGCGTGGTCGAGGTCAACAGCTATGGCGGCCAGCTCAAAACCTACGAGGTTCAATTGCGGCCCGATGCGCTGGTTGCCTATGGCGTCTCGTTACAGGACGTTTTCCATGCGCTGGAGCGCAACAACCTGAGCGCCGGCGGCGGCTACATAGTGCATAACGGCGAGCAGCAGGTGATCCGCGGCTCAGGCTTGATCACCTCGATCGCCGATGTGGCCAATATCGTGGTGGCCAGTCGCAATCGGGTGCCGATCTACGTGCGCAATCTCGGCGAAGTCGCCTTTGCCCCGCTGCTCCGGCAGGGCGCGGTCACCCATGACGGCAAAGGCGAGACCGTCGCCGGGGTGGTGATGCTGCTGATCGGCGAAAACTCCCGCACGGTGGTGGACGCGGTCAAGGCCAAGCTGGTCGAAATCGAACCGAGCCTTCCCCCCGGCGTGAGAGTCGTCCCCTACTACGATCGTTCTGACCTGATTCGCCGCACCATCACCACCGTCGGCCATAATCTGATCGAAGGCGCGCTTCTGGTTACGGTCCTGCTGTTTCTGTTTCTCGGCGATATCCGCGCCAGCCTGATCGTCGCCGCCGTGATTCCGCTCTCGATGCTCGCCGCCTTCATCGGCATGAACTTCATGGGCGTCTCGGGAAATCTGATGAGCCTGGGTGCGATTGACTTCGGCCTGATCGTCGACGGTTCCGTGGTGATGATGGAGAACATCGTACGCCGCACCTCGCATGGCGGTTCCGCCGGGGATTCGATGGTTCACCGGGTGTTCGAGGCCGGGCGCGAGGTGTTGCGTCCGATCGTCTTCGCGATCGGCATCATTATCGTGGTCTACCTTCCGATCCTCACTTTCCAGGAAGTCGAGGGGAAGATGTTCCGCCCGATGGCGCTCACCGTCATCTTTGCGCTGAGCGGATCGCTGCTTTGCGCCCTCACCTTGGTGCCGGTGCTGGCCTCGATCTTTCTGCGCGCCGGCGTGCATCACGATCCATTGGTCGGCCGCATCTTCGACCGGCTCCATCGTGCGGCCAGCGCATTCGTCAATCGGCGTCCACGAATATTGATTGGCGCGACCGCCGCTATCCTGATTGTCAGCCTCGCGGCCGCCCCATTTCTCGGCACCGAGTTCATTCCCACGCTCGACGAAGGCACGCTCAACCTCGACGTGCTCCAGGTCCCGAGCATGTCGCTCGAAGCGGCGATCCAGACTTCGACCGCGGCTGAAAAGGCGATGTTGAAACTGCCCGAAGTGGCGCATGTGGTCAGCCGTATCGGGCGTCCCGAAATCGCCACCGATACCATCGGTCCGGACGAAGCCGATGTTTACGTGTTTCTGAAGCCACGCGATCAATGGCGCGTGCATAGCCGCGATGATCTGATCGCGGAAATCCAGCGGCAACTGAATCAACAGGTGCCGCAGATGCGGTTCGGCTTCTCGCAACCAATCGAATCGCGCGTCAACGACATGATCGCCGGCGTCAAGGGTGACGTCGCGATTCATCTTTACGGCGACGATCTCGACAAAATGATGATCCTCAGTCACAAAATTCTCGCCGTGATCAAGGCTCTGCCCGGCGCCGCGGACCTCAAAATAATTCCGCGCAGCGGTTTGCCGTCGATCAATATCGAAGTCGATCGCGCGGCGGTGGCGCGCTACGGAATCAACGCGTCAGACGTGCTCGATACCGTCGCCACCATCGGTGGACGAGTGGTGGGCCAGGTGGTCGAAGGTCAGGCGCGCTACCCGCTACAGGTGCGTTTCGAGCGCTCGTCGCGCGGGAGTCTCGATCGGTTGGAAGATATTCAGGTGGCTGCACCGCGCGGCGAGCTGCTGCCGCTTGCGCAGATCGCGAAAATTAAAGTGAGCGAAGGGCCGGTCTCGATCTGGCGGCAGAACCTGACACGCCGCGTCACGGTCGCGGCTAATGTCCGCGGCACCGATCTGGGCAGCTTTGTGTCGCAAGCCCGCGCCGCGATCAGCGCTCAGATTCAACTGCCGCGTGGCTGGCGTATCGAATGGGGCGGGCAATACGAGAACCTGCAGCGCGCCTCGCAGCGGCTGATGATCCTGGTTCCGGCCTCGCTGCTGCTGATCGTGGTGCTGTTGTACAACACGTTCAATTCGATGCGGTTGGCGTTGCTGGTTTTCGGCAACGTGCTGCTGGGAGGATCCGGAGGGATACTGGCGCTGATCTGCCGCAACCTCACCTTCTCGATTACCGCCGGCGTCGGATTTATCACCCTCTTTGGGGTGTCCGTATTGAACGGCGTGGTGCTGGTTTCAGAGATCAACCGGTTGCGGGAAAGCGGACGTTCGCTCGACGAGGCCTTGATCGAAGCACCGCGCGAACGTCTGCGTCCCATCCTGATGGCCTCGCTGGTGGCGCTGTTCGGATTCATTCCGATGGCAATCTCGCATGGCGCCGGCGCCGAAGTTCAGCGCCCCCTGGCAACCGTGGTGATCGGCGGCCTGCTGACCTCGACCCCATTCACGCTCTATGTATTGCCGATTATTTACCGCTGGATTGCCGGCGGCAACGGCGGCCGCCGGGCCGCATCGGAAGCTTCCGAGGTGAGCCGATAAAGTCCGCTCAAACGCCTCGATCACCAGCGCGCGGAGGCGAGCATAAATCAACCGGTCTCAGGAACTTTATTCTGGCCGGACGCCGGCGAGGCCGCGGCTTTGGTTCCGGCTGCACCTCGATCAAACGCCTGTCGGGCTGCTGATCAGCTTTCAGCAGAGTATAAAAAAGCAGGTTTGCGAGACCGATCTTGAGCAGAGCAATTACCGAAATAAGGAATACCAGGGTTATCGCGTCAGCCCACGAACTCGCGCCCATCACCACGATCACGGCAATCATCGCCACCGACACGATCGTGAACAGCAGAACTATTGTGCCGGGTCCGATCGCATTGGCGTCAGTGACCCGTGGCGCTAAGGGCACGGGACGCAGCTTCGCATTTTGCGGCCCGCCAATCGGAATAACGATGCCCATTACTTATTACCGGTCCATCATCGGTCCGGATTAGACACTCTCATCGGGCTGGAGCTCAGATCAAGAGTCTTCGACGATCCGGTCGCCAATCCAAACTTGATTACCCGTTCGCCGGCGGCTGAATCCCCCGATTATGCCGGCTGGCGAGTTTGCGCCACTCGACGATGCATCGATCGGGTTTGAACAGATGCTCCTGCGCCCAGGCTTTATCGTGCTGGTAGAATTCCTGCATCCCTTCGCGCGCCCTGATGTCTTCGTCGTTGAATCCATGCAGCGCCAGCGACTTCCATCGATTGTGAAACTCCTGATGGAAAGCGTCCGCCTCGGCGGTATCGCTGACACGCTGGCCGAGCACGCGCCAGTACATATGCCGTTCGCCGTCGATCGGCACATACCATTCAAACTGGATCAACGATGGATCGGGAAACGGGTCCACCTTCAACATGCCGGGCATCCAGATCGATACTTCCCTGGCGACGATCTTTTGGTTGCCGATACCTTTCGATCGCGCCACCGTTTGTCCGTCGATTTTTCCCTCGAATACCGGCTGGTAATTCTCGAAGGTATGGTCGAGCACGCCCTTGGGTTCGTTTTCGCCGTAGACGCTGATTCCATGCAGATCGCCGGGAACCAGCCCGAGCGGCAGCGCGAGGTTGTTGCCGGGCACCAGCACCGAGTCGCGATGGATATAAATATGCGTGGTGTCGAAACCGTTCTCAGCGCCGAGCCGCCAGTTGGAGGCCACCTCATCGCGAATGCCGTCGATCTCGAGGTCGGGATCGAGAAAGTTCGGCGCCACGTCGTGCGCCAGATCGCCCGGCTCGCGGTCGCCGACAAAGACGAACACGATCCCTTTGGCCTCGCTCACCGGGTAGGTTTTGAGCGCGAGTTTCCCAATCAGGCTGGAGCCCGGTTCGGTAAGGATCTCGACCAGCTTGCCGTCGGTGAAACTGTAAGTGAAGCCGTGATACCAGCAGGTGATGGTATCCGCGGTGTAGCACTCCGGCTTACGCGAAAAGCGCACGCCGCGATGCAGGCATTGGTCGGCAACCGCCATCGCACGATCGCCCACCCGGCGAATCAAGATGTTCTCGCCGAGCAGGCGCACGCCCACCGGCTTGTCGGTCAATTCGCGCGAGAAGATGGCCGGGTACCAATAATTGCGAAAGCCAAATTTGGCCTTGATATACCCGCTGCGCGACGTCCGGCGCTGACTCGATTCGCCGCCGGTCGCAACGCCCACGTTGCTGGTTCGTGAAACTGTACCCGCCATTGCGATCCTCCCGGTCCAGGCCCCAACCGGCTTCATAGTACTTGATGACGCCGTGGTATACGAAGCCGTAACGGATTCAGCCGGTGTGCACTACGCTGACATTTCCCGCGTCATAGCTTGGCGTTCATGACCGCCTTGCCAGTCGCCGGATCGACCGGAACGGAGACGTGCGAGTGGAAAATTTTCCATTTGCCCCCCACCTTGTGGAGGGAGTCGGAAACCCGGAAGTTGCCCTCCATCGGTGTGCCGTCCTTGCCGGTCCAGGTGAAGTGCTGGATGCTGTTGGCGATGCCGAGCTTGCCGTCGGTCACGACCTCAAGTTCCAAAAAGCTCGCCTTCGGATCCTTGAAGTTGGCAAAAACGCCCTCCATGTGCTCGCGCACGGCTTTCATCCCGGAATATTCCAGCGGTGGCGTAAAATCGTAGAGCGCGATGTCGTTCGGATCGAAACATTGCACTGCTTCGTCGGCGTTTTGCGCCGCGATGCACTTGTGTTCGAGCGCAGTAATCTCCGCCTTTGCACTGCTCGCCCTACTCGCCGGAAAGGCCGGCGCACCGGCCAATGCGACCGCACCGAAGGCGGCCAGAACCCAGATGGCTTTTTTCACTCGCTTGTCTCCTCTGTTCACTGTGATTTTTGAAGCTCGCCACTTCTTAGGCGGTCAATGATTTGGTCTTGATCCCGTACAGATTAGCGACATTGGATGACAGCACACTGGCTCGTTGATCCGGCGGCAGATGACCGAGCAGTTGGTCGATCTTTTCGCGCGATTTCGGCCAGGTCGAGTTGGGATGCGGAAAGTCGTTGGACCACATGCAGTTGGTGGTGCCCCAGAACCCGAGCTGGCGGCATCCCACCGCGTCGTTGAAGAAGGTGGCGAACACATTGTCCGCGAAATATTCGCTCGGCAGACGTTTGATCGGCAGGTCCAAGGTATCGCGAAAGCGTTTGAAATAGTAATCCCACTGCTGGATCACGAACGGCAGCCATCCGATCTCGTTTTCGACCAGCACCAGCCTGAGTCCCGGAAAGCGCTGAAACACGCCTGAAAACATGATGTCGTAGAGCGCGGTCATGACCGAATCGAGCTTGCGATTGACCGGGCCGCGAAACCATTCAAGCGAGTTGCTGCGCGGATCATCGAACAGCTTCCGGCTGTAATCGTGACCGGTCAGGATGTGCAGGCTGACCGGCATCTTCACTTCCTGAGCAGCCGCCCAGAAGCGATCGTAATGGGCTGAATAGAACGGCAGCCCGGCCACTGGCGCCATCCAGACTTCCGCACCTCGCAGGCCGCGCGCGCGATAGCGCCGGAGATCCTCGACCGCTTCGTCGATGTCGTAGCAGGCAATCAGCGCAATCCCGAGCAGACGCTCCGGCGCAACCGCGCAATAATCGCATAGCCAGTCGTTGTAGACCTCGAAGCAAGCCCGCTGCAGCGCGGGATCGTCAAGCCCGAACAGGCCCAGCGCCACGGTCGGATACAAGACCTCGGCGCTGACCCCGTCAGTTTTCATCTCGGACAGCCGCGCCTGCGGATCGGTACCGCCCGGATGAGCGGCAAACGATTTGGCTTGCGCTTGCGAAATCGGCAGGCTGGCGTTTCGAAATCGCTCGGGCAGCCGGGACCGCCATAAATCGATCGGCTCGAACACGTGGGAGTCAGCGGAAATCAGCAGCTCCATCGTACCTGACCTCTGTGTGGCGGACCGGCATCCGTCTTTGCGATCATGCCGCAATCTTCGGCACAATCACCGGCTTCACTTCGCGATATTCGGCCATCGCCTTCAGCGCCTCGCCGGTTTTATCCAGCGTATAGGTGCCGGAAAGAATCTGGTCGAATTTGAACTGCTTGCGGCGGGTGGCCAGGAAGTCGATCGCCTGATGGAAATGGCGCGCTTCGGCCATCACCACGCTGCTGATCCGCACCTGCTTGAAGAACATCATCGGATTGAATTCGATCGCCGGACCACCGCTGACGCCGATATTGATCAGGCGTGCGCCGGGACGGCACATCTGAAGCGCCTCGGGCAACGCGCGCGAATTCGCGCATTGGAAAACCACATCGGCGCCGCGGCCCTCGGTATGATCCAGCACCCACTGGTGCCGATCTTTCAGGTTCGAGATCTGATCGAGATTGAGCACCGCGTCCGCGCCCCACTCTTTCGCCACTTTCAGCCGCGCATCCGGCGCACCGATCATCAGGACCCGCTTGACCCCGAGATCCTTCGCCACCGCCAACGAGTACAACCCGAGCGGACCACTGCCCAGCACCAGCAGATTTTCATGGCTGACGATCGGGCCCAGATGCTCATACCCGTGCATCACCGTGCGCAGCGCACACGCCGCCGAGGCGGCCAGCGCGGAGCTTACCTCCTCGGGGATACGAACAAAGCTTCCGCGCGGCGGGTAGTAATGATATTCCGCGCAGCCGCCGAGCAGGTCCTTCGGAAGTGAATGACCGAAGCTGATGTTCTTCGAGCACAACGTGGTCTGCCGCGTCACTGTGCAGTAGTAGCAGTGACCGCAATGGGGATATGAGCAGATCACGCGGTCGCCCACCTTGAGCGGCTGGTTGAGCAGATCGAACAGATTGCCGCGCATCTCCACGATGGTGCAGCAGGTCTCATGGCCGGGGACGAACGGAGTGGTGACCGGCTCGATAAACGGCAGATCGGCGCCGCCGCCTTCGGTCAGATGCCCCTGCCATCGATGCGCATCGGTGCCGCACAGCGTCGCCGCTTCGACCTTGGCCAGCGCCGAATTCGGCTCCAAATCCTCTTTAACCGGCACTCGCCATAGCTCCAGCGGTGCATTGTACTTCGTGACTACCGCCGCCATACATTCCGCCATGGTCGTTCTCCTTGTCGTATCTTCTATGCGGCGCGAACGCCGAAATCCAAACCGAACCGTTTACGTACCTATCGGTAGTTGAAACAACCTGCCTATGAAAACTTGATCACAATATTGCCTAGATCGTCCACTGTGGCGTGATTGCCGAGCGCCATCACCACGGTGGTAGTCGGGGTCTCGACGATCGCCGGACCGTCGAACTCGTGACCGGCCGCGAGCTTCTGGTAGTCGTAAATTGGCGTCTCCTGCCATCCGAGCTGCGGATCGAGCAACACCGGCCGGCGCTCTTTGATCGCGTCCTTAGCCGGCGTACCGTTGGCCTTCGCGATCGCGGGCAGCACCGGCTTGAGCGGCAGCATCCCGGTGCCGAAGACCCGGTAGGTGATCGCCTGCAGACCGGCCTCGCGATAGCCGGTGCCTTTGCCATACAGCATCTCGTATTTTTTCTCGAAGTCGGTGGCGATCACACTCATATCAGCTTCGTTGAGCTTGCCATTCTTAATCGCGGTCGCGACTTCCGCGATTTGCAGCGTGAAGCGGATATCCAACTCGCGCCGGGTTTCGATTGATTTGAATTTGACGCCCTGCCCCTTCAAGCGCGAGAGCACGTCTTTCTCAAGGTTCTCGAAATTGCGATTGACGGCAGCCGGATCGAACGGAAAATTCGCCGGATCGGAAAGTTCGGCGGAGATGATGATATCCGAAGCGGCGAGTCCATAGGCCGAAAACGCCGAGGCGGTCGGACCGAGCGGCACCACCAGCTCGCGCACACCCACGTCTTTCGAGTAGGCCCAGGCATGAACCGGACCGGCGCCGCCAAACGCGTAAACCACGAAATCGCGCGGATCGTAGCCGGCCTCCAGCACCGATCGCCGCATCAGGTCGGCGGTTTGCGAGTTCTGCACCGCAAAAACCGCCACCGCCGCTTCCTCATCGGAGAGCTTGAGCGGCACACCGACTTTTTCGTGCAGCGCTTTCACGGCCAGATCCGGCCGCAGTTGCCAGCGTCCGCCGAGAAAAAATTTCGAGTTCAAAATTCCCAGCGCGAGGTCGGCGTCGGTCACCGTAGGTTCCAGTCCGCCTTGTCCATAACACGCGGGACCGGGCGCTGCGCCGGCCGATCGGGGTCCGACCCGCAGATTGCCGCCGGGATCGACCCAGGCGATCGCGCCGCCGCCGCTGCCGATCGATTGCACGCGCATCATCGGCGCGTTGATAGTGTACTGGTTGATGAAACTGGTGGTGGTGAAGACCGGGCTGTTGTCGACGATCATCCCGACCAGAAAGGTGGTGCCGCCGACATCGGTGGTGATGATGTTGCGATGGCCCAGCCGCGCACCCAGATGCATCCCGCCGACCACGCCGCCGGTCAGCACCGATCCGATCGTGGTGATCGCGTGATTCGGCGCATCCTCGGCCGCCACCGTGCCGCCGGAACCCTGCATCACGAGCAGCGGCCCTTTAAGTCCCGCCTTGGACAAATCGCGTTGCAGCGGCTCGAGATACTTGCGCAGCGTCGGGCCGACCTGCGTGCTCATGATGGTGGTGGCGGCACGCGAGTACTCGCGAATTTTGGGACAGATATCGCACGAGAGGCCGACGAACATCGACGGCGCCAGCTCCCGGATTATTTCCCGCGTCCGATGCTCATGGGCGGGATTGCGAAACGACCACAGGTAGGAAACCGCGATCGCCTCGACCCCGTCGGCCAGCAGCTCCTTGACCGCGGCGCGAACTTCGTCCTCGTTGAGCTTGACCACCACCTCGCCGGCATAGTCCACCCGCTCGGTGATCTCTTTTGCGCGGCGCTTGGGCAGCAGCACCGGCGGTTTATTGGTGCGCACGAAATTTTGAATCTGTTCCGGACCGAGGCCGGCGTAGCGGCCTTCGATATTCATAATATAAATGGAATCGCGATGGCCTTTGGTGGTGAGAAACCCGATTTTGGCCGTATCGCCGGTCACCAGCGCGTTAAGCGTCGAGGTGGTGCCGTGGCAGACATATGAAGTCTGCGCCATCAACTGATCGAGCGTGAGCTCGAGCGTCCGCGCCAGTTCCTCCAGCGCCGCGATAACGCCGCGCGAAAAATCCGGCGGCGTCGACGGCGATTTAGCCGAAGTGACCACGCCGGAGTCGCTGGAGGCGAAGGCGTCGGTGAAAGTGCCGCCGACGTCAACCCCGATTGCATATGCCATTTACAAGCACCTCATTCCAATTACTGTAGGTCGCCGCTTTCTAAAACCACAAGTCACAAGGCGGTGCAACTCGCCGCTAAAACTTTGTGCGAACAATGCGGCGATATGGCAAGTGTGCGGCTTCTCTGGTAATTGCTCTCAAACCCCGCTTCACTTCAAATAAGTCTATGGCGGATACTTGGATTTCAGGAAGCGTTAACACATGCAATTTATTCTCGGAATCGATATTGGCGGCACTTTCACCGATGCCTTCGCAACCGATGAGCAGGCGCGCGTGGTCTCGGCCAAAGCACCCTCTACCCCCGATGACTATGCTCGCGGCGTAATCGACGCGATCGACGAACTGGCCACACGGCTCCAGCTCAGCACTGCGGACCTGTTGCGCAATACCAGCTACATCTGTCACGGCACCACCGCGTCATTGAACTCGCTGGTTACCGGGACGGCGGCCAAAGTGGGCTTCATGACCACCTGCGGACATGGCGACTCGATCGTGATCATGAATGGCGAGGGGCGCTATGCGGGGCTCGGCCCGGAACAGATCCAGGATTTCACGCGCACCAACAAGCCGCCGCCGCTGGTGCGCAAACGGCTGGTAAAGGAGATTGACGAGCGCATCGATTACAAGGGCGCCGAAATCCTGCCGCTCAACGAGGAGGTTACCCGCTCGGCGGTCAAGGAACTGATCGACGAAGGCGTCGCCGCGATTGCGGTTTCGCTGCTGTGGTCGTTTCGCAACCCATCGCACGAGAATCGCATCCGCGACCTGATCCACGAGATCGCCCCCGAAATGTACGTCAGCCTCTCGAGCGAGGTATGTCCGCGAATTCGCGAATATCCGCGCAGCGTCACCACGATAATGAACGGTCAGGTCGGTCCCGCTCTGCGGCACTATCTGCGATCGCTCGAAGCCGAGCTCAAGCAGCGCAGCTTCGGTGGCGTACTGTTGATCATGCAGGGATCGGGCGGCACGATCTCGGCCGAAACCGCGCCACGCCAGGCTATCAGCACGATCGGATCGGTGCTGGTGGGCGGTGTGGTCGGGGCGGTCAACCTGGGCGAATCGCTCGACCATAAGAACATCATCTCGACCGATATGGGCGGCACCACCTTTCTGGTTGGGCTGGTGGTCGATGGTAAGCCGGTCACCGCCAACACCACGGTCATCAATCAATACACGCTTAACCTGCCGATGGTGCGGGTGGCCGCGATCGGAAGCGGCGGCGGCGCGATCGCATGGATCGATCAGGGCGGCAACCTCAAAGTCGGCCCGCGCAGCGCGGGCGCCGCGCCGGGACCAGTCTGCTATGACGCCGGCGGAACCGAGCCCACGATCACCGATGCGGACCTGGTGCTGGGCATCCTCAATCCGGATTTCTTCCTGGGCGGACGCAAGAAACTGCGACGCGACCTGTCCGAAAAAGCGATTCGCGAGAAAATCGCCGGACCGCTCAAGATGAGCGTCGAGGATGCCGCCGCAACTATCTATAGCATCGCCAATGCACAGGCCTCCGACCTGGTGCGCAAATCGGTGGTCAGCGCCGGTTACGATCCGCGCGACTTCGCGCTCTACTCATTCGGCGGCGCGGGACCGGTGCATTGCGCCGGCTACTCGGCCGATCTCGGCGTCGCCACGGTGGTGGTTCCGCTCGGATCGACCGCCGCCGCATTCTCGGCCTTCGGTTTGGCGGCCTCGAATGTAGGGCTGGCGGCCGAAGTGTCGCGCCCACAGAATTTTCCGATTTCAGCGGAGGTGGTGAACGCCACCTTTGACGAACTTGAGACCCGGCTGCGGGCGGATCTGGACGCGCAGCGCATCCCGTTCTCGCGGGTCACGATGGCGCGCGAAATCGACATCCGCTACACGCTGCAACTGGCCGAGGTTTCAACTCCGGTCAAAGCGGGCAAGCTCAGTGAAAGCGATGTGCACGGAATCACCGAAGGGTTCGAGGAGCTATACACCAAGCTGTACGGCAAAGGCACCGGCTATCGCGAGGCCGGCATCCAATTCATCACCTATCGGGTGTTCGCGGTTGGCTATCTGCCATTCAAGCCCACCCTGCCCGAACTGCCGAAAGCGAAAAACAGTTTGAAGAGCGCGATCAAAGGCACCCGCCGCGCGTTTCTCGACGTGGTCGCGGGCTGGAACGAAACCTCGGTATACGATTATGAAAAGCTGGCCTTCGGCCACGAGCTAGAAGGTCCGGCGATTGTCGAGGCGCCCACCACCACGGTCGCTATCCCGCCGCGCGCGGGCGCGACGGTCGATCGCCTCGGCAACCTGGTAATCCACTTCGGCTGAACCGGGAGCTGTTTCGATGATTCAGGCAATTGCGGGTTCAGAAAAGTTCGCCTATCGGCCCAGTTCGCGTGGCGATATCGTGCGGAAAATTCCGGCGGGATTGCGGCTGCATACGGTCGATCGCGGCCAGGTCGAAAAGCTCAACGCGCTTACCTACGAGGTGATCAGGCATCGATTATGGGCGATCACCGAGGAGATGGGCGAAGCGATCAAGCGGATGTCGGGCTCGGTGGTGGTCACCGACTGCAACGATTTCGACTGCGCCCTGATGGACGAGGTCGGCGACGAGGCGCAGGTTGGACTGTACAACGCGCAGCTCTGCGCCTCGATGGACATGGCGGTCAAGTGGACGCTCGAACATCGCGCGGTCAATCCCGGCATCGCGGAAGGCGACATGTTCCTGTGCAACGATCCGTGGGTCGGCGGCGGCTTGCATCAGAATGACGCCTCGCTGTTCGCACCGTTTTTCTGGGAAGGCGAGCTGTTCGGATGGACCTGCGCGGTGGCGCATCAGGTGGATGTGGGCGGGGTTTCGCCGGGCAGTTGGACCCCGCGTTCGGAGAACGTCTTTTGGGAGTCGCTGCCAACCCCGCCGATCAAACTGATCGAAAAATACACGCTGCGTTCCGATATCGAAGACGCCTTTCTACGGCGATCGCGGATGCCGAAGCTGCTGGCGCTCGATCTGCGCGCGATGATGGGCGCCAACAATGTCGCGCACGAGCGGCTGGCGATTCTGATTCGCAAGTACGGCGCGGATACGGTCAAGGCGGTGATGGCGCGCGTGATGGACGACGCCGAAGAACGGCTGCGGGCCAAGCTGCGCAGCCTGCCCGATGGCGTCTGGCGCTCGGTCTCGTACCAGGATCAGGCGCGCACCGGCGATCGCGGACTGCACAAGGTGGTGCTCGCGATGAGCAAGCGGGACGACCGCCTGATCTTCGATTTTCACGGGACTGACCCGCAGGTCACCGGGATGATCAACTGCACCTATGCGGGGATGCGCGCCGGCGTGCTCGCAATCGTGATGATGTGGCTGTGCGGCGATATTCCGTGGGCGCCGGGCGGAATCGATCGCTGCCTCGAATTTGTCAGCGAGGATGGCACACTGAACAATTGCACCTTCCCGTCCGGCATCTCGAAAGCTTCGGTCGGATCGACCTGGGCTACGCACAATGTAGCCACCGAGTGCATCGCGGGTATGCTCGACATGCATCCGACCCATCGCGAAAACGTGATGAGCGTTTGTTCGGGAACCTGGGACCTGATTCTGCTTTCGGGAGTCGATCAGCGCGACAATGGTTTCGTCACCATGTTGTGCGATCCGATGGTGGGCGGACTCGGCGCGCGATCCGATCAGGACGGTGTCGATACCGGCGGCGGACCATGTATCCCGATGGGCCGCGCGGCGGACGTTGAGATGAACGAGTTTCAGTTCCCGATTCTTTATCTTTGGCGGCGCGAGGAGATCGATTCCGGCGGCCCCGGCCGTTTCCGCGGCGGACTGGGCGCGTCAAGCTGTTTCATCATTCATGATTCCTCACTGCAGACGATGGGTCTGGTGGTATCGTCAGCGGGCAAGGCGGTGCCGCTCGCATGCGGCATCAGCGGCGGCTACCCGGCCAATACCTCATATGATGTCGCGATACGGAACTCGAACTTCCGGGATCTGCTCAAGGGCGGCCGCTGGCCTCGCGATCTGAAAGACCTGCGCGGCAATTTCGATCATCTGCCGCCGGAATGCGATTCCCAGCTCGGATGGAACGACGTGTACTACACCAATTGGCAGGGCGGCGGCGGCTACGGTGATCCGATTCTGCGCGATCCTGCCAGCGTGGCCTACGATGTGCTGGAGAAAAAAGTTTCGGTGGAGGCTGCGCGCGGGCTTTTCGGCGTGGCGCTCGACGCCGACGGAAAGGTGATACCCGATCAGACCGCCAGGCTGCGGATCGAACTATTGAAGACACGCGCCGGGAATAAAGCGGCGCAACCCAAACCGTCGCAGCCGGTCAAATCCGGAAGCTCGCGAATCGATGATAATATCGTCACCGATGCCGACGGGCGCTGGATTTGCGCTCATTGCGGGACCACGCTGGCGGAACCGGGGCGCAACTATCTCGATGGCGCGCATCTTCGGCGTGGGGTCCCGGCTGAAGCGGGTCCGCAGATTCGCGGCGAGCCGGCCATGTTCGTCGATCAGCATATCGTTTTTCGTCAGTTCTGCTGCCCCGGATGCTACGTCGCGATCCTGACTGAAATTGTCCCGAATGACGAAACCCAGTACCGCGTCAAAGAATTGGCAGACCGGGCGGGCCGCGCATAAATTTCTATCTGAAAGGCTTTTTTAATGATTCAAACGATTGCAGGTTCCGAAAAATTCGCTTATCGGCCCAGTCCGCGCGCCGAGATTCTAAAGAAAATTCCGCACACCCTCAGGATGCACTCGGTGGATCAGGAGCGAGTCGCCAAAATCGACCCGCTGACCTACGAAGTGATCCGCCATCGTCTGTGGGCGATCACCGAGGAGATGGGCGAAGCGCTCAAGCGCATGTCGGGCTCGGTGGTGGTTACCGATTGCAATGACTTCGATTGCGCGGTGATGGACGAACTCGGCGACGAGGTGCAGGTTGGGCTTTACAACACCGAGTTATGCGCCTCGATGGACATGGCGGTGAAATGGACGCTCGAGCATCGCTCGGCCAATCCCGGCATCGCCGAAGGCGACATGTTTTTGTGCAACGATCCGTGGGTTGGCGGCGGAATTCATCAGAATGACGTTTCGCTGTTCGCGCCGATGTTCTGGGAGGGCAAGGTTTTCGCCTGGACCTGCGCGGTGGCCCATCAGGTGGACCTCGGCGGGGTTTCGCCGGGAAGCTGGACCCCGCGATCGGAAAACATTTTCTGGGAATCGCTGCCCACTCCGCCGATTAAGATCGTCGAGAAATACGAACTGCGATCGGATATCGAAGATGCGTATCTGCGCCGCTCGCGGATGCCCAAGCTGATCGCGCTCGATCTGCGCGCCAAGATGGGCGCCAACAATATCGCGCATGAACGCCTCGCTTCGCTGATCCGCAAATACGGCGCCGATGTGGTCAAGGCGGTGATGTACCGGATCATGGACGATGCCGAGGATCGGCTGCGAAAAAAGCTGCGCACCCTGCCCGACGGAACCTGGAACGCGGTCGCCCATCAGGATCAGGCCAAACAGGGCGAACGTGGGCTGTACAAGATCGTGGTCGCGATGACCAAGCAGGACGACCATCTGAGCTTCGATTTTCGCGGCACCGACCCGCAGGTCGAGGGCATGATCAACTGCACCTATTCCGGCATGCGGGCCGGCGTGGTCAGCATCCTGCTGCCGTGGTTGTGCGCCGACATGCCGTGGGCGCCCGGCGGCCTCGAGCGCTGTATCGAGATCATCAGCGACGACGGCACCATCAATAATTGCACCTTCCCGGCTGGCATCTGCAAAGCCTCGGTCGCGTCGTGCTGGGCCACGCAAAGCGCGGTGACCGAATGCCTGTCGGCGATGCTGGATATGCATCCGGTGCATCGCAAGAACGCAATGAGCGTATGCTCGGGATCATGGGATTTGATGCTGCTGTCGGGCGTCGATCAGCGCGATAACGGGTTCGTCACCATGCTGTGCGATCCGATGATCGGCGGGCTGGGCGCTCGCTCCGACTCCGATGGAGTCGATACGGGCGGCGAAGCTACGATCCCGATGGGCCGCGCGGCCGACGCCGAGATGAACGAGTTTCAGTTCCCAATCTTGTATTTGTGGCGGCGCGAGGAGATCGATTCCGGCGGTCCGGGACGTTTTCGCGGCGGGCTGGGCGGCGCCAGTTGTTATGTGATCCATGACTCGTCGCTGCGCCAGATGCATATCGTGGTGTCGTCCACCGGCAAGGCGATTCCGCAAGCCACCGGCATCAGCGGTGGCTATCCATGCAACACGACTTATGACGTGGCGGTGCGCGGCTCGAGTTTTCGTCAAAGCCTCGCCAAGGGACGCTGGCCGCGTGAGCTGTCCGATCTCGGTGGAACGATCGAGATGATGCAGCCCGAAGGCGGCATCGATCTCGAATGGGACGACGTTTACTACGCCAACTGGCAAGGCGGGGGCGCGTATGGCGATCCGCTGCTGCGCGATCCGGAACGTGTAGTGTATGACGTCGCCGAGCATAAGGTCTCCGCGCTGGCCGCGCGCAGCATTTATGGTGTCGTGCTCAAGAGCGGCGGCGGTTTCGATCCCGCAGCCACCACGGAACTACGGCGGCAATTGTTCATGCAGCGGGTCACCAAAGCCGGCCGCGAACCGCTGCCGCGCAAGCCGCCCAACCCGGAGTGGGCGCGGATCGACGATAACCTGGTGCTGGATGGCGCGGGCGCATGGTGCTGCGCTCATTGCGGCACCCAACTCGCCGCACGCGGCGGCAACTATCTGGACGGCGCGATCAAGCATGAAGGATCGCCGTCGGAAGCGGGACCGCAGATTCGCGGCGATGCGCGCGAGTTCGTCGACGCGCCGATCGTGTTCCGCCAATACTGCTGTCCCGGCTGTTACGTCGCGCTGCTGACCGAAATTGTGCCGGCCGCGGAGCCGCAATTGCGGCTGAAGCAACTCGCGCCGCCGCATTCGGCAGCCGCGCGCGTATAAGGAACCTATGCACAAGTCAGATTGTCATTCTGAACGGAGTCTGCGAAGTGAAGAATCCCGGGATTTTTCGCTGCGCTCAGAATGACAGAATGGGCGGTAAATGAGTGAGGTGATCGATGGCTGTAACGATTCCGGGATCTGAAATCTTCGCCTACAAGGGCAACACTGGCGAGGCGGTTCACGCCAAGGCGTCGAAATATCTTAACCTGCATACGGTCTCAGCGACGGGCGCCGATCAGGTCGATCCGCTCACCTTCGAGGTGATCCGCCATCGTCTATGGATGGCGACCGAGGAGATGGGTGACGCGATCAAGCGCATGTCAGGATCGATCGTGGTTACCGACGCCAACGACTTCAACTTCGCACTGATGGACGAGGTGGGCGATCTGGTGCAGATCGGACCATACAACGCCGGACTGGCGATCGCGCTAGATCGCGCGGTCAAGTGGACGCTGGAGAACCGCGCCGATAATCCGGGGATCGAAGAAGGCGACATGTTCCTGTGCAACGATCCCTGGGTCGGCGGCGGGATGCATCAGAACGATGTTGCGGTGTATGGGCCGCTGTTCTGGGAGGGCAAGCTGTTTGGCTGGACCTCCGCCTCATCGCATCAACTGGATTTGGGCGGTGTAGCCCCGGGCAGTTGGACCCCGCGCGCGCGCAACGTGTTCTGGGAATCGCTACCCACGCCGCCGGTCAAGATCGTGCGAGGCTACCGGCTGCAACGCGATGTCGAAGATGTCTACCTGCGCCGCTCGCGAATTCCGCGGCTGGTCGCGCTGGATCTGCGCGCTCAGATCGGGGCCAACAATTTCGCTCACGAGCAGTTGAAAACGCTCATCCGCAAGTACGGCCCAGATATGGTCAAGGCGGTGATGAAGCGGATGCTCGACGATACCGAGTCCCGCGTGCGCGCCAAGCTGCGGGCGATTCCCGACGGCAACTGGCATGCGGTTTCCTATCAGGAGGAGGCGCGCGAGGGCGATCGCGGTCTGTACAAGATTGTTCTCAATCTGATCAAGAAAGACGATCACCTGACCTTCGATTTTCGCGGCACCGATCCGCAGGTCGAAGGCCTGATCAATTGCACCCACAGCACGCTGCATGCGGGGATTCTCTGGAGCACACTGCCGGCGCTGTGCGGCGATATTCCGTGGGCGGCGGGCGGCCTGCTCCGATGTTTCGATATCATCAGCGAGGAGGGCACGCTCAATAACTGCACCTTCCCGGCTGGGATCTCGAAAGCCTCGGTGGCATCGGGCTGGACCACCGCGAATGCGGTGCAGGAATGCCTGTCGAAAATGATGATCGCGCATCCCGAGCATAAGAAATCCGCCATGTCGGTATGCACGGGAACCTGGTCGCTCGCTGTGCTGTCGGGAATCGACCAGTACCAGAAGCCGTTCGTGACGATGCTGATGGATCCGATGGCGGGCGGCATGGGTGCGCGCACCGATGGCGACGGGGTCGATACCGGCGGCCTGCCGGGGATCGTCATGGGCCGCGCGCCCGACGTCGAGATGGTCGAGTTCATGAATCCGCTGCTCTACCTGTGGCGGCGTGAGGAAGCCGACTCCGGCGGCCCGGGCAAGTTTCGCGGCGGCATGTCGGCCTCGATGTGCATCGTGCCGCATAACACCGAGACGCCGATGAGCCTGGTTATTTCGGGATCGGGCAAGGCCGTCAATATGAATGTCGGCTTGCACGGCGGCTATCCTGGCAACAGCCAGGTGGATATCACCCTGCGCGACTCGAACCTGCCCGAGTTGATTCGCCGGGGCATCATCCCCGCGAGCCTCGATGAGATCTCCGGCCAGCGGGAGATTCAGCCGTCGGAAAAGGAATCTTATTTGAATCCTACTGACGTGCATTATCTTTACTGGCAAGGCGCGGGCGGCTATGGCGATCCGATTCTGCGCGATCCCGCAATGGTGCGCCGCGACCTGATCGAACTGCGCATCTCAACCGAGGCTGCGCACGCGATCTACGGCGTGGTGTTGGACCCGAAGTTCGAGGTCGATCACAAGCGGACCGGGGAACGGCGGGCAAAGATTCGCGCCGATCGCAAGGCAAAAGCACGACAGGTGCCGGCCGAGGTGGTCAAAAGCGTGAAATCCGCCCCCGGTGAACACGACGTGCAGTGGAACGAAAACATGGTCGAGAGTGATGCGGATGGACGCCGGATTCTGAAGTGCAACCATTGCGGCCATGCCATCTGTACGCGCGGCGAAAACTACCTCGAACATCTGGCGATGATCGAAGGAGCGCCGCGTGAGGCGGGTCCGCAGATCTTCGCCGAACCGTGGAGTTACATTGATACGAAAGTGGTTTTCCGTCAGTTCTGCTGTCCCGGATGCCATACCGCGTTCCTGACGCAGGTGGTGCCGGAAAATTTCACCACACGGTATGACCTCGACAGCGCGGCATAGCACTCGCCAATCGGCGAGCAAGGGAGATCGCGTATGAGTGCACAGGTGCGGGCGGCGGTGCTCGAAGCGCCGGACAAAATCAGTATTAAACGGTTTGCACTACCCGAAATTTCGGAGGACACCGGCCTGCTGCGGGTCGAGATGGCCGGCATCTGCCATACCGATGTCGGGCTTTATCACGGCACGGTCAAGTACGCTGAGTACCCGCTGATCCTGGGCCATGAGATTCTCGGGCGTATCGAACAGCTCGGCCCGATCGCGCAGCGCCGATGGGGTGTGCGCAAGGGCGACCGGGTGGTGGTCGAGGCGATGGTGCGTTGCGGCTTCTGCCGCCATTGCATCGACGGGAACTACAAATTCTGCGAGGGCAACGTCGGCTACGGCACCAATATCTCGGCCGCGGTGCCGCCGCATCTGTGGGGTTCCTACGCCGAGTATATGCATCTGGCGCCCGGCACCCAGGTCTACAAGATTCCCGATGATCTGCCGGTCGAACGCGCGATCCTGCTCAATGTCGCGATGGCGAACGCTATCCAATGGACCATCCTCAAAGGCGGACTCCAGCTTGGCGACGTGGTGCTGATTCAGGGCGTGGGACCGATCGGACTGGCGTGCATCGCGGTGGCGCGTGAAGCAGGCGCCAAAACCATCATCGCCAGCGGCCGGAGCAGCGATCGCAACCGGCTCGAACTGGCGAAGCGCTTCAGCGCCGACGTAGTGGTTAATATCGACGAGCAGGACCTGACGAAAATCGTCAAGGACGCCAGCGACGGGCGGCTCGCGGACGTGGTGGTCGATGTGACCGGTGCCCCGGCCGCGGTGGCGAAATCGATCGAGCTGGTGCGTCCACAAGGTACCGTGGTCAACGCCGGCGTGACCGGCGATAAAACCGAGACTCCGCTGCGACTCGACCAGTTTCTCTACAAGGAAATCAATTTTCGCGGCGTCTTTACTAGTAGCGCACAGGCGATGCGGATGGCGCTCGCCTTCGACCCGCATCGCAAGTACCCGTTCGAGGAAGTGGTCAGCGACCGTTATCCGCTCAGCCGCGCCGAAGACGCGGTCAAGGCCGCCGGCCGCGAACTCGGCAATCCCAATACGATAAAAGTAACGATCACTCCGGATTAAAATCATGGCGCTGCGTAAGGCATTGGTGACCGGCGGAACCGGTGTGAACGGGGTGTGGGTCGTGCGGCTGCTGCTTGAGCAGGGAATCGAACCCATCGTGTTCGATGCGACCCCCGACCTGACTTTCCTCAAAGACGTGCGCGACAGCTTTCGGCTCTACCGCGGCGACACGCGCGATCTGGCCGCGGTCCTGCGCGCGATAAAGGAAACCCGGCCCGATGCCATCCTGCATCTGGCGGCGCTGATGCCGAACGCGGCGCAAGCCGATCCGAAAACCGGTTTCGAGGTTAATGCGCTGGCGACCGTGGTGATGCTCGAGGCGGCTCGCCTCGGCGATATAGGCAAGGTGGTATTCACCAGTTCGAAGGGCGCCTATGGCGATGTTACCGGCGACTACGCCCACCCCACTTACCGTCCGCTCGATGAAAATTTTCCACCGCGTCCGGTCAACGTTTACGACGTCGCCAAGGTGGCCAGCGAAGGGATGGGCGTGAACTACTGGCGCAATTACGGAATCGATTTCGTGGCGCTGCGCTTTGCCACTATTTTCGGGCCGGGCAAACTGGCGCGGCATGGGGTGCTCTCGATCCACGGACGGATGGTCGAAAATGCGATGCTGGGACAGCCCACCCGGATCGCGCGGGGCGCCGATCAGCGCGATGACAGCGTGTACGTCAAAGACGTCGCGCACAGTATCGTGCTGGCCGCGCAAGCTGAGAAAACTAATTCACGGATTTTTCATATCGGCAGCGGACGCACCGCCTCGCTACCCGAGCTGGCCGCGATTCTGAAGGAAATTTATCCACACGCGGAAATCGAAATCGGTCCGGGCCTCGACTACTTTGAATTAGGCCACAATGTCTACTCGCTGCACGACATCACGCGTGCGCGCACGGAACTGGGCTACGCTCCGCGGTACGATCTGCTGGCGTCGGTGAAGGATTACATCGCGACGATGAAGCGCTTCGGCGTCGAGCCGACTCCGACGGCTTAGCTTCGCGCGCCTTGCGCGGCACCGTTGCGATGATTGTCTGACGGCTTGGCCGTTAGCCTGATTTCATGGGGCCGCAGAGGCGTAATCTTATTCGCGGACCTCGCCTTCGCCGGCAGGATGTACTGCTTGCCTTCGCGGTACAACCTATGATCGGCGATCATTTCGCCCATCAGCCTGGTCACCATTGGACGCGAAGCATCGACCATTTCCGCCAAATCCCCATGCGACAGCTTGATTCGCAACAGCGTGCCGCGTTTGTCCTCGACACCAAACCGTTTGGCCAGATCGTCGAGCGTCGCTTCCAGGCGTTCCCGAAATGAGAATCCGAGAAAACGCGCGAAGTCCATCGCGATCGATGACCATCCGCTGTTCATATATTCAAAAAGCCGAATCAATTCGGCAGGTTCGAGCTTCTGCAGCGTCCGGATAGCATGTTCGCGGGTGAACAGCGCCACCGTACATCGCGTCATCGCTTGCGCTTCCTGCGCTTGTACGCGGCGGCCATCGGAAGCTATCCAATCGGCATAGCCAAGCAGATCACCTGGCCCACAAATCCGCACGACACTGCGTTCTCCATCGGGAGTAGGGTAATAGGTTCTCACCAGGCCGCTGAGAATCCAGAAGGTTAAATCGGCCGGAGATCCCCGCAGGAACAACAACGCGTCCTTGGCATAGTAGACCGCGGTATGATGGGACATCAACTCATCGGCGAGCTGTTTTGGTAGGACCGTCAACAATTGTGCATGAAATCGTTGGCGTACTTCATCCGAAACGGTGGTGCAGCGCATTTTGGCTCCCCCTTTTCCTTGAGGGCTTGCTACCAAACTTTGTTCACGAGCATTCTGTTTGCCATTATCGACATCGATTGTTTTTGCCACCTCCCTAGATTGTATTGCTTTCTATATTTGTCTCTTTCCAACTTTTTCCATGCAGATGAAACACGTTATCTTGTGTCAGGACTGCATCTATAGTGTTCTATTGTCGCCAGACGCAGCGCCTTATCAACCGATATTGGTCACCGGCGATACAGCTTTTTATTGTTTTTTTCCGGGAAAGATAAATTTAGCTTATCCGAAACATAAGCAGGTGTTTTTGAGCCGAAGCCACGGGCGGCGGGATACGATGCGCGTGGGGCGTCGTCCGCTCGCGCCCCGCCCCAGGCCGTCGCGCATCCGAATTGAGTCTTTGTCGAAGTAAAATCTTGTCCTAGTTAGCCAGCTCCCGAGCGGCACTCTCCAGATCGCCCTCAGCCACATGAGTCAGGCTCGCGGCCGCATCCTTATTCGCACCATGTTCGATGTTCGCGCCGTGCTCGACCGTACGCGAAATGGTTTCAGCCTTGGTCGGTCCGTGACTGGCGCCAAGAAAGGGCTTTACAATTAAATGAAGGACATCGCGTAGCCGCATAAAACGGGTAAACCGTCGCAGCAAGCGGGCGGTCTGCCATGGATGGTGCAGAATCTTGTAGGTGAAAACGCGCCTCAGCCCAGCTTCGCGTTCGCGATGGACCACTTCGCCGGGCAGGCAGGTCGGATCGATCTCGGTGCACTTGAAATATTTGAACCAGTCGGTGGTGTCGTCAACCAGCTTGCGATCGATATATTCGCGCCATAGCGGCGTACCGCGATATACGCAAAGACGATTGAAAGCGAAGGTGTCGAGCGGCAGACGCGCCGCAAAATCGAAAGTGGAGCGCAGGTCTTCGACAGTTTCGTCCGGGTTGCCGACCACGAAAAACCCGTGCACGATTTCGATTCCCGAGCGTTTGGCGTTAGCGACCGCAGTTTCGATCTGCTCCAGCGTCTGATCCTTTTTGAGCCGGTCCAGCACTTTCTGGCTCCCGCTCTCGATACCAAACATCAGCGTGCGGCAATGCGCCTTGGCCATCGCGGGGAACAGATGTTGGGCGACCGAATCGACCCGGCCCTCGCAGCCCCACTGCACGGTTATCCCCCGATCGTTGATGCCCTTGCAGATGGTCTCGATGCGTTTGGGTTGGAGCAGGAAATGATCGTCGACGAAGTATACCGCGCCATAACCCTGCTTCTGTAGCAGCTCGAACTCCGCCAGCACATGTTCCGGGCTGCGCGATCGCCATTTACCCTGATTGAAGATCGGGATATCGCAAAAAACGCAGGGCCATGGGCATCCGCGCGAGGTCTGCATGGTGGTGAAGCGATCCATCGAGAGTACGGCCGGCACATCGAGCGGCATCGATTCGACGAATTCAAGCTCGAGGCTTTCACGGTCGGGAAATGGCCATTGATCAAGATTGCGTTCGGGTAGCGGGTTCACGTTGCTGACCACGCCGCCATCGCGATTCCAGGTAAGACCCGGAACGCTCCCGGGGTCGTCGAGCCGCTCGAGCAGATCGAGGATTAGCTGCTCGCCATCGCCGCGGCATACGAAATCCACCTCGGGACACTGGCGCTTGACCAGATCGGCATTGAGCGTCGCGAACACACCGCCAAAGGCCAGCTTAACCGCCGGATCCACCGCACGAATCTGACGCGCGAGAATCTTAGCGTACGGATAACTGGTGGTGCTCAGAAAGCTCAGGCCCACCAGCACTGGCCGCTGCCGCCGAATCTCGTCGATGATCACCGAATTGGGCGTCTCGGGATTGGCCTGATCCCACATGACGCACTCGTGGCCGGCCTGCT
>DAHVFB010000036.1 GCA_027317185.1 Deltaproteobacteria bacterium
CCATCATCGTGGGCGAGCGCACCAATGTGCTGGGCAGCCGCCGCTTTAGAAAACTCATCGGCGAAGGGAAATTCGAAGAAGCCGCGGAGATTGGACGTAATCAAGTCAAGCGCGGCGCGCATATTCTCGATGTCTGCCTGCAGGATCCCGATCGCGAGGAACACCTCGACCTAAGCCGCTTTCTGGAGACCCTCGCCCGCAAAATCAAAGTCCCGATCATGATCGATTCAACCGATTCGGCGGCGGTCAGGCTCGGACTGGAACGATGTCAGGGCAAGGCGATTATCAACTCGATCAATCTCGAGGACGGTCCCGATTCCGAGCGGCTGCTCCGGATAGTGGAGCTGGCCCGATCTTATGGCGCCGCACTGGTAGTCGGTTGCATCGACGAGGACAAGCTTCAGGCGCAGGCGGTTACCCAGGCCCGCAAGCTCGAAATCGCGATCCGGTCGCGCGACCTGCTGACCGGCACCTTCGGAATTCAGGAAGAGGACATTTTTTTCGATCCCCTGATATTTCCGATCGGCACCGGCGACGCGAACTACGTGGGATCGGGGGCGGAGACCATCGCCGGCATCCGCGCGATCAAAACCGCGCTGCCGCGATGTAAAACGATACTGGGAGTCTCCAACGTCTCCTTCGGGCTGCCCGAGGCCGGACGCGAAGTGCTCAATTCCGTCATGCTGCACCATTGCGTCGAAGCCGGACTGGACATCGCGATCGTCAATGCGGAAAAACTTAAGCGCTATCCCTCGATACCAGCCATCGAACGCAAATTGGCCGAGGATCTGATCTGGCCCAGCGGCGATAATCCGATCGCGGCTTTCACCGCCCATTTTCGCGGGCAGACCGTCGCGCCGCGGGTTGAGGCCGAAGCACTGACGCTCGACCAGCGCCTCGCACGCTATGTGGTCGAGGGTTCGCGCGACGGCCTTTTGCGCGATCTCGAACTCGCACTCAAGGAGCGCAACCCGCTGGCGATCATCAATGAACCGCTGATGACCGGCATGGACGAGGTTGGGCGTCTGTTCAGCACCAATCAGATGATCGTGGCGGAAGTTTTGCAGTCCGCCGAAGTGATGAAGGCGGCGGTCTCCTTCCTCGAACCGCACATGAAAAGCGGGGAACAATCCTCGCGCGGCACGCTGCTGCTCGCCACCGTCAAAGGCGACGTGCATGACATCGGCAAGACCCTGGTCGATATTATCCTGACCAATAACGGCTATCGCGTGATCGATCTCGGCATCAAGGTGCCGCCGCAGGAACTGATTCGCGCGTACAACGAATCAAAACCCGACGTGATTGGCCTGTCGGGACTGCTGGTCAAATCGGCGCAGATGATGGTCGCCACCGCCCAGGATCTGAAAGCGGCCGGTATCTCATGCCCGATACTGGTGGGCGGCGCAGCGCTCTCGGCACGCTTCACACGGACCAGGATCGCTCCGCAATATGACGGCTTGGTGGCTTACGCCAACGATGCGATGCGCGGACTCGATCTGGCCAATCAAATTATGGATCCGGTCCGGCGCGAGGAGCTGTCGGTGCAACTCGATCGTGAGACCGCGCGCCTGTTGGAAGCGCGGCCCGCGGCGCCGGCGGCCACCCCATCGATCGCCCTGCTTCAATCGACGACTCGGCATGAGGATCCCATTCCGATGCCGCCCGATTTGAACCTGCACGTGCTCGATGACTTGAAACTCGATGAAATCTTCCCCTACATCAATCCCGCGATGCTGTACACGCGCCATTTGGGATTGCGTGATGCAGAGCATGCGCTGGCGAGCGGCGATCCCAAGGCGATCGAATTAAAAGGCGCGGTCGAATCGATGCAGCAATTTATGATCGATCGGGCTGACATTCGGGCGCGCGCGCTCTACAGATTTTTCCCGGCCCAATCCGATCAACGCCGATTGTTGATCTACGACAGCGATGGCCGCTGCCTCGAAACGCTGACTTTTGGCCGTCAGAGCGATCCGCCGAATCTGTGTCTGGCCGACTTCGTCGCACCGGTGACCGGCGGCAAGATCGATTACATCTGCCTGTTTGCGACCACGGTTGGACCGGGCGTGCGCGCGCTTGCCGCGCAATGGAAAGAGGAAGGCGCATATCTGAAATCGCATCTGTTGCAGGCGCTGGCATTGGAAACCGCGGAAGCCTCCGCCGAACTGCTCCATCTGCGGATTCGAGAGCAGTGGGGAATAAAGGATTCACCCGGACTCAACATGAAGGCGCTGTTTCAGGCCCGCTATCGCGGCAAGCGTTTCTCCTTCGGTTACCCGGCCTGCCCACGGCTGGAAGATCAGGCGGTGCTATTTCGCCTGCTCGATCCGCAACGACACATCGGCCTGCAGCTTACCGAGGGCTTCATGATGGACCCTGAAGCTTCGGTCAGCGCACTGGTGCTGCATCATCCGGAGGCGAAGTATTTCGCGCTTTCGCAAAGCGACATCGAACGCCTGGGCAGCGAGTTCGATTCACCAGCCAACGCTTCTGAACCGCCCGCCGCGAGTCTCTAGCATGTCCGAACTCGCCCGCCAGCTTGCCCAATCGTCGCCGATGATTTGGTTGGAAGTAAGCCCTCCCAAGGGCATCGATATGGAACCCCTGTTGCGCCAGTTACAGCCGCTCGCCGGCGTGATTGGGGCGATCAATCTGACCGACAATTCGATGGGACGGGCGAAGCTTTCCTCGTTGGTGTTCGGACTGACCATCAAACAGCGGCTTGGCTTACCGGTCGTGCTCAACCTGTCTTGCCGCGATCGAAATCTGCTGGCGATCAAGTCCGATCTGCTGGCGGCGGCCGCCTATGCGATCGACGGCGTGGTGGCGCTCAAGGGCGACAAACTAGCCGCCGCCGGCGTCAACTTCAACGAACTGGATTCGGCAGGTCTGCTACGTGTCATCGGCCAGATCAATGCCCAGATCGTGAGCGAACCCAGTCCGTCCGCTGCGGATCGCACGCTCTATCCCGGCACGGTCGCCAATCCGCATCGCGCGAACCTCACCCGGGAAGTGGACCTGCTGGCGAACAAAGTGGAGGCCGGCGCGCGCTTCGCGATCACGCAACCGATTTTCGATAGTGAACAGGCGCTGCGATTCCTCGATGCGATTCGCCATCTGCCGATTTCACCGGTCGTCGGCCTGCTGCCGATCAAGCGTGCGGCGATGGCGCGGTATCTGACGAGTAATGTACGCGAGTTGAAGCACGTCGCGGATTTTTTGCACAGCTACGAAGGCCTGCCGGACGAGCAGGTGCGGCGGTTAACCATCGCGCACAATCTCAAGCTGATCGAACTGCTGAGACCGCATGTTGCGGGCTTTGTGATCATGAGCGGCGGCGGCCCATCGCTCGCGATTCAGCTTGCGATCGCAGCCGCCCGCAATCAGACGCCCATGGCTCCGGGCAAGTTCAGCGGCGCACAGCAGCGCGAGCCCTAATCGGCGGCCTGTACGTCAGCCGCCGAGAAATTCCAGTTGTAGTCGATTAAACGTCTCGGGGTCTTCGAACTGTGGCCAGTGGCCGCAATTCTTCATCACTTCGAGCCGGGCGTTTGGGATCAACGTCGCGAAGCGCTCTCCGACCGAAACCGGCGCGGTCGGATCGTGATCGGTCCAGACCACGAGAGTCGGCGCGGGAATCTTTTTCAAATCATCCTCGTTCAACATATTACGCTTGCGGATATCCATCTTCTGGAGACACAGGATGTTCTCCATCGTCCGCTCGAATCCCGGCTGGGTATAGATTCCATAGCGCATCTCGACCAGATCGTCGGACACGTGCCGTGGATCGTGCATCAGAAACTCCAGCCGCTTGCGCACCGAATCGCGATTAGCGCTGCGCACCGCGTTGATGCTCAGGGTATAAATGCGATCCATCACCGCGGGATCGGCGGTCAAACCGCCGGCGGTATTCAATATCAGTTTATTAACCCGTGACGGATGATTGATCGCAAAACTTGCCGCCACCCAGCCGCCCAACGATTCACCCGAGATGTGCGCGCGCTCGATTTGCAGTGCGTCGCAGACCTGAAGCAGATGATGAACGTAATCCTTCATCTCGTAAGGACGGTCCGGCTTATCGGAATAACCATGGCCAACCATGTCGATGGCGAAGACCCGGAATTTTTCCGCGTGGGGCAGAATATTCTTTACGAAAGCTTCGAGATGGCCACCGGTGCCGTGCAGGAAAATCAACGGCGCTCCCGATTTTCCGGCGCTCAGCACGCGGGTCCGCACGCTGCCGGCCTTGATATATCCGAGCGAAAATTCACCACTGGCGAGTTCTGTCCACAACGGCATTCTTCAAGTTCCTCTTTAACTTCGACGGGCTGACGCGGCCAATCTTCACTGAAGCTTCGGCGGCTTGCGCCATCGGACGAACGAAATAACCTTATCTCCCGAGACTGTAACAATGGGTGGCGTTCTCACCGATGATGCGGCGCTGGCTTTCCTCGGGCAGCGCTTCGCAATGCTCGCGCAGTTCGCTCACCACGCCGGGGTAGGTGCAGTCGAAGTGGGGATAATCCGAGGCCCACATCAGGATTTTATCGGTTCCGGTTATCGCCGCGATTTTGAGCGCCACATCCTCCGGCTCGCACGAGCAGAAGCATTGGCGCTCGAAGTATTCGCTGGGCTTCATTTTCATCGCCGGGACCATGTGCGGCAGTTTCTCGAAAAACTCGTCCATCCGGTCGAGCCAATACGGCACCCAGGCGCCACCGGCTTCTAAAAACGCCACCCGCAGGCGCGGGTACTTTTCCAATACTCCGCCGCAGATCAGATCCATGCATGCAAGCTGCTGCTCCATCGGATGCGAGATCATCATGCGCCGGAAAAAGTCCTGATAGCGATCGAACCCGACCGTCGGCATATCGCCGCCGACTCCGCCATGCACCGCGATCGCGCAATTCAGCTCCTGCGCCTGCGCCCAGAATGGATCGTAAGCCGGATCGTTGAAGTGCCGATCGTTGTGTGGATTGGGCCGGACCAGTACCGCCTTGACGCCGTGTTCCTTCACCACCCGGCGCATTTCAACTATCGCTTCGCCCACGTCCTGAAGTGGAACCGGAGCGGCATTGAACAGCCGATCGGGATACGGCCGGCAGAAATCCGCCATCCAGTTGTTGTAACCGCGGCAGGCGGCGGCGGCCAATTTTGGATCTTTGACCGAGGCATAGGTCACACCGATCGACGGAAACAGGATGGACACGTCGATTCCTTCGCCATCCATATCCTTAATTCGGGCGTGCGGATCGTAGCTTCCCGGACGCAGGTCCTCCCATGCGAGCCGGCGCGCGCGCTGCGGATCGCTAAGTCCACCGGGCAGGCACATAGCCGCGATCGGGTAAGCGCCGCCGCTGCTGCGCCCCATCTTCACGTCGTCGATCATGATGCGATCGATGCCATCCGCATCCCTGGCCACCCGCGGCACCCGTGAGCGGAACTCCGGCTCGGTATATTCCTCCCACACCGCCCGCGGTTCCCCGATATGTCCGTCCGCATCGATGACCCTGGTCGCGTTTGTCATAGGCCAACGCCTCCCGTCTGGCTGATATCGCGATGCTATGCGGCATCGCAAAAATTAACAAATGTTTTTCGACTGCTCCGCACCGTCGAGATCGTAAGCTAGCGGATGGTTTTCGGGCACGATACGGCTGGCGAACAGCGTGAAGCATCCGGGACAGAAAAATTGCCGGAACAACACGCGATCGTCGATAAAGCGCCATGGCTCGGTAAAGATCTGCGGCCCGGCGGCGCGCGGTTCGCTCTCGAGCATCGCCAGGTGCGGCAGATATGCCTCATCACTTTGGCAGATGGTCTGATCGCAATGGCGGCAGCACAGAAATTTTCCCGTGTGGGTGGTGACCTCGACCAGATTGTCGTTCAAGCGGACGCCCTGCGATCCGGCCGCTTTATCCTGCTGTGCGGCGGCTCCGTCCTGCGCCGGTTTCGCATGCTCCTTGCGTACAGCCCGGATGCGGGCGCGTTCGGCGCCGGTGGCCACCTGGTCAACCTTGATCCCCTCGCGCAGCACCACCCCGTAAATTTCGCGCGCCACTTCATGCGATACGCGCAATTCGGCTACATCGTGGGCGACCGAGTTCGGATCGCGCAGCAGCGGGTCGCCCCATCCGCCACCCGACTGCCAATAGACATAGTGCACGTCGGATGGATCCAGATGCGATTCCTTTTCCGACGGATGATACTCGACGGTTCCAGCAATTTCGTCGAGCCGCGAGGGGATCGTTCCGCCTAGCAGAATTTCGCGGGCATTCGCCCCGCGAATCGTCACGTCCATCTGATTATTGCCGGGATAGCCGCCATGCAGCCCCACGTTCATGTTCACCGCCTTGCCCGATCCGGATACCACCAGATGCATCGGAACTTCGGTGCCATGCGGTATCAGGCAAAGCGAAGCCGACATGCCGCCGCGAAACTTGCCGGGCCCGGCTGAATCGGTTTCCTCGCGCCGCCACAGATAAAGCAGCGGGGTCATGAACTCGACCATCTCGACGTCGGGCACGCGGCCCATCACGATCCCAAGCACGCCTCCGGTATCTACGCCATCTGACTCGGCGCGCGCGCCCAATCCGCCCGCCATCGGATCCATCAGCACCGTGACAAAGGGCTTGCGGTACTGATCGATTCCGGACAGCACCGCGAGCGACCAGGTGCCAGCGCAACCCGCGAGCGCGCTTTTGCGATGCTCGCTATGTGCGTTAAGCATTTTGGACAGACACTCGACCACCGCATTGCTGGTGGCCCATCCGGAGGCCACCGAGGCTTTCGATACGCCGGCCGGAAAGGTCGCATTGTTCAGCGTGCCTTCTTCGCTGATCACGTCGAAACAGCGCATCAGACCGCCCGCCGCCCATGGTATGTCGCCGCACAGTATAGGCAGCGCGCCCCACAGGATTCCGCCATGAAGTCCGCTATGGGTGCAGTTGATAAGCCCCTCGACCTGCGGATCGGTGCCGCGAAAATCGAAGGTCAGATGGTCGGTGCGCTTGCTCAGAGTAAGAACAATTTTGTACAGGCCACGATCCCCTTCGCGGGCCTCTTCCTGATAGGCGACCGCCTTCCATACGCCGTCGGGTAGCGCACGCAGCTTGCTTCGCACGCGGCGTTCGGTATCGTCCATCATGCGCTTCATCACGGCTTTCACGATGTCGGGGCCATATTTCCTGATCAGTGCGAGCAGCCGCTCCTGAGCGAAGTTGTTGGCCCCAATCTGGGCGCGAAGGTCGAGCGCGACCAGCCGCGGAGTGCGCGAACGGCGCAGGTAAACATCCTCGATGTCGCGTTGGATCCGATTACCGCGCACGATCTTGACTGGTGGAGTGGGCAGCGATTCCCAGAATACGTTCAAGGCCCTTGGCGTCCAGCTTCCGGGCGCGACGCCGCCTACATCGAGTTGATGCGTCGCCGCCGAAGTCCAGGCGAACAGTTGCCCCTCCCAAAACAACGGGGCATAAACCGCGACGTCGTTTTGATGTAGTCCGCCGCCGACCCAGGGATCGTTACAGAGGAACATATCGCCCTCTTCTATCCCCGGGTTTTCGGCGCGATTCTCCAGCGTCCATTTGATTGCGCGATCGAGAGCCACACCGAGCCCAACGTTGTATGGCCCAATCCCAACCGGGTCGCCAACTTCATCGGTGAGCACGAAATTGAAATCGTTCGCATCGGTAACCACGATCGAACCCGACATGTGCTTGATGGCGTCGCCCATATCCTGGGTCGTCATCCACAGTCGATGCCGGATTACTTCGTAGGTCAGCGGATCGATGCCTTCGGCAACGCTGTCCGCCACGCCATGCAGGTTGACCACGTGCGAAACTTTTTCGCGCACGGTCGAAGCGGAATTGCCCTTGTAAGCAAAGATCTCGGAACCGGGAATGGTAACAGCCATCGGACGCTCCTGGTCTCAATCGATGCAGGTTATAGCAGCGCCTGCGCTGACCTGTCGACTGAGACCGGGAGAGCTTCAACCGCGAGCGGCTTCCAATCCGATCACGCGAGCTTTCGCGCGGGTTATCATGCGAAATTGACCGCCGCTGCGAATCTCCAGATCGGGATGACGATGCGCATCGAATTCACGCAGAGTTCGCTCCAGAGATGCAGGCAGATAAACTCCCCAACCGTCCAAAACTTCTTCCGGGCTCGCCACCTTCCAGGCTCTGGCCAGAGTCACGGCTTTCCGTTGATGCGGGACGACGGCGAAGTACCGGCCCTCGTACTCTTCATTAATCGCAATCCCGAGCGATTTCGAAACAAAGCATCCGTTCGATTTTTCCGCGATTCCCCGCGGTAGTAAGTCGATACGCGCCATCCGCAGCGCAGAACGAGCCTGATTGATGAGCTTCAACAGATTTTTATCCAGCCGTAAATTTGAGCGATGCATCCCCACCCCCGGTGGCGCCAGAGTGTATTCCGTCGAGAATGTATTTCGTCACACGCAGCGAGACTTTGCTGCGTTTCCCGTTTCCCCCAGATGATGGTCGTTAGTAGCACCGGTGAGTGATTCAAAACCAGCGAAGTTTGTTTCGTTCGTTACATCGATGTGAATTACGTCGAGCGCTGCAACCGGCTTATTCACAGCTCGTAACCGAGAACCGGATGCTTCGAATTAGATAGGGATTGGCGGAAGACGGCGAAAGCGGGAATGCGGCAAGCGCGGTTCGGAGAAGTTTAAAGCTATCTCTTCACTTCAACACTGATCGGTCCGCGCTTCTCGACCACTTCCACCATCACCCCGCCACGCGATGCGCGCCGCAAAACCAGCGACACGGAACCCGGCCCCACCTGCAGATCTTCAATCCGCAACCATTCGAGCCACGGCGGAATTTCCGGCGAATCGATCACCACCCGATGCTCGAAGCCCATCACCTGCAACCCCAGCACCGCCTGGAGCATCATAAATACGCTTGCCGCCGACCACGCCTGCGGATAACAAGCGACCGGATAGGGCACCGGTCCAAGCCGTTGCTCGCGTGTGAAACCACAAAACAATTCGGGCAGGCTGGCGGTTTCGAGCTGACAGGCGGCGTGAAACATTCCTTCTAGTATCCGGCAGGCTTGGGCGCGCCGACCGTAACGGCCGAGTCCAAATGCTGCAATCGCGTTATCGTGCGGCCATACCGAACCGTTGTGATAGCTCATGGGATTGTAGCGCCGTTCGCTCTGCCCGAGCGTGCGCACACCCCAGCCGCTGAACATCTCATCGGCCATAAGATGATCCGACAACGCCCCGGCCTGATCGCCGTCCAGCAGCCCGGTCGCCAGACAATGTGCGGCATTGGAGGTCATCACGCGGCACGGTTGCTTGTCGCCGTCCAGCGCGAGCGCCACGGTGCCCAGATCGTCAAGCCAGAAATCCCGCGTGAAAGCTCCGCGCAGCGCGATCGCACGTTCGGCCAGTCGCCCGGCCATCTCGCCAAAGCCCAGGCGTGCGGCTACATCGGCGATACTGGTATAGGCGGCATAGACATAGCCCTGCACCTCACACAGCGCGATCGGTGGACGCGCCAGGCGGCCATCGGCATGCGACACCGCGTCAGAGGAATCCTTCCAACCCTGATTCGCCAATCCATGCTGCGTTTCGCGAATGTATTCGACATAGCCGTCGCCGTCGCGATCGCCCCAGCGCTCGATCCACTGCAAAGCGCTCTCCACCGCCGGCCACAGTTCCCGGGCCAGATCCAGATTACCGGTGGTCGCGACCCATCGCCCCAGCAACCACAGGAACAACGGGGTCGAATCGACACTGCCATAGTAGCGGGCGAAAGGTACCTCGCCGGTCGCCGCCATTTCGCCGCCGCGGATTTCGTGGACGATTTTCCCCGGTTGCTCGTCGCGTGCGCCTTCGTTCCGCATACCGCGCAAACCCGCGAGCGTACGCAAGGTGCGCGCGGCAATCTCAGGATTGAACGGCAATAGCGACATCATCGTGATCAGGCTGTCGCGCCCGAACAGAGTGGCGAACCATGGAATTCCCGCCATGATGAAATTGCCGTTTGCGCTGCGCGAAACAATTTCAGTCAGGTCGGCGGCCGATCGCTTGAGCATCGAGTCGAACAGTTCGTTGCTGGCGCTGATACGGGCCCAGCCGCTGCGCGCCCGGGCGATCTCCGAACGGCGCAGTTCCACCGCCTGGTCGAAGCTGGCCGGAGTCTTGCGGCGGCGGCGCGCAAGTTCGCGCTCGGAACCGCCGACGATCCGCATTTCCAGCTCGGCGCTTTCGTCCGGACCTAGATTCAGCACGAAGGCCGCGCGCCCATTGCTGAGCGCACGCGGCGCGCTATCGAAATGAATTTCGGTGAAGCGGCTGATCTTGTCCAATCCGTGATACTCGAAACGGACAGTATTGTTTTGAATCTCAGGTTCTAGTATCTCGCCCCGGCGTTCGCGTTTTACACCGCGCACCTCGAAGACATCGGCGAAATCGACGTTGAAAAACAGATCGATCGGAACACTGATCGGCGCGGCGGCGTAATTACGCAATTTGATCCGGTGAAACAGGACGGAATCGACCAACGACCAGCCGCGCTCCACCTGAATCATGTCGCGTGGCAGCGAGATCTCGCCATCCGATCCCAAATCCGGATTAGTAAGATTGATACGCAACTGCGCTCGATCGTCGCTCAAGAAAGAATTCAGGTAGTACGGCACCTTACCTGCGATTCGCAGTTCGAAGCGGCTGAGATACCGCGTATCTGCATGAAAAAACCCGAGCGCCTCCAGCGGCGATTCGATGATACAACCGCCTACGTCGAACACCGCAAAACTTTGGCCACTGGCCAGCACACGGACTTTGCGGCGGGAGGCCAGCGAGGAGGCCAGGATATAAAAATCCGACCCGACTTTAACCACGCTGCGCGCGTCGCCATCGCCGTTATTACTATGCCCACGGCCATTGGCAACCGAATTTAAATCGCCTGGTTTCACGAAACGGATTCCGATCTCTTTGCCACCGGCAAGCCCGCCGCCAGCGGCCGATGAACCAGCCCCGGAACTTCGGACGGACGCTTATATTGTTCGATCAGATGCCGGTAAACCTGCTCGTAATGATCGCACATGGTCTCGGCGGTATATCGCCGCTCAAATTCGCGGCGGCACGCTGCGCGCGACAATTTCTCGATCTTCCTGACCGCGCCAACCATCTCTTCGACTTCTCCCGCAATGATGCCCGTCACTCCGGGCGTAATCACTTCGGGGATTGAACCGCAGGGACGCGCCAGCACCGGAGTTCCGCAGGCCATCGCTTCGATCATTGCAAGCCCGAACGGCTCGGGCCAGTCGACCGTGAACATCAACGCAATCGCATTACCCAGAAAATCGCTCTTTTCATCCTCAGAGATTTCACCCACAAATTCCACGTCCGGCGGTGCGATTCGGGGTTTGATGATGGTTTCGAAGTACTCGCGATCGAGGGCATCGACCTTGGCCGCAATCTTCAGCGGAATGCCCAAACGGCGCGCCACTTCAATCGCCAGGTCGGGCCGCTTCTCCGGCGAAATCCGGCCGAGAAAGGCAAGATATTTTCCCGGCCCCGCACTGAACCGCAGCAGGTTACGCGGCAAGCCATGATAGACCGTAGCCACCCAGTTCATGAACGGCAGTGGCCTGCGCTGAGCATCGCTGATGGACACCAGCGGTACCGTCGGATATCTGCTGTACACCGGCCGCAGATCCTCGATGTTAAGCCGCCCATGAATCGTCGTCACGGTCGGAATAGTACTCAGTCGGGCAAAGGGGAAACTCCAGTAGTCAATATGGGAATGGATAATATCGAAACGTTCGCGTGCGCCCTCATACACATCGCTTAGCATCGGCAATTGTAAAAACCCGCCAAGCTCTGCTTTCCCGGCCAGGCGCAACGCCTGCGGACAGCCTGGGGACAGCCGGGCCGCGCTTTGCGAATCGCCGGAGGCAAAAAGCGTCACGTCGTGGCCCCGCCGGACCAGTTCCTCGGTGATGTAGGAAACCACACGCTCCGTGCCGCCATACAACCTGGGCGGAATTCGCTCGAACAACGGCGCTACTTGCGCGATCCGCAAATAGCGGCCGTCTCGCACCGGCGACTGGATTTCCTGCTGATGCATCGATACACCATCCCGCTGAACGGAAGCTACGATTTACCGAATTTGAGTGAGATTACATGTTCGATGATGGCTGAGCGCGCGCGCCAGCGAAAGCTTTTTCCTCTGAAAAATTCACAGTTTTCCGCGGAGCAGCATCGGATTGCAGCTTTGGAATCATCCGAAACAAAGCAGCATTACTAACAAGGCGACTACATTGATTAAGCCCAATAATGAAATAGTTGTGGCTAAATGCTTCGCTCGCACAACGAAAGATAAATAAATCACCTTCCGCTTGCCTCTATGTATTTGGCATCGCGCTGAAAATTAGATCGGCGCTTAATCGAAATGATTGACTGACGGATGTCTAGAGGCGATCGAGAGGGCTATTGCAGCTTCTCGCGGATCAATTCCAGTTCCCGGCGGACCTCGTGAAACGTACGGCGAAACGCCTCGACCTCGGTACCGGTTGAAGCCCCGTTGGTATTGGTATTGGCCTGCACTCGATTGTTGATTTTGCGCCGCGCAGTGGCCGGGCCGCCTTTAAGCGCGGCTTCGAGACCTTTTTCGCGGATGTACTTTTTCGCGCCTTCGATCGTGAAGCGTTCTTTGTGCAGCAGACGCTTGACCGCCTTGAGCGTCTCGATGTCTTTTTCGAGATAGTAACGATGCCCTGACTGGGTGTGGTGCGGCTTCAAAAATGAAAACTGGGTTTCCCAGAAGCGCAACACGAACGGCGCGACGCCCACCATTTTCGCTGCCTCGCCGATCTTGAGCGTCTTGCCGCCGTCCGAAACCGGCGCCGTCCTGGACTTGCCGGTGCCTCGCGACCCGCTACCTGACGAGGAACTCATGATTGCGCTTTGGTGCCGTTGGCGACCATCTCTTTCAATACCTGGCTGGGTTTGAAGGATAGCACGCGGCGGCGCTCGATAATGATAGGATCGCCGGTTTGCGGATTACGCCCACGGCGCGCGCGTTTGTGGTTCACATTGAAAGTGCCGAAGCCGGAAATTTTTACTTTCTCGCCCCGGCGCAGACTGTCGCGGATAATACCGAGAACAGCCTGCACCACTTCGCTGGCTTCCTTCTTGGAGGAGCCAGTCCGCTCGCAGATTAAATCCACGAGTTCGACTTTGGTCATCCCTTGAGGCGTACCGTCCCCCAACTCCCGAGTCGCCAGTCTAATGCCGCAGCTCGGCTCCCAAGCCCACCCGCACGCGCTCGATCAATTCAGCGTGCGCGCGGTTAACCTCGCTATCGGTCAGTGTGCGATCTCTGGCCCGATAAAGACATGCGATCCCCACGCTCTTCCTGCCCGTCGGCAGTGAACCACCTTCGTATACGTCAAACAGCCTGACACTCTCAAGCAGATTCGACGATGACTCCCGTATTGTCTTCAGCACTTTATCCGCAGGCAGCGCCTGTTCCACCACCAGTGCGAGGTCCCGCCGGACGGCCGGGAAGCGCGGCGGCAGCTCGACTCTTCGACCTTTGGCTGCCGCGTAAGCCAGGATCGCGGTCAAGTCGAGCTCGAATATTACGCATGGCGTTGCAAGTTCGAGGTGGCTGGCGGCGCGGGGGTGGAGCTCGCCGAGATAGCCAATTTGCCTCTCCTCGATCGAAATTGCGGCGGATTTACCGGGATGGAGGAACGCCAGCGAGGTAGCGCCGGGCGCCACAAAAGATCGGGGCGCAAGGCCTGGAATCGACTCCAGGTAGCTCTCCACGATCCCTTTGATCATGAAAAAATCGGCTGAAATACTCTCCCGTCCAATGGTACCCATGGCGTACTCGCCATAACCGATTCCCGCAATTCGCTCGAATTCGGCGGCCTGTTCGCCGTCCATCGCGAAAACCCGACCGATCTCAAACCCGTGAAATGCTCCCGCCTGCCGATTCAGATTGAAGCGCAGCGCGGTCACCAGACCCGGGATCAGGCTGCAGCGCAGTTCGCTCAGTTCGGCCGAGATTGGATTGGCGACTCGCACCGGCTTTCCGGTTCCGATACCGGGGTAGGCCTGATTATCGTCCGATGCGACGAACGCAATCGACTTGATTTCCGTGAGCCCGCACCCGAGCATCACCTCGCGCGATGCTCTCGCAAAAATACGCGACGGATCTTCCGCGGCCGGCGCGGCCGAACGGCGATCGGGAGCGGCCGCCGGAATCTCTTCGAGTCCATTCAGGCGCGCCACCTCCTCGGCCAAATCGGCGGGTTCGTTGAGGTCCGGACGGAACGACGGCGGCGCCACGATCAGTTTGCCTTTGCCGCCGCTGGTGACCCAGGCCCCCAGCGATTTAAGCCGGCGGCTCACTTCAGCAGTTGGCAATTCGACTCCAAGCAGCGATCCGATAGCACCCGGCTCCAGCACAATCTCGCGTGGCGGGGCGGGCCGCGCGTCGACATCGACTATCGGCCCCGCCTCGCGGCCGCCAGCGATCTTGCGGATGATTTCAGCGGCCATATACAGCGCCCGCACCTGGCCCTCGCGATCGATTCCGCGCTCGAACCGATAGCTGGCCTCGCTGCGCAAAGCGAGTCGCCTACCGGTGCGCGCCACCGTCATCGGTTCGAAATACGCGCTTTCGAGCAGGATCGTGTTGGTCTCGGCGCCCACCTCTGAGTTGCCGCCGCCCATCACGCCCGCGATCGCAACCGGCTTTTCGGCATCGGCGATCACCAGATCGTCAGGCATCAGCGCGCGCTGGATACCGTCGAGCGTGGTTATCTCGCGATCGTTTCCGGCGCGCCGCACGATAATCTTCCCACCCGCCAGCTTTCCATAATCGAAGGCATGCAACGGCTGTCCCAACGCCAGCATCACGTAGTTGGTAGTATCAACCACGTTGTTGATCGGCCGCATCCCGGCCAGCTCTAAACGCCGCCTCATCCAAATTGGCGAGGGTCCGATTTTCACCGCGGCCATCGGCAGCGCCGCATAGCGCGGGCATAGATCGGGAGCGTCGATTCCGACGGCGATCGTAACCTGATCGCTGCCTGGCTTGAGCGCTTTGCCCGGTCGCAGCCGTATCTCCTTGAGTTTCACACCGAACAACGCCGCCACTTCGCGCGCCAGTCCCAGCACCGAAAGACAATCGCCACGATTGGGCGTAATCGCAATCTCGAGCACCGTATCATCAAGATAAAGCGCCGAGGCCAAATCGGCTCCCGATTCGCCTTCATCAAGTTCGAGAATTCCCTGGTGCTCCTGCGAAAGACCCAGCTCGCGCTCCGAACAAAGCATCCCGTCCGACTTAATGCCGCGAATCACCGCGGCTTGCAGCGGCGGCGCCTGCTCGATTGCCTCGACTCCGCCCTGCCCATGGACGCCGGACATCAGGCGCGAACCTAAACGCGCATAGGCCGTGATCATTCCGGCGCGCACGTTGGGGGCGCCGCAAACCACGCTGAAGCGGCCGACCGGGCCGGCCTCGACCTCGCACAAACTCAAGCGATCGGCGTTGGGATGGCGCTCGGTTTTGAGCACCCGCGCCACCACCACGTCCGAGAATGCCGGACGAACACGCGCAATGTTTTCGACCTCGACACCCGCCACCGTCAGGCGCCGGCAGATTTCTTCCACCTCCGCCTCGACCGTGACGAATTCGGCCAGCCAGCTCAGTGGCAGCTTCATGCAAACCTTTCGTTGGAGGCCGGAAACTGGCCGAGAAAGCGCACATCGTTTTCAAAAAACAGCCGCATGTCCTCGACCCCCAGCCTGAGCAGCGCGGTACGATCGACGCCCAGGCCAAAAGCGAAGCCCTGATATTCAGCGGGGTCGTAGCCTACGGCGCGCAGTACGTTGGGATGGATCATTCCCGATCCCAAAATCTCGGTCCATCCGCTGTGCTTGCAGATGCGGCATCCTTTGCCGCCGCACAACAGGCAGGAGATATCCACTTCGGCGCTGGGTTCGGTAAAGGGAAAAAAGCTGGCGCGAAAGCGCACGGCGGTGTCGGAGCCGAAGAATGCACGCAAAAATTCCGTCAGCACACCCTTTAGATGAGCCATCGTGATACGGCCCGCGCGGTCGACCATGAAACCTTCGATTTGGCTGAACATCGGCGAGGCCCGCACCGACAGTTCATCACGCCGGTAGCAATTACCCGGGCATACGATAGCCAGCGGCGGACGCCTTTGTTCCATCACCCGTATCTGCCCATTGGAGGTATGGGTGCGCAGCAGCAGGCCGCCACCAAGAAAAAACGTATCCTGCATCTCGCGGGCGGGATGGTCGGGCGGAAAATTGAGCGCGGCAAAATTGTGAAAGTCGTCTTCGATATCGCGCGTTGCAACAATCTCGAAGCCCATTGCATTGAAGATTCGCAGCATGTTCTCGATCGTGAGGGTGATCGGATGCAGATGGCCGCGTGGGATTTTAGCGCCAGGCAAGGTCACATCGAGGCGTGCTTCAGTGAGCGACCGTTCCAGCGCCGCCTCCTTCAGCTTGCCCTGCAGCGCTTCGATGCGCGCTTCGAGCTCAGTCTTGATCTGGTTGACGAGCTGGCCGATCGCCGGACGTTCCTGCGCTGGCACCTCGCGCATTCCGCGCATGATCTCGGTCAGTTCACCCGCGCGGCCAAGCACGCGTACACGCACATCTTCGATCGCCGATTCGGTGGCCTCGGCGGCCAACTCGGCCAGCGCCCGGGAGCGAATCTGTTCTAATTGCTCTCTCATGAATCAAAGAAAAACCATGTGGAAACTACCACATGGTCTCGCGACTTGGCAGGCGATCGTAAAAAGAATTTTCACCGCCTAACCCTCGATCTCTTCATTCCCCCCGGAGCGAAAAGATTAAGGGCGAAAGCCAGTTCTTATGCTGGATGTTATGAACCTGTACCTCGAATTCCCTGAGCTTCCCCGGTTGACGCCCGCTGAGCGCCGCGGCAGCCGGAATTCAGGCGGCAAGGCCCAACGCGTTTTTCGCAGTGCGAACCAGTTCGCTGAACAACGTATCGCGCTCCATCGCGAGCAGCGCCAGCTGTTTACGATCGAGGTCGACGCCCGCCTTCTTGAGCCCATCGATAAAGCGGCTGTAGGAGAGGCCATGCTCGCGCGTAAGCGCATTGATTCGCGCTATCCAGAGGGCGCGGAATTCGCGCTTCTTCTGCTTGCGATCGCGATAGGCGTAAGTCAGGCCCTTCTCGAACGTATTGCGAGCTTGACGGTAGAGCTTGCGACCACCGACGTAGCCGGCGGCCAGCTTAAGCTGGCGCTTGTGACGACGGCGGCTTTTAAAACCACCTTTAACGCGAGGCATCGGGGAAAGCGTCCTTTTTTAAAATTAACCGATTGATAAAGCCGTTGTTTAGGATGCCACCCTGCGCTCAGGCGACCATCAAGCGCATCCACGCTGGCAAACGGTCAGCATAGTAGCGGATTCTGCACGCCGGATCATCAGGGCTGCTGGAATTAAGTCATTTAAACGGAACCAGCGCCTTGATCCGCCGCGCGTCGGTGCCCACGATCACGCCGGGAGCCCGCAAATGGCGCTTGCGCGCGCGGCTTTTGCTGGACAGCAGATGGCGCAAATAGGCGCGTTTGTGCTTGACCTTGCCGGTCTTGGTTACGTCAAAGCGCTTGGCCGCGCTGCGATTGGTCTTAAGCTTAGGCATTAGGCTTTCCTGTCTCGCAATTCTAGCGCGGCGTCAACAGCACCGACATATTGCGCCCTTCCATCCGAGCCGAGCCCTCAGGCTGCGCAATATCCTGCACTTGTTCGAGAATTCGCTGAATCAGCGTTCTTCCCAATTCGGGATGAGTAATCTCCCGGCCGCGAAACCAGATGGAGAGCTTAACACGCTGACCTTCGCCGACAAAGCGCCGAATGTGCTTAACCTTGAATTCGACGTCGTGTTTCTCGGTTCGCGCACCCATCTTTACCTCTTTGATCGAGCTGGCGGTGGCGCCGCGGCGCGAATCATGGGTTTTCTTCTTTTGCGCGTAACGATATTTGTCGAAGTCGGTAATTCGGCATACCGGCGGCTGCGCGCCCGGCGCAACCTCGACCAGATCAAGTCCGCGGGTTTCCGCCAGCCGGATCGCATCGCGGACGTTCATGATCCCTGCCTGCTGACCATCGACGTCGATTACGCGCACCTCGGGCGCGCGAATCAGCGCGTTGGTTTTGATCGCCGGTTCCCTCGATGGTGGGGTTCTGAAATCTCTACGAATATGACACCTCCTGTATGAGCGGCATCGGCGCGAAGACCGGATGCTCCATTGCTTCTATTATCATCAATCTCACCACGGAAAGGGCCTCACGAAGGAACCGGTTCCGCTTTCAGTTTTTCCATCAGTTCGCTCAGCGGCATGGCCTGGCTTTTCTCCCCGCGCAGGATGCGCAGCGAAACCGATCGCGACTCGGCTTCGCGTTCGCCCACCACCGCCATGTAGGGAACCTTGGCGAGCTCCGCCTCGCGCACCTTAAAACCGAGCTTCTCGTTGCGCAGGTCGGCGCTGGCGCGAAAGCCGTCACGCTTCAGCATCCCGGCAATTTCGCCTGCATAGTCTTCGACTTTTTCACTAAGCGAAAGCACCCGCACCTGTTCGGAAGCGAGCCAGAAAGGCAGCACGCCGCCGGTATGTTCAAGCAGCACCCCGATGAAACGTTCAAGCGACCCCAGGATGGCGCGATGGATCATCACTGGCCGCGCTTGGAGGCCGGCGCTGGTGGTGAACTCGAGATCGAATCGTTCGGGCATGTTGAAATCTAGTTGGATGGTCGCGAGTTGCCAGCGCCGCTTGAGCGCGTCAGGCACATTGATCTCAATTTTTGGGCCGTAAAACGCACCCTCGCCGGGATTGATCTCGTAGGCCAGTCCACCGCGTTCCAACGCCCGTCCGAGGGTGGCCTCGGTTTCGCGCCACATCCGCTCTTCGCCCATATGCTTTTCGGGCATGGTCGCGAGCTTCGCCTCCATCTGCTCGAAGCCCAGCGCATGGTATACGTCGCGCACCATCCGCAGGTTCAGATCGATTTCAGCCTCGACCTGTTCGGGCGTGCAAAAGATATGCGCGTCGTCCTGCGACATCGCACGTACGCGGGTAAGTCCATGCAGCGTGCCCGATCGTTCGGCGCGATGGAGCCGGCCGAAGTCGGCAATTCGCAGCGGTAAATCGCGATAGGAGCGCTTCTCGGCCCGATAAATAAACGTATGGCCGGGACAATTCATCGGCTTGAACGCGTAATCCAGATCGCCGCCGCGATTCTCGCCGTCGGTGGTCAGAAACATGTTCTCGCGAAAATTTTCCCAATGGCCGGAGGTATGCCACAGCTCGTTTTTGTAAAGCTGCGGCGTGACCACCTCTTCGAAGCCATAGCGCTGATACAGCCGGCGCATGTACTCGATCAACTGATTGTAGATGATCGCGCCTTTGGGCAGGAAAAATGGCGAACCTGGCGCGATCGGATCGAAGATAAACAATCCCATCTCGCGGCCCAGCTTGCGATGGTCGCGGGCGCGCGCCAGTTCGATCAACCGCAGATGTTCTTCCAGCGCCTCCTTGCTGGCAAACGCGGTGCCGTAAATGCGCGAGAGCATCGGATTGCGCTCGTCTCCGCGCCAGTAAGCGCCCGCCACGCCGGTCAGCTTGAACGCGCGCAGATAGCCGGTGGCGGGGACGTGCGGCCCTCGGCATAAATCGAGCCACTCGCCCTGGCCATAGAGCGAAACATTCTCTTCAGGGATGCTCTCGACGATCTGGACCTTGTAATCCTCGCCCATCGCGCGGAACCGTTCGATCGCCGCCGCGCGCGGCTCTTCGCTGCGCTCCACCCGCAAATTCGCCTTCGCGAGTTCGCGCATTTTGGCTTCGATCTTCGGCAGATCCTCTACTGTAAATGGGCGTGCGGGCGCGAAGTCATAAAAAAAGCCGTCCTCAATCACCGGACCGATTGTGACCTGGGTGCCGGGATAAAGGCTTTGCACCGCCTGCGCCATCAGGTGGGCGGTTGAATGACGGATCACTTCCAGCCCTGCCGGACTGTCCGCCGAAATCAATTCCACTTCAGCGTCGGATTCAATCTGGCGGCTCAGATCGACCATCCGGCCGTTCAAGCGGGCGGCGACGAAATCCCGACGGCGAGCGCCGTCGAGCAGCTCGTATACACGCGCGCCGCGAGCAACGGCTCGGCGATCGCCTCCGATTGTCACGCTGACTTCGGAGTTCATTCAGGAACGGACGCGAGTATCACGAGTGTTTAATCATTGGCCAGGCAAGCATATTGGTAGGCACGGGCGGGATTGAACCGCCGACCCCTTCCGTGTCAGGGAAGTGCTCTCCCGCTGAGCTACGTGCCTTCGAATCCAGTTTCATCTTTATCCACAAGCCATTGAAGCGGTAACAAAAATCGTGCGCGCGGGCAACCGACACGATGCCGTAAGCCCTTCCATTTCAGCGCATAACCCAACGGCTCGGCCGCCGGAAGGACCATTATAAAATTTTATCGGGCTACAACGATATAAAACCAGCGCCGAATTCAGTGCGGTCGGGCTAGGCGGCGCGCCGGCGCTCGGCTCTGATGGAAACATCGGTGGCTGATCGAAATCGAGCGCGTCACAATCCGCCACGCTCAGGAGCGGCAATGCAGAATTTCAACTTTTATCATGTAAGTCTGGTGCAGATCGCGGTCGTACTGGTCCTGGTGGGTTTGGTGTTGTGGCTGATCAATACCTATATACCAATGGCCGGCGGCATCAAGAGCCTGCTCAATATCGTAGTTTTCGTCGTGATTCTGATTTGGCTGCTACGGATTTTCGGCCTGATCGGCAATCTGCCCGGCGTCCACATCCCGCCACTGAATTAGGCGATAGCCGATCCCTTCCGCGCCGCGCCCGATATTTGGCCCGCTAGCGGGAGTCCACCGATTTGCTAAGCTGTGCGCCGCCGGGCAGGCGCCATGGACCGCGAACGAATAATAAATCTGTTCTTTTTTGGCTTTCTGGCCCTGATCGCATTCGAGCTGTACCAGGTACTCGAACCATTTCTGGTGCCGATCGCCTGGGCAATCCTGCTCGCCTTTATTGTACATCCGCTGTTCGAGCGCCTGACCGAAGCGATCAGGAGCCGTTCGCTGGCCGCCGTCATCACCACCACGTCCGTCACGCTGCTGATTATTTTGCCGGCTCTGTGGCTGCTCGGCCGGCTCACCACCGAAGCCCAGACTCTCTATGGCGAAATCGCCGAACTGGTGAGGCGAACCGGCAGCGGCCAAGCCAGCGCAAGCCATTGGCTGGTGACTACCCGTGCCGGAATAGCGCTCCAGCGGATCCTCGCGGGCCGCGGAATACGGCTCGAAGATGAAATTTCGAAACTGGCGGTCGAGGCCGCAAAGATCACCAGCGATTACGTGGTGCTCCATGCGAGCTACGTGGCGCGCAACGTAATCGCGGCAGTGGTTGACCTCGCGATCACCATGATCACGTTTTTCTATCTGCTGCGCGACGGCAATTTCTACTACGACGAATTGCGCGCGATTACGCCGCTGCACGAGGAAGACAAGCAGGCGATCTTCGAGACTTTGCGCGCGACGCTCTCCTCGGTGATGCGCGGCCTGATGCTCGCGGCGCTGATGCAGGGCGTGTTGATCGGCCTCGGCTACCTGGTATGCGGTGTTCCCTATTGGGCTTTCCTCGCGCTGCTTACGGCGGCTTGCGGACTGTTCCCGCTCGGCGGCACGGTCCTGGTCTGGGTACCGGCCGCAATCTACACCGGATACAATTTTGGATGGTCCTGGGCGGTCGGATTGCTGATCTGGTCAACTATCGCGGTGACCGTAATCGACAATTTGCTTAAGCCGATGGCGATGCGCCATGGCACTGGCCTGCCGACGCTGCTGCTGTTCTTCGGCATCGCGGGCGGCCTTGCGGTTTACGGTCCGCTCGGATTGTTCGCCGGTCCCGCCGTGATCGCCGTCTTCGCCGCGCTGCTGCGCGCCTATCGCCGCACCTACGGCGACGAGGAAACTCTCAAGGCCGCGTAATTTCTGGATTGCCACGCAACGTGATGCTACGATGTATCACATGCGGCAAGCGTCCATACGGGATTTAAGATACCGGTTTCCGGAAATCGAACGGATGTTGCGCGAGGGCGAGGAGATCGAAATCACCAAGCGGCGGCAGGTGGTCGCGCGTCTGGTTCCCGCCCAACCGCCGGCCAAACCGAAAATGCCCGATTTTCGCGCCCTCCAAAAGAAGATCTGGGGCGACAAAAAGATGCAGGTGAGTGGGGCGGAACTACTTGCGCGCGAACGCGAACGCTTTTGAACGCATATGCGGACACGAGCTTTCTCGTGTCCCTCTACATCCGCGACGCAAATTCCAGTGGGGCGATTGAAACGATGGCGAAACTGGGACCATCGCTGTTAACCACCAGTTTCGGTGAGTTCGAGTTCCTCAATGCGATCCATCTGCGGCTGTTTCGCAAGGAAGCCGATCCCGGACAGGTGCGCGCGGTCGAAGCGGCGTTCCAATCCCATCTGACCGGCCGTGTGATTTCCGTCCAACCGATTCCACCAGAGATTTACTCAACCGCCATTCAGATCGTCAGGCGCTTCACCCCGCGCTTGGGCATCCGCAGTCTCGACCTCCTGCACGTCGCCTCGGCCCTGGCTATAAAAGTCGACACTTTTCTCACCTTCGATCGATCGCAAAAACGGCTGGCTGAAGTTGCCGGCCTGAAAACCCTGTAGGCGCGGCCAGCCCATCTGGCGAACGATGATCCGCGCCGATTAAACTGGCGTAGCAGACCATCATGACCGTCAAAGAGGAAAAGGCGCTCGCGATCGTCCGCCGGCTCAAGCAGAAGGATTTTATCGCCTATCTGGCTGGTGGATGCGTGCGCGACCGAATTCTGGGAGTCGAGCCCAAAGACTACGACATTGTGACCGACGCCCGTCCCGAGGTGGTCCAGCGGATGTTCGAGCGCACGATCGCGGTGGGCGCGCGCTTCGGTGTAATCGTCGTGATCATCGAAGGCGACCACTTCGAGGTGGCCACCTTCCGCGCCGACGCTCCCTATCTCGACGGCCGCCGGCCCTCCTCGGTCCGTTTCGGCACGATCGAAGAGGACGCCCGCCGCCGCGACTTCACAATCGGCGGGATGTACCTCGATCCGGACCACGGCAAGGTAATCGACCTGGTCGGCGGAATTCGCGATTTGCGCGCCGGCATTATTCGCGCGATCGGCAATGTAGACGAGCGCTTCGAGGAGGATCATCTGCGCCTCCTGCGGGCGATTCGTTTCGCCGCGCGGCTCGGCTTCGCGATCGATCCGGCCACCTGGACCGCGATCAAGCGCGCTGCGCCCAGGATCGGATCGGTTTCTGCGGAGCGTATCGGCGAAGAACTAGTGATGATCCTGACCGAGGGCGGTGCCGCTCGCGGACTCGACCAGTCGGTCGAAAGCGGGCTTGCCCAGGTGATACTGCCCGAAGTGCTCCCGCTAATCGGATGCGAGCAGCCGGCGAACTTCCACCCCGAGGGCGATGTCTATACGCATACGCGCCTGATGCTCTCGATGCTGCCGGCGGGGTGCACCGAAACGCTGGCCTTCGGCGTGTTGTTCCACGATATCGCCAAGCCGCAGACTCGTGCCGAGGTTGACGGCAAAGTGACCTATTATGGCCACACCGAGCAGGGGGCGGAGGTCGCGGCCAACGCGCTGCATCGCCTGCGCCGATCGCGTTTTGTGCAGGAGCGCGTGGCTTATCTCGTACGCTACCATCTGCGGCTCACGATGGCGCCGCGGATGCGTCCGGCGACCCTCAAGCGCATGCTGACAGAAGACGGGTTCGAGGAACTGCTCGAGCTCTCGCGGATCGATACCCTGGCGTCAAGCTCGTTCATGGGCTTCTATCATTTTTGCCGGCGCGCGATGGCTCAGCTCGGCGAGCATCGCCGCCGACCGCGACCGCTGATCGGTGGCGACGATCTGATCGCGATGGGGTTCATCCCCGGCCCCGAGTTCAAAACCATCCTGAAGGATGTCGAGGATCAGCAACTCGACGGCACCATCGATAACCATCAAGCGGCGATCGACTACGTGCGCGATCGCTACCGCCCGCCGCCGCCCCGTGATCAATTCTGAGCGCTACCAAGCGCTCCTTTTATTTTCTTGACGCGGCGAATAGGCGCGACAGGTTTTCGGGAACATCTTCCCCCTCTTGTTGTTCGTGCCGGATTGAGACGGAAGCGGATCTAGCGCGAGATCTCGTCGGGGCGCTGCCCCACCGTACCGCCGTTGAGAGCCGGGCTCAGCTTAATAGGCGGCGCGTTGCGTTCGAGTTCCAGCGCCCGCACCATGAGCGCCGCGCACTCGTCATCGACAGCGGGAATTTCCTGATCTTCGCGCAGCGCCTCCTGGACCTCATTGGCGCATTCGCCACTGGGCATCACCAGCGCATGCCCCGCTACGCTAAGGACCAGCGGATGAATGATCGTTGTTGGCTGGTCGGGTCCGCTGGGCGGAATTATAGTCGCACCGTAGGGCTGAACCGGCAGGAGTACGCCGGCAATCACCAGCAACACGGCCACGATTGACAAGCGGGAAGCTTTGCACCAACGGCAAGTTTGACGTGCCATTTTTATCATATAGCGCCTGACAGATGGTACGTCCAGCAAACGCAACGGCTCTGACTTTGAGTCGGGCTCGGGGGGCGTTAGGTTAGGGGTTTCAGATCAAATTCTGCCGAGCGTTACCTAGCGATAGTCTGCGACTGAGCGCGATCGCTGCGAGTCCATCCGGTACGCGAGCGAAGCGGACGAATTTCGTCAATTTTCGGACGCATTTGGCTAATTCGGCACCGCTCAAGCCGCCGGATAAGTGCGCCCAGGAAAAGATTAGTCTTGCTCATTAACCTAGAATTGCCTCATGCAAAATAAGTGATATAAACATCAGTGTTTTCAATTATGCGAGAGTCATCTATCGATTCATCCAGCTTTCCGATGGCGTCGTGCGTCGCCTGCGGCAAGGACGTCCTGACGTACATCACGTTCGATGCCGGCGGCGAGGAGCGGCGAGCCTGCGTGCATTGCGATCACATGGTCGAGGGGGCGCTGCTATGGGTGATCGCGGACGCGCTCGAAACCCATGGCTATCAATTTGGCGAACCACCCAAGCGCGGTGGATGTTCGAGCGGATGCGCCGGTTGTTCGATGAAACGTTAGCCCCCGGCTGCTGACGGCGGCCATGATGCAAGCGGAGCGTTGCGTTACACCTCGGAGGTAGATTCCAATGAAACTGACGATTTCGGTAATCAAGGCCGATGTAGGTTCGATCGGCGGCCACCTCAGGCCGAGCGTCAAACTAAAGACCACGGTCGAGAATTACTTACGTGAACACGGCAAGAAGCTGCTGATCGACTCTTTCATCAGCACCACCGGCGACGATATCGCGCTGCTGATGTCGCACGAACGGGGCGTGAACGACAATAAAATCCATGAACTCGCCTGGGACGCCTTCATGGCTGGCACCAAAGTGGCCAAGGAGCAGGGACTTTACGGCGCCGGTCAGGACCTGTTGAAAGACGCTTTCTCGGGCAACGTCCGTGGAATGGGACCGGCCTCGTGCGAGATGGAGTTCGAGGAGCGGCCCAACGAGGCATTTTTGTTTTTTACCGCCGACAAGACCGAGCCCGGCGCCTACAACCTGCCGCTTTACCTCGCCTTCGTCGATCCGATGCACTGCGCGGGGCTGCTGCTGTCGCCCAAGATGGCCAAGGGCTTCACCTTCACCATCATGGACGTGGACTACACCGAGGGCGATCGGCTGATCGAGCTCAACACGCCCGAGAACATTTACGACATCGCCTGTCTGCTGCGCGATAACCAGCGCTTCGTGGTCGAATCGATCCGCTCGCGCGCCAACGACAATATATCGGTGGTAGTTTCCGCCGAGCATCTGCGCAAGGTCGGGGACACGTACAAAGGCAAGGACGATCCGGTCGCCCTGGTGCGCACTCAGGGCAATTTCCCGTCCGCCGGTGAGGTGCTGTCGCCCTACCGCATCACGCACTACGTCGCAGGCACCATGCGCGGAAGCCATATTGGTCCGCTGATGCCGGCCAAACAGAATTCAACCATCTCCTTTTTCGACGGCCCCCCGATCGTAAGCTGTGCGGCGTTCTCGGTACACGAGGGCCGCTTCACCGAGCCGGTCGATACCTTCGACCATCCGTTCTGGGACTGGGTGCGCAACAACGCCGCGCAGAAGATGGCCGAGATTCGCAACCAGGGATTCTCGGGACCCGCGATGCTACCGTACAGCGAACTCGAATACGGCGGCGTGGGCGAGAAGATGAATCAGCTCGACAAGCAGTTCATCGTGCGCAAGGATTCGGCGGTCAACGGCAAGAAAAACAAGGCCGCGTAGCATCCACTTCCACTATAGAAAACGGGAGGCGGTCGCTCGTCTCCCGTTTTTTTTCACCAGCGGGCAAAGCCGTTAGTGATCGAGGGAAGCCTTATAACGCATCGTGGAAAATGATTCCCAGAGTATGGCGCTGGCCGGATCGCACACGGCTCACCCCGTGGCGCATCATCACGCGATGAATCCCGCGCGGGCCTTGCGCAGGACGATCGCGCACCGCGAAGATCACGCAATCCCCCTGGCCGAAGGTCACCACTTCGGCGCGCGATTGCATCCGCGGGCGCTGCTCCGCCAGCACGAATTCGCCGCCGGTGAAATCGCGTCCCGGCCGCGAGAGCATGAAGAGCGCCTGCAGGGGAAACCGATGCTCGCCATAGAGGTCCTGATGCAGCCGGTTGTAGTCGCCTTCGCCGTAGCTGAACAGCAGCGGCGTGGGCCGGCTCTGACCCGCGCGATGGCAGCGCTCGAGAAACGCGGCCAGATCTTCCGGATAGCGCACGTCGCTACCCATCGTTTCGTGCCAGCGGTTGGCGATACCCGAGAGCTTGGGATAGAGCGCGGCGCGCAGATGGGCGATCGCGACAGGCAGCGGATAGGCGAAATATTTGTACTCGCCGCGCCCGTACCCCTGCCGCTCCATCACGATCCGGCTGCGGAATTTTTCCCGAATCGGGAACATCGCGGAAATCGCCCGGCACTCGCCCGTCGACAAAATGGCATCGATCACGGCATAGCCATCGCGATCCAGATTGAGCGCCACCGACGGCCAGTCGATCGCCTCGACTCGCGCCGCGATCGACGCCGGGGACTTGCGCACGGAACTCGACGATCCGCTCGCTTTGCCCAATCTCGCCATCTTCACCATTGTTTCGCGGGCCTTCACCGGTAGCCTCCCGGCTCCGATGGTAGTTGGATTCTCCGCTCGCGAACACTCGGCCCTTGCGCCGGAATCTCCAATTCACGCGCCGCTTAGAGCTCCCAACTGACGCAGCGCTTCGTAGACCACAATCGACACCGCGTTGGCAAGATTCAGACTGCGCACGCCCGGCTCGAAGATCGGGACGCGGTAGGATGAATCGGTGCGCGCGGCGAGAAATTCAGCGCCGAGTCCCTTGGTCTCGCTGCCGAACACCAGGAAATCGCCAGGCCCATATGAAGCGTCCAGGTAGGTGCGTTCGGCGCGGGCCGAAAAATACCTGAACTGCGGATCGCGATGCTCGGCGGCGAATTCATCCCATCCCGCATAAGTCCGTAAATCGACCAGCGGCCAGTAATCCAGCCCCGCGCGCTTCAGATAGCGATCTTCGAGCGAGTAGCCCAGCGGACCGACCAGATGCAGCCGGGTATTCGTGGCCGCGGCCAGCCGCGCGATCGAACCGCTATTCTGCGGAATTTCCGGACGCACCAGTACGATGTTCAACAGCGGTGAGGCGGCGCGCGCGTTCAAGGGAGGATGCTTCCGGAAGCGCGCAGCGGGTAACGGCGTCCTGCCACACGGATGAAAAACCCTTTGCCTTCCTGCTCGAATAAAACACTCAAATGATAATAGGCGGAACGCAGAAATCTCGCGCGAAACTCACCGTGCTTGACCCGGCAATAAAGGACGTCTTCGGCTCCGATCACAAGCGTGGCGGGATCGAGCGGCTCGCGCTCGCCATCGTTGAGGACGAGAGTGAAGCCGCCGCCGGGGTCATCCTCGATAGTGCGCACGACGTAAGCGGTGTCCTCTACCGTAATCGGCGCGCGTTCTTCGGCCACCTGCAGGTAGAAGCTGCCGTCGGGATTGCGGTGGAGGCTGCGGCTGAACAGCATCGCGATACGCGGATTATCGATCCGTTCATCGTCGCTATACCAGTTACCGTCGCGCCGGAAGGAGATCTTTCCCGACTCCACTGCGTAAAAACCCGCGCGCGCCATTTTACCGCATCCTGCTGTCCAGAATTATCGTCACCGGACCGTCATTGACCAGATCGACTTCCATTTTACCGCCGAACTCGCCCTCTTCCACCCTGAACCCGGCGCGGCGCACCAGACCTATAAAATATTGGTACAGCCGGCGGGCTTCGTCAGGCTGCGCGGCATCCATGAATGAGGGGCGGCGTCCGTGCGAGGTATCGGCCAGTAGCGTGAACTGCGAAATGACCAGCATCGCACCGCCAGCCGCGCCCAACGCCAAATTCATCTTGCCCTCGGAATCGGCGAAGATGCGCATGGCGGCGATCCGATCCGCCATGAACTCAGCGTCATCATCAGTATCGCCTCGCGCCACCCCGAGCAAAACCATCAGGCCACGGTCGATCCTGCCGATTGTCCGCCCTGAGATTCGCACCTCGGCCCGGCTTACCCGTTGAACAATCGCGCGCATCGATCCGTCATTATAGTCAGGAGCGCAGCGAGCGCGCAGCGCGCCGGTTTGCGAAGGTTTGGCAAGCGTGGCATCCAGTACGTATGATTAATCCGGTTTCTCAACGATGATCCCTGTTCTTTTCCATCTTGGTCCAATCACCGTTTACAGCTACGGCCTGATGATGGCCCTGGGCTTTCTGGCGGCGGATCTAGTGATCGCGCTGGAATGCAAACGGCGCGGGATCACACGGGATTTCGCTTCCGCGGTGGTGGTGTGGGCCGCGGTCGCCGGGATTGCCGGAGCGCGTTTGCTCGACATCTTCAACAATTTGCCGGTCTACCTGGCCGATCCCAAATCGATGGTGCTCTCGGGCTCGGGGTTCGTCTGGTATGGCGGATTGATCGGCGGGGTAGCTGCGGCCTACTTTGTCTCGCGCTATTTCAAGGTGAGCTTCGCGGTGACGGCGGATATGTGCGCCCCCGCGCTGGCGATTGGGCAGGCGATTGGGCGTATCGGGTGCCAGCTATCTGGCGACGGCGATTGGGGCGCGATCTCGAAGCTGCCGTGGGCGATGGCATATCCACATGCGATCGTCGGCTGGATTGGCCGCAATGTAGCGGCGATCGGGCCACATAACAGCCTGATCTTTCCCTATCCGCCAGACGCGCCGGTGCCGCCCGGAGTGCGGGTGCATCCCGCGCCGATGTATGAGACGATCCTTTATCTGATCGTTTTCGCGATTTTATGGTCCAAGCGGCGCCGGAACCGAGTCGATGGGCGCCTGTTCGCCATGTACCTGATTTTCGCGGGAGCAATTCGCTTAATGGTTGAATTTGTTAGAATAAATCCGCGCGTCCTCTATGGCCTCACCGAAGCCCAGTTAATCGCCATCGGGATGATAATCATCGGTGCGGCTGCCTGGATGGCGACCGGAACGGGGTCGCCTCAGGTGGCGCCGGTGGATAGCCGGAAAGAAGCTGTCGAGGTCTGATCGAATATGCCGGGAAGAGACAGACTGTTCGCTGCAATCGGAGTAATGATTCTGGTGGCCGCCCTGGTAATCGTAATTATTTACGAGGCTCGGCCGCGAGTTCCCACTGGCGGCGAGGAAGGCACGCCGCCGATTTCAGCCGGTAAACTCGCGGCGCCATTCGCATTACAGGATCTCAATGGGCGGCTGGTCACGCTGTCCGATCTAAAAGGAAAGATCGTTTTTCTTAACGTCTGGGCCACCTGGTGCGGGCCTTGCCGTCAGGAGATGCCCTCGATCGAGACGCTTTACGACGACTTCAAGAATGACAAAGACCTGGTGATCCTCGCGGTCAGCCAGGACACCAAGGGCCGTTCGGCGGTCGAGCCTTACGTTGAGAGGAATGGTTACCACTTCGAGGTTCTGCTCGATCCGGAAAACAAGGTCGGCGAGTCATACGAGGTAAGTGGCGTGCCCGAAACTTTTATTATCGATCGCAACGGTCGTATCGTGGCGCATCATATGGGCGCGTTCGACTGGTCCCGTTCGGACTTTCGGGCAGCGTTGAAAGAGCTGGTTGATCAGAAACAGAAAATCAGCAGCTAGCTTAGCGGGGGCACGGTCTGATAGCTTTTTGCGGCGCGAGGGGAAATTCGTAAAGCGGGTCCTTAGATGGCAGAACGTAAACGTAGACGATGGTTTTTCACGATCGCGGCGTCGCTATTTTTATTTACGGTGGTGACCGCCGAGGTGGCCGTCCGCCGCGCGCAGGCTCTGCCCAACGATACCTATAAAGAACTCCAAACCTTCGCCAACGTACTGGCGATCGTACAGAAAAACTATGTCGAGCCGGTCTCGACCAAGGATTTGATCAACGGTGCGATCACCGGGATGCTGGCCTCGCTCGACCCGCACAGCGCCTATCTAACTCCTGATCTTTATCGTGACCTACAGGTCGAAACCCGCGGCAGCTTCGGCGGTCTGGGTCTCGAGATTACGATTCGAAATGGCGTGCTGACCGTGGTCTCTCCGATCGAGGATACTCCGGCCTACAAAGCGGGAATCAAGCCGGGCGACCAGATCGTCAAGATCAACAACGAGTTTTCCAAGGATATGACCCTGACCGACGCAGTCAAACTGATGCGTGGGCCGCGCGGCAGCAAGGTCAATCTGATGCTCCATCGCGAGAGCGTCCCGCAGCTTTTCACCGTCACCCTCACCCGCGAAGTGATCAAAATTGCCTCGGTCAAGAGCAAGACCCTCAAGGACGGCTATTCGTACATTAGAATCAGCACTTTTCAGGAGGGCACTGCGGAAACGGTGCAGAAGGCGCTGGATAACTTTGCCAAGAAGGACGGTGGCCGGATCAAGGGGCTGGTGCTCGATCTGCGCGATGATCCGGGCGGTTTGCTCGATCAGGCGGTACGCGTCGCCGACGAATTTTTGGACGGCGGGATGATCGTGTATACGCAGGGCCGCAGCGAAAGCCAGGAACAAAAATACTTCGCGCATAAGAAAAAGGACTTTAACGATTATCCGATGGTGGTGCTGGTCAATGGCGGCAGCGCCAGTGCCAGCGAGATCGTCGCGGGCGCGTTGCAGGATCAGAAGCGCGCGGTGATCGTCGGGACCCAGACCTTCGGCA
>DAHVFB010000037.1 GCA_027317185.1 Deltaproteobacteria bacterium
TGATAGATTGCGGGCCGGGGCGGAAGGCGTATTGCCGGAACTTTGCAATCTTCCGGTGTGTTCTGACCATAATCGCCAGATTCGTACGACCGCGCATTTCAATCCGAATTGACGCATCGCCCGTGCGAGCGTGCGGTGTCGAGGGGAAATCTATGAGCGTAATCAAGATGGGACGCATGGCGCTGGTCTGCGCGATCGTCGTCGCGTGGGCCGGATTGGCGTGCGCCGCCGCCAGCGTAGCCGAATTACCCACCGCCGCGCCTGCGCCGGTCGTGATCGCCCAGGCCGCCGCACCGTCGATGCCGGCCGCCGCGCCACCGTCCGCCGCGTCTGCATCGTCGGTCGCTACGCTTACCGGACAAACCCCGGTGGCCGGCGTTCCCCGGATGACCTCGGGACCTAACGGCATTCCGATCGGCACGAAAATCACGATGGCCAATTGGCAGCAGTATCAGGCGTTCATGCCGGACGGCATGGTCCAGTTGTTCCAGGGCGCCCTGTTCTGGAAGATGCCGCCCGACCTCGAGATCGATATCGGTCCGACCTACAATTATCCGCTGCCCAAGAGCTACAACGACGCGACGGAGCAATACTCCCCGCAGGTCCGGTTGCAGAGATTGCCCAACGGCCACTGGACGCTCACGAACTACGTCGCCGGACGTCCGTTTCCCAATCCGCAGGATCCCGACAAAGGGCAGAAGATCCTGGCCGACGAATGGTTCGCTTACGGCCCGCATGTCAGCGCGCTGTCACCGGAGACCGGCCTCGGCAGCACCTGTACCTCGGATCGTTTCGGCAACAACAACTGCCTGAAATTTTCGGCCGTCTTTCGCCAACTCGACTACAATACCGATCCCGGAATTCCGCGCACCGAATCCGGCGCCGAGGGTGCGTGGTACACCGAATGGCTGATGATCGAGGAGCCCGAGGAGTCCAAGTACACCGCCGATCTCACGATCTTCTACAGCGATATGGACAAGCCCGAGGGCAACTTCGTCTACGTGCCGTCATTGCGCCGTTCGCTGCGCCTGGCGAGCACGGCGCGCTGCGCGCCGCTGTTCAGCACCGACTTTACGCACGACGATGAGCGGGCCGGCTTCAACGGCGGCATCGCGACCTTCGATGCCACCTTTCTGCGCGATCAAAAAATAATCGCACTGGCTAATCTGACCACCGCCGACGGGGCGTTTCCCGACAACTATGATATGCCGCTCGGTTTCGCGCGTCCGTCATGGGGCGCATGGAGCGTGCGCGATACCTACGTGCTCGACACGCGCCGCGTCGCGACGGCGTCGAAGGGTTACTGCTACGGCAAGCGCATCATGTACGTCGACAAGAATTTCTTCCACGAACAGTGGATGGATCTTTATGACGCGAACATGAAACTGTGGAAAACCGGGATGGTCTCGTTCCGTGTGCGCGTGGTGCCCAACATCGGGGTGGCGGCGCTTTCGTCACTCGCGTTTCAGTTCTGGGATCTGCAAAGCGATCACGCGACCTACACGTTTACCGCCGACGGCGCCGGCCGCGACATCGTGATCAACCAGGCGGTACCGCCGCAGTACAATAACATCGATCGCTATTCCACGCCGTCCGGCCTGATGCAGATCAACCGGTAAGGCACCCGCCCGAGGAATCCTGCGCCGGCGATTGCCGGGTGCCTGCGGCTCGCGACGATCTCGCGGGCCGCGCCTTTTTTCGCCACCTCGACGCGCGGTCGGAAGTAGCGAACGCTAGGGAACCTCTACAAGTTAGGTTGTCATTCTGAGCGCAGCGAAGAATCCCGGATCCGGGACCCATGCGCTGCGCTCAGGGTGACCGCAGAGCCTTGTGCAGAGGTTCGCTAGAGGGCATTGCAGCTTAACGACCACACCCGTGCCAGCGACGGCCAAGCATAGCGCGGCCGGTATTTTTGTGCCTGTCGCAGCCAAATGGAGCGATCTACTAACATCCGTAATTCGTTCTTCCAATAGAGACGAATCTGCACAGTTACGCATCGAAAAGACCCCTGAGTCGCTCAAATATCCGTTACGTTTCGCAAACTTTAGATACATCGTGATGTCCCTGTCGTAATTTTCGGGAACAGATCCGCCACCGAGATTATTGACAGTATGGCTCAGCAGCGCTAATGCCCGATGACAGGACATCCTTTATGCGGAGATTGAGCGATACGCGTAACAATCGGGGAGTCGAAGAGCATATGTAACGCTCGCGGAACCTTGGGGACATGCGACCGACCGTCGCATGGGAGGGAACGGAGGATATGCGAATGACGGCACTTAGGAAGTTGGCGATCCTGCTGTTAGTTATCGCGGTGGGACCACTCGTCGGATCGGCAAAAGCCGACCCGGTTCAGGAGACCATGAAGTCGTGGTTGGCGGCTAATGCCAATCAGGGAACGATTCCACCAGGCACGACGATCACGATGCAGAACTGGCAGCAGTACCAGCAGTACATGCCGGTCGGGATGATCGAATTCTTCAAGGGGACCTATTTCTGGAAGATGCCGCCCGACGTTTCGATGCCGGTTGGGCCCACCGTGATTCTTCCGTTGCCGAAGGATTATATCGCCGCCAGCGAGAAATACGGCAGCCAGACGCAGGTCGTCCACACTCCCGACGGTCATATGAATGTGGCGAATTACGTCGCCGGGATGCCGTTTCCGAATCCCTCCGATCCGGACAAAGGATACAAGATTCTGGCCAACGTCTGGTTTCCCGGTGGACCATACCTGGCGGTCCTCTCGACCGATTCGGGACTCGCCAGCTTCTGCACGGCGGACCGTTTCAACAACTCGGCGTGTACCCGGACGTCGGTGGTATACCGGCAGTTGGCATACAATTGGGCACCCGGTGTCGCGCGGACCGATCCGCAGGCGTCGGGCGCGTGGTTCTCGGAATGGCTGATGGTCGAGCAACCCGAACAGTCGCGTTACACGGCCGATCTGACGCTGTTCTCGCAGGATCTCTCGAAGTCGGAGGACAGCTTTGTCTTCGTGCCCTCGCTGCGGCGCTCGCTGCGCCTGTCGACCTCGGCGCGCTGCGCTCCGCTGTTCGGCAGCGACATGGTGCATGACGACCAGCGGGTCGGCTACAACGGCGGCCTGTCGGCATTCAACGCCGAGTACCTGGGCACGCGCAAAATTCTGGGCTTGACCGATCTGACTAATGCCGACGGCGCGTGGCCGGCCAACTACGACATGCCGCTCGGATGGAGCAAGCCTTCGTGGGGTCCGTGGAGTCTGCGCGAGGTCGACGTGATCGACGTGCGGCGCGTGCCGAGCGAGCAGGCCGGTTACTGTTACGGCAGCAAGATCATGTACGTGGACCACGAGTTTTATCATCAACTGTTCGAGGAAATTTACGACGCCAACATGAAGCTGTGGAAGGTCGTGCAAATCGGCCTGCAGCCCGCCACGCTGGTCGCCGGTGAAGAGCCCGCGCCCTATGGCGGCGGAATCATCGAGACCTACTGGGATTTGCAGAACGACCACGTGAGCCACGTCTTCACGGCGAATGCCGACGGCAAGACCGACGGTTTGCGTTTCGACCAGAACGTGGCGCCCGAGTACAACAACATCTCGCGCTACTCGACGCCCAGCGGTCTGATGCAGATCATGCGCTGACCGGAATCGATTTAAGCTAACCGCAGGGCGGCGGGCGCACGAGGCGCTCGCCGCCCGCCGCGTTGAGGCCGTCCCCGCTGCGCCGGGCGCGGCCACGCGGGCGCGTTTCCAGCCCGCGCGGATTCCTATATTCTGGCGATTCACTCAAGCGATCCCAGCGACCGAGGTTTTCCGATTGCCGCTCGACGAGAATGACGCCAGGGAGCAGGCCCAAGAGTTTGCCCGCAACGCGGCCGAATTGATTTCGCCCGCCGAACTGACCGAACGCCTGCGCGAGGGCCGCCCCCTGCGCATCAAGCTCGGCATGGATCCGACCGCGCCAGACCTCCATTTGGGCCATTCGATCACGCTCAAGAAGCTGCGCGATTTCCAGCGCGCCGGCCACACCGTGATCTTCCTGGTCGGCGATTTCACCGCGATGATCGGCGACCCGACCGGGCGATCGGAAACCCGCAAGCCGCTCTCGCGCGAGCAGATCGAGGCCAACGCGAAAACCTATCAGGGGCAGGTCTCGAAGATCCTCGACCCGGGGCTGACCGAGCTGCGCTTCAATTCCGAATGGATGAACCAGGTCGACACGCGCCGGCTGATCGAAATCGCTTCGCGCCTGAGCGTCGCGCGGATGCTCGAGCGCGACGACTTCGAGCAGCGGCTGGAGAAGCAGGAACCGCTCTTTCTGCACGAGCTGCTCTACCCGCTGATCCAGGGCTACGACTCCGTCGCGCTCAAGTCCGACCTCGAGATCGGCGGGACCGATCAGAAATTCAACATGCTGGTCGGCCGCGAATTGCAGCGCGCTTATGGCCAGCCGCCGCAATGCGTCATGACGATGCCGCTGCTCGAGGGGCTCCAGGGCGTGCGCAAGATGTCGAAGTCGTACGGCAACTTCGTCAGCCTGACCGACCCGCCCGACGAGATGTTCGGCAAGCTGATGTCGATTCCCGACTCGTTGATGGCGCGCTACTACGAGCTGCTGACCGACGCCGACGCGGCGGCGCTTGCGTCGATCAAGTCCGGCGGCGTCCATCCGATGGAAGCCAAGAAACGCCTCGCTACCACGATCGTCGAGGAATATCACGATCGCGACGCCGCCCGGCGCGCGCGCGAATATTTCGAGACCAAATTCCAGCGCCGAGAAATCCCCGCCGACGTGGCGGTCTATCGCCTGGCCGAGGAGCTCTGGGTATGCGAGCTGATGAAGCAGTTGCGCTTCGCGTCGTCGACCAGCGACGCGCGCCGCCTGCTAAGCCAGGGCGCAGTGCGGGTCGACGGCCTGACGATTAGCGATATGAACTTCCGCTTCGTGCCGGGGGAGCATCGGATTCTCGAAGTCGGCCGGCGGCGGGTGGCGCGGATCGAGCGCTGAGCCTACTCGCCCTTGCGCCGCATGGCGTCGCCACGCGCGCCGCTAACCTCGGTATCATCACGCTCAGCGCCACGCGCCAGGCGCGCCAGCGCTTCGCCCTCGACCCGCCAGACGGTCCAGTCGTCGGCCGGATTGGCGCCGAGCGCGCGGTAGAAGCGCTGCGCCGGAGTATTCCAGTCGAGTACGCGCCATTCCATCCGGGCCCATCCGCGTTCCGCGGCGATCGCCGCCAAGCGCTTGATCAGCGCGATTCCGGCGCCGGCCGCGCGACAGGCCTCGTCGACAAACAGATCTTCGAGAAACAGCAGGGGATGGCCAAGCCAGGTCGAGTAGGCGCGATAGAAGAGGGCGAAGCCGATCGGCGCGCCGCCGTGCTCCGCCAGGAGGCATTCGAAGGGCGGGTTCTCGGCCATCATCTGGGTGCGCAACACGGCGGCCGTCGCGCAGACGGCGCCGGGCTCTCGTTCGTAGTCGGCGAGTCCGCGGATAAAACGCTCGATCGTCACGGCGTCGTCGGGCGTGGCGAAGCGAATCGTCGCAGTCATCGTCCACCTCTCTTCCCCGGCGACTATTCTACTCCGGCGGCGAACGTCGCGCTGTGGAAAAGCGAACGCGCGCGCGAGGGGCAGCGCTAAAGAAACTTCGCCCGCGTCCGTGAGTCATTCCGAACGGCGGCCGCGGAGTGACGAATCCCGAGATACGTTCGCTGCGCTCAGGGTGAACCAGTATGGGCGAGGGGATAGGCGGATAGCTATTCGCTCTTGGACGATTGCGCGGCGAGTTCCGCCTTGAGCTTCTTCATCGTGCGGTCGAGCGCGCGCGTGTAGCGCTGCTTGGTCCAGCTTTCCTTGGTGCGCATCTTGAGCCAGCCGAGCTTGACCGCGTCGGGCTTCACGCCCATCTCGCCGGTCGACACCTCAATGATCGCGTGCTCCTCGGTGGTCAGCGTGGCGAGCACTTCGCGCTTGAGCGTCTGGAGAAATCCCGCTTTCAGATCGATGTCGATTTTCATTGCTCTCACCGCTTCCTGACAGTGAGCGTAAGCCACGGCGCGTGCGCGCTCAATGCCGCCGCGCGCGAATCGGCCGGCGGCGAGCGGCGCGCCGCTGAACGGCGCAATAGAAAAGGCCCGCACGGGATACGTGCGGGCCTGGATCGACGGCCGGGTGGCCCGTCAAGCTTGCGTGCGCGCGACGGTCAGGGGACCACCGCCAGCAGCCAGATGGCGCAGATCGTTCCGGCGATCGCGCCGCCGTAGCACAGGAACGCCAGGATGGTATTGAGGTGGCGCATGTTGAGCACGTCCGACAGCGTCAATCGCATCCGATGCGCGGCGTGGAAAAAGCAGAAGGTGAGCAGCGCGAACAGATAGAGCCGGACGAGCGGATGCTCGAGCAGGGCGAGCGTGGTGGCGTAGCCCGGATCGTGCAGCAGGCCCAAGGGAAACGCGATGCCGTAGAGCAGGACGTGGATCGGCAGAAAGTAGGCGGCGAAAAATCCGCCCGTGCCGAACAGGAACCATACGATCGGTTCGTTCGATCGCTTCGCCGACGACATCAGAAGACCCCCAGGATAAACAGCGCAACGATCACGCTCGCGCCGAACCAGACCATGAAATTGGGCGCCGAGGAGAGGATATTGGGCGTTGGCTTGCCGAGCACTTGCCGCACCACGACACGCGGCACCAGGTTGAACCAGGTGAAGGCGTGGAGCAGGAAAAACCCGAGTGCGACGACGTTGATCACGATCATCGCAGGATATTTCATCAGCGCCTGGAAATGCGCGTAGTGGGTCGGGCCGGCGCTCAGCGCGGCGATCTGGACCAGCGTGACGACGCAGAACCAGGCGACGAAAAAGCTCGACGACTCACGCAGCGCGTAGCGCAGATAGTGCCATTGATCGAGGTACCAGTAGGCCGACATGCGCGGCCGGTAGGCCTTGAGCTGATATTGCGGATACTGCGGCATCGGCTTAATTCTTTCCCCGCGGCATCAGGAACGATTTGAACCATTCCTGGGTCGCGGTCAGTTTGAACTGCTGAATCGCGAGCGACGGATCGACGCCCTTGGGGCAGACCGTGGTGCATTCGCCGACCACCGTGCAATCCCAGATACCCTCGTGCTGCGAGACGATATCGAGCCGGTCGTCGCTCGCCTGATCGCGCGAGTCGAGGTTGTAGCGATGGGCCAGGGCGATCGCGGCGGGTCCGAGAAAGTTCGCGTCGAGTCCCGAGACCGGACAGGCGGCGTAGCACAGCGTGCAGTTGATGCACAGGCTGAACTGATGAAACGCTTCGAGCTGGGCGGGCGACTGGATGAATTCGCGCTTGGGCTGATAGTCATCCTTGCGCACGATCCACGGCCGCACCTTCTGCAACTTGGCGAGAAAATCGTCAAGCTCGACGACCAGGTCCTTGATCACCGGGAAATGGGCCAGCGGTCCCACCCGCACCGGCCCCGGCGCGTAGTCCATCAGCATGGTTTCGCAGGTCAGCTTGGGCACGCCGTTGACGGTCATGCCGCAACTGCCGCAGATTCCCATCCGGCACGACCAGCGAAACGCCAGTGTGCCGTCGAGCTGATCCTTGATGTGGTTGAGGGCGTCGAGCACCATCCAGTCGGCGCGCAGGGGCACCTCGAAACTCTGGTAACTCGGTTCCGTATCGCGCTCCGGATGGAAGCGCTCGACCTCGAGGATAATGGTCTCCGGCATAGCTCAGGCCTACCTTCCGTAAACCCGCTCGCCGGGCGGCCAGCGGGTGATCACAACAGGGCGATAGTCGATGCGCGGGGGGCCCTCGGCGTTCGCCGAGACCACCGAATGAGCCAGGTACTTGACGTCGTCGCGCTTGGTGAAGTCGCGCCGCTGATGCGCCCCGCGGGATTCCTCGCGGTTGAGCGCGCAGTGCACGATAGTCTCGGCGATGTCGAGCATGAACGAGAGTTCGAGCGCCGCCGTCATTTGCGTATTGAAGGTGCGCGAATGGTCGTCGATCGCGACGTTGCGATAGCGATCCTTGAGTTCGCGAATCTTGTTGCCCGACTCGATCAGCGTATTGCGCTCGCGATAAATTCCGCAGCCGGTCTCCATCGTATGCTGCATCTCTTCACGCAACTTCGCGATGCGCTCGGTGCCGCCGGTCTTGTGGAGGTAGTCGTGCTCGAGGCGCCGCTCCTCGTCGCTGGCCTGGGCCAGCACCGCGTTGCGCGAACCGTCGCCGCGCAGGCTCTGCACGTATGCGACCGCGTTGCGGCCGGCGCGCGCGCCATAAACCAGCAGTTCGCCGAGCGAATTCGACCCGAGGCGGTTGGCGCCGTTGATGCTGACGCAGGCCGCCTCGCCCGCCGCGTAGAGTCCCTTGAGCGGCGTGGCGGCGTTGATGTCGGTATGCACGCCTCCCATCATGTAATGCTGCACGGGGCGAATCGGGATCGGCTCTTTGACCGGGTCGATATTTTCGTACTTCAGGCAGAGCTCGCGGACCATCGGCAGGCGCGTCTCGATCTTGTGCTCGCCGAGATGGCGCAGGTCGAGATGCACATAGTCGCCGTATGGCCCCTTGAAGGCGCGGCCCTTTTCGAACTCGCCGAAAATCGCCTGCGAGACGCGATCGCGCGGTCCGAGCTCCATGCTCTTGAAGACCGGCGTCGGCGTTGGTTTGCCGAGGTCGTAATCCTGCAAAAAGCGGTAGCCGTCCTTGTTGAGCAGCCAGCCGCCCTCGGCGCGCGCCGCCTCGGTGATCAAAATTCCGGTGAAGGGCAGGCCGGTCGGATGATACTGGACCATCTCCATGTCTTTGAGCGGCGCGCCGGCCTGATAGGCCAGGGCCATGCCGTCGCCGGTGCAGATATTCGCGTTGGTGGTAAAGGGAAAGACGCGGCCGCATCCGCCGGTCGCGATAATCACCGCCTTGGCCTCGATCGCGCGAATCCGGCCGGTGCGCAATTCGATTGCGACCGCGCCGCGCACCGCGCCGTCCTCGACCAGCAGGCGGGTGGCAAAGGTCTCGTCGTAGCGGGTGATCGTGCCGAATTGCAGCGAAGTCTGGAAGAGCGTGTGCAGCATGTGGAAGCCGGTCTTGTCGGAGGCAAACCACGTGCGCATCTTCTTCATGCCGCCGAAGGGGCGGACCGCGATGCGCCCGTCGGGCTCGCGGCTCCACGGGCATCCCCAATGCTCGAGGCGGAGCAGTTCCTTGGGCACCTCGTTGACGAAGAGCTCGACCGCGTCCTGATCGGCCAGCCAGTCGCTGCCGGCGATGGTGTCGAAGCAATGCTCATCGAGCGAGTCGTCGGCGCCAGCCACGCCGGCGGCGCCGCCCTCGGCCGAGACCGTATGGCTCCGCATCGGATAGACCTTGGAGACCATCGCGACGTTGATGCCGGGGTTTTGCTCCGCGATCTCGATCGCGGCCCGCAGCCCGGCGCCGCCGCCGCCGATTATCAGAATGTCGTGCGCAGACGTTTCCACCGCATTCTCCGATCCGTTAATCGGTCCCGCATCACGACCGATTTGGCATTAATTACGCTTACTGTCAAACAATCACAGTATCAGCATCGCTTGTGACAGACCATGAAACGCACGGACTATAGCGCAGCTTTATTTCAATTCCAAACTTGCGCCCCGGTTTCATTTATATCCGGCGATGCAAAAGTGCGGGGGCCGGAGGCTAGCCGCTATGAGTGACCTGCCGCACGCCCATGCGACGCGCGCGGGACGGCGCGGCGTCAAGCTTAATGCGCGGCTGAATTCTGATCGGCGGTCGTCGGATGCTGTACGCGCCCGCCGCGACGGCGTGCGAATTCCGATCGCGACATCGGGGGTGACCCGTGGTATTCTGAGCGATTGACGGGACGATCAGGTCCCGCCCAAGTAGAGGAGTGCGGATGAAAGCAGGACGATGGCAGGCCGGCGCCGGGTGGGCCGCTGGCATAACCTTCGACGTGACGATCACGGCCGTGATGGCGATGGCGATAGGGTTGCTGGTGGCGATCGTGCCGGCAGCGGCGGCAACGGCGGCGGGCGCGAATCCGGTCGTGGCGACTATCGGCGCGCGCAAGATCACCCAGCGCGAGTTGGACGCGCAGGTGCTCGCGGCCATGCGCCCGAATGACCTTTACAGTTTGCGCAAGCAGGCGCTCGATTCGATGGTCAATGGCTATCTGGTCGAACAGGCCGCAAAAAAGGCTGGAGTCACTCCCGAGGCCTATTTGCAGCGCGAACTCGACGGGCCCGGATCGAAGGTCAGCGCAGCCGACGCGCAGAAATACTACGACGCGCACAAGGCCGGTATCGACGCGCAGACCGGCGGACGTCCGTACAAGGAAATCCAGCCGTTGCTGATCGCGGCCATGCAACGTCATCAGATGCGCGTCGAGCACGAACTACTGATGGCGAAGTTGCGGACCGCTTCGGCGGTCACGGTTTCGCTGGTGGCGCCGCGCGTCGACGTGCCGAGCGCGGGCCATCCGTGGACTGGTGGCAAGGACGCAGCCGTGACGATCGTCGAGTTCTCGGACTTCCAATGCCCCTATTGCCGCGCCGCGGAACCGACGCTCAAGCAGGTGCGCGACAAGTACGGGGATCGAATCAAGCTGGTCTACCTGGATTTCCCGCTGCCGATGCATCCGCATTCGCTGGACGCGGCGAACGCGGGACGCTGCGCAGGAGAGCAGGGCAAGTTCTGGCAATTCCACGACGCGATGTTTGCCGATCAGAGCAAACTCGATCCGGCGAGTCTTAAGAACACGGCGACCAAGGCCGGCCTCGATGCGAAGAAGTTCGACGCCTGCTTCGATTCCAAAAAGATGGTACCGGCGATCAAGGCTGACCAGGCCCTTGGGAGTGGCGTCGGCGTGAACGGCACGCCCACGTTCTTCATCAACGGCCGCGAGGTGGTTGGAGCGGAATCGGTGCAGAGCTTCTCGGCGATCATCGACGACGAATTGGCGCACGCCAAGCCGAATTCGGCACAGGCGAATGCGTCGGCGGCCGAACCGCAGGCCAAGGCCAACTGAATCAATCGGGCGCACGGTCCTTCGATATGCACGGTCCTTCGATATGGAGGTTGCGCACATCGCGGATGCGGCGGATGCGCTGGCCGGCGCCGCGCCGCGCATGACGGTCCGCGCCAGGTAATCACCGGGTAACAAATCGATGGCTGAGCAGTACGATTTCGACCTCTTCGTGATTGGCGCGGGTTCGGGCGGGGTGCGGGCAAGCCGGGTGGCCGGGAGCCTCGGCGCGCGCGTGGCCGTGGCCGAGGAGCACTATCTCGGCGGCACTTGCGTCAACGTCGGCTGTATTCCGAAGAAACTGCTGGTCTACGCCGCCGAATTCAGCGACGCATTTGAAGATGCGGCCGGCTTTGGCTGGAGCGTCGGCGAGCGCAGCTTCGACTGGCGCAGGCTGATTGCGAACAAGAACGAAGAGATTCTTCGGCTCAACGGGATCTATGAAGGGCTGCTCCTGCAAGCGGGCGTCAGGATTTTCCCGCGCCGTGCCACAATCGTCGACGCGCATACTATAGAATGCGCCGGCGCGCGCTATTCGACTAAGTATATTTTGATCGCGACCGGCGGATGGCCGATGATGCCGCGGATACCGGGCGCCGAACTGGCGATCACCTCGAACGAAGCGTTCTTCCTCGAGCGGATGCCCGAACGGGTGACGATCGTCGGCGGCGGATATATCGGCGTCGAGTTCGCGGGGATTTTTCACGGACTCGGTGCGCAGGTCACGCTGGTGCATCGCGGGAAAATCTTTCTGCGCGGTTTTGACGACGATCTGCGGACGGCACTAGCCGCCGAGATGCGCAAGCGCGGCATCGATTTGCGCTTCGAGTGCCGGGTCGCCCGGATCGAGCGGAGCGCGTCGCCGGACGCCGGCGGCGCGGGCGTCCGTGTCATCCTCGATGACGGGACGGCGCATGAGTCGAGCCTGATCATGTTCGCCACCGGACGCGCCGCCAACACCCGCGGCTTGGGCTGCGAGCGGGTCGATCTGATGCTCGACGCCGCGGGCGGAGTGGTGGTCGATAACTATTCGCGCAGTTCGGTCGAGAATATCTACGCGGTCGGCGATGTGACTAATCGGATAACGCTGACCCCAGTGGCTATTGCCGAGGGGCGCGCGGTGGCCGAGACGCTCTTCGGCAAGCGCGCGATGCGCGTCGATCACGCCAACGTGGCGTCGGCGGTGTTCAGCCAGCCGCCGCTCGCGACCGTCGGGCTGACTGAGTCGGAGGCGCGCGAAAAGTTCGGCGCGGTGGATATCTACAAGTCGGAGTTCCGTCCGCTGATGCATACGCTGAGCGGCCGCGGCGAGCGCACCTTCATGAAGCTGGTGGTCGATCGGGCGAACGATCGCGTGGTCGGATGCCACATGGTGGGTGCGGCGGCCGCCGAAATCGTGCAGGGGCTGGCGATCGCGATTCAATGCGGCGCGACCAAGGCGCAGTTCGACGCGACTATCGGGATTCATCCGACGGCGGCGGAGGAGTTCGTCACGATGCGCGAGAAGGCGTCGCCGTGATCGACACTCCCACGCCCTGCTGATCGGTGCCGGGGACAAACTGAGCGTGCTGATTGTGGGATCCACAGAAAGTGGGCAAGAGTGGACAAACGAATTGGGACAAGACCCGCCCGATCAACAGAAAGTACTTGATTTTATAAAGGCGTGGAGGGGTGGCCGAGCGGTTGAAGGCACCGGTCTTGAAAACCGGCGTGGTCGAAAGGTCACCGTGGGTTCGAATCCCACCCCCTCCGCCATTCCAGTACCGAACCGCGAACGCCGGGCATAAGCGTTTTCCCGCCTGCGGCGGCGACCAAACTCCCGATCAGATTGCTCTCCTGGCGGCAATCGTGAATTTTCTAGTCCTTTCACACACACCCGAACCGACGGCAGTTCTTTTATCTTGCATTCGACGGTCGGTCTCGTAGGGCATCCCACCCAACGCCCATGCTCATGCCATTCTGACGCCGCGCGTCGATCACCGCGCCGACTAACACCATGCAGCCGACGTGCGCTCCGGCCGCGAGGAACGTGCAGCCAAACTGCATCAATCATGTCGCCAATTTGTATCGCAATCGGACCCGGGCTAGAGTGTAGCAGCGCGCTATGTGTACGAAATAACCCCAACACTGGGAACTACAAAGAATATCCAGATGAAAATACAACCCCAACTCCTCACGCTAGATAACTTTCTGCACGGCCGCCTCTTTCGTGTTCCTGAGTATCAGCGTGCATATGCCTGGGGGGAGAAGCAAAGATCTGACCTCTTCGGCGACATTAGACGAGTAAAGTCTTCTAACGAAGATCATTACATGGCCACAGTGGTTGTGTCTGGTGCGAAAGGAAGAAAAGAAACAAATCGTCGCTGACCAATTCGCCGTCGTTGAAATTGTGGATGGTCAACAACGATTGACAACCCTGATCATCCTGCTCAGGGCGATTCAAAAAGCGCTTAATCCGGCGGACAAAGATGAGAAGAAGCTAGCAGACGAACTGGCGCAATTGCTGGTCAAAGACGACAAGCATACGCTGCTTCTGCTTCAGACAAACCATGACACAAGTCACATTTTTGCAGACTACATTCGGGACGGTATAACCCCAAACCCAGACGCGAACACATCAGCAGACCAAAACATTGTGGACGCTATCGCTGAGTGCGAAAGGTTTGTCACTGATTGGAAGGCTATGGTCGGCTCTCTAGTTGAACTCATCCGAATCATACGTCACCGATTGTCTGCGGTCTTCCACGTGGTGGGCGACGAGAGATTGGTATACCGGGTGTTCGAGTTGCTCAATAGCCGGGGCCTAGACGTCGCTTCGATTGATAAGTTCAAGAGTCGGCTTATGGGTCTGATATTTGAAGACGGCGCGAACGCCGGGCGTGATGAAGCAATCAAGGAACTTCATCTCATTTGGCGGGAAATCTACCGCACCATTGGAAAACAACAGAGGCTCACGACAGAGACGCTTCGCTTCGCCGCGACTCTGAGAGCGCCACGTGATGTGTCCCATAAGCGGCCACTAGATGAGCCGAAATCCCTGGATACACTCATCGCGGAGGCGGGGACAAAGCCCAAAAAGATCATTGATTGCGCGAAATGGCTTCAGGCAGTTGTGGTTGCGGAGAACAAGTTACTTGGTAATCACCGGTGGCAGGCAGTTACCGACATTGTCCAGGCCCGCCTCGTTGCCATCGCAATTCTCCTTCGTGGCTTCACTGCCTCCGAGCAGGCTAATCTTCTTGGCCGATGGGAGCGTGTGACCTTTCGGATTTACGGCCTCGCTCGCGCAGATTCGCGCTCTAAGGTTGGTGACTATACAACGCTCGCATGGGCTATCACGAATGACAAATTATCTGCGACCGACATTATGAAACGGCTTGCTGACCTCGGCCAAGAACATCCGATTGCGAAAGTCATAGAGGAAACATTTGACCCCACGAATTCCTACGAAGGATGGGCCGAAAAATTGAGATATTTCCTATTTCGGTATGAGGAACATTTAGCCCGAAAAGCTGGCCAGAAATTAAATGAATCTCAATGGAATAAAATTTGGCATGACGATCCGGCCAAATCAATCGAACACATTAAGCCTCAGAGTTCGGGAGTAAGTTACATGCACCATCTTGGGAATTTGATGATGCTGGCGCCGGGCGTGAATTCCAAACTCCAGGACATTGAACCGGCTAAAAAGGCGGAAACGTACCTAACTAGTGGTTTCCTTGCGTCAATAGAAGTTGCGAAGCTCATCAAGAAGGGCGCGTGGAACAAAGAATCTGTCGAGGCTCGGGGAGACAGTCTGTTATCTTGGGCACGCACCGAATGGGGGGACTAATCCCGTTGGCCAGAGCAGCATAAAACTGCGAACGTGAAACTCGGCAAAAACACGACCTTCCGGGACAGGTGATGCCCCGATCGTGTTTCAGCGAATCGGCTGTTCGCCAATTTTATCGGCCATTATCGAGTTCAGATCTGTCTCTCAGTAAGCCGTTATCGCGAGACGATCATAGGGTGTAGCGAAGATGTAGTTATCATCATCGTCGGTCGTGGCCCGCCATCGGTCGCGCATGCGGCGATCCTCTCAATAAATCAATCAATTCAGCGCGCGCGCGAGCGGCGGCGGCTGCGCGAGAGGGCATTCTGCAGGTGTCGGAAAGTCGCGACCGGTTCATTTAAGACGCTTATATCGTTTTTGCGTACGGATTATTGTTTCGAGAGTTCGTTGCAATTGGCGATCGACCTTGCAGTCATTGATCGGATTTGCCGCATTGTAAATATACAGCACCTCACTGATAAATTTAGCTTGAGGCCCTGACATTTCCAGCATGGGAAACATTATCGCCTGGTCCCAGGCCATTTGGTAGAAGGCGCCATCCGGACCGATCAAGTCTTCCATCTTTATCGATTTAAATAGCCAGGCGTAGAAGCTGCGAAGATGAGAAGAGTACCATTCATTTTCCCGAAAGTTATTAGTGTCAATAATGTCGGAAGGTATCTCTTTCGAATATCCGATCATATTATCTGGCCATGACCGATACTGACCATAAGTCATCCAACAATCTGGATTAGTATATACTTCATTGATTTTATTAAGTACTCCATTATGTGCAAACCAGTCGTCGCCGTCCAGGAGGATCACGATTTCGTTATCATCGCACATGTGAATCGCATGATAGAGATTTTGCAAGGCTCCGACGCGAACAGGATTACGAATCAAACGGATCAAATTGCCTGAATTACGGTCTACTATAAACTGCTCCACCAGTTCGCCGGTCCCATCCGAAGAGCAGTCATCGACATAGATAACGCGAAAGTCGTGATAATCCTGGGCAACGACCGAAGAAAGATTACGCTCATACGATTGGCGATTGTTATAGCTTGGTATTATTATGGCGATCTTTCTCATGATTTGTGGACCCTTTACAGTTCGGGAAAGGGGCATGCCGCTGTTTGGTATGCCGGGTCGTGTACTATTCAAAACGATAGTCTCTGGCGGAGGCGCCCAGGCTGCGGATGCGATGCCGCTGGAGGTCATCCATCGACGGACGCGGGCGAACGCTCGGCTAGGCGATGGCATGCGCTACAATAGCACCTCCCGGACGTATCCCGGGCAGCCATCGGAGCGGCGCCCTCTGCGCCGCGAAGGGAGTTGATGACCATGAGGGATGCTGAGACCTACGCCGCGCCGACCCCGAAGATATTATATATTCACGACGATCTTAGCGATTATGTCTCCCGGGGGCACGGACAGGCATCGCCGGCCTGGCATCTCTCGCGGGAGTTGTTCGCGCTGGTGTGCCGGGATCCAAGGCGTGTGGTACTGCTCACGCTCGAGCCTCAAATGGCGCCCTTAGTGGCGCACGGCAAGTATGCCCCCTTTGCGCTGGCGATCGGCATCGGTCGAGCCGGTGAACGTGTCGCGCAACAACTGCACGCGCGCACCGGCTGGTTCCCCAAGATCTCGCGTGTGGACATCACCCGTGAAGAAGACGGCCACGGCGGCTATAACGTGGTCACGACTACCGGGATTTCCTTGGCGCAACAGCTACCGCCGCTGGATACGGCATCCGCCCTTGCGGTGGTTGATGATACGGTCTTTTCCGGCCTGACGATGCGCACGGTTTTACTGGCGTTGCCTGCACAGGTGCGGGCCCGCACTCAGGCTTTTTGCCTGCGAGGTGTCGCGGCGTCGCTGGCGGGTATCGCGGCGTTATGCCCCGTTGCGATCGGGTTTGCGGCGCCGGGGCGCTTGCTGGACGAGGTGAGTTTCCTCAACGCCAGCGGGTTGGTGATGCGCGTGGGCATTCGCCACCCGGAGCAGCCGCCGCAGGCGTTTTTCGAGCGGCCCAGGTGGATGCATGCCTGGTTTCCCGGCTATGCCGATGAGGTCATCGCCTTGTGCCAGCGTTTGAATGCCATCCTGGAGCCAGACGGCCGGCCGGCGCAGTTCCCCTGAGAAGCTGACGGCAGTCAGCACGCTTATGGCGAACCCGCGCAGTATCCTCCACCCCGGTGACTCGCGCTGGGCCTAACATGCCGCTGTCAGTCTTCAGCGCGCGTGGTGGCCCGGGATCCGAGGCTCTCCCGGCCAAAACCAACGGAGGGTCGCCGGAAAATTGTGTATAAAGTCGTATGTCTGGACAACCCGTTGATGCGCCCGCTGCCGAATGGTGGCGTGGGCCTCCGGGGAGAGATCGAGTACTTGCTGCAGCGTCTGGGTTACGAGCTGATAGGACGATATATCGACAAGAAATCCCGTGATACCTGGCTCGATTTGATCAATGAATCCACCGGCGGTCGACGCTACAATGACTGGCCCCCTGTCGCGTGCCCACAGCGCGACTTCGAGCGGGATATTGGAGAACGTTTCGTGCCGGGACGGGACCACCACTATTTTTGTCCGCGCCCATTGGCACAGCGCACGGGGTAAGTCACGCGTAAACACCTTGATGTGGGTTGCCCGTATGGCGTGCTGTTGGAGCAGTTGATCATACACCCGTTGTTGCGGGTCGTCATTGATGTAGGGTACCGAGATGAGCACGAAATGCACCCGGTCACGCAGCGGCGCAAGGGCGGGAATGAGCTGCTCAAATCCTTTGATCGGCGCAGCCCGGCCAAATGCCAACACCAAGTCCGTATCGAGGGGGATACCATAGGCCTGTAGCGTTGTGCGCACGACGGTCTCGTCCTGCAAGACAAAGGCGGGGTCATCCACGAGGATGCTCGAAGTGTAAGGCGCGAACTGTCCCGCCGAGATCCGGAAGTGCGTCTTGAGGTGCGCAGTAAACGACGGGCAAATGTCGGCCAGCGCTACCCGCGAAGCGGGCTGTGACAACTCCAGGCCTTCCTGTTCCCAGGCAACTTCGGCCGCGTCAGGCGTCTCCCAGCCCCGGACAAACGCGGTACTATAAAGCACCAGGAGCATATCGATCTGACGCGCCAGCCTCTGGCCCATTCCAAGCGTATAAGGTGTCTGCAACCAGGGCTGGTCCACACAGATGATCAACGACCGCTCATAGGCGGTCGCCTGGGTCAGCAACAGTGGTGCGACGTTCTGACAAAGGGACCTCCAGGAAGCGATTTCCCAGAGATCTTGGGTCGGTTCCCGCTTGTACGGAATGAGGTGCACATATCCACCGAGTAACGCGAGACGTTCTTGCTGCCGCTGAAAGAAGGCGTGATCATAACCCCAGGTGTGCACATCGGGCGAGGGGCAGACCACATGCACATCGATGGGGCCATACCGTTTGACCAGCACCTCGCGCAGCACTTCGAGGCCGCTAATCAGGATCTGTGTTTGCGTGCCGATGCCGTTAGTGAAATTATAAAGTCCATTGTACGTCAGATAGAATATTGCGTTGCGCACGGGGCACCGAGTCTAGAGTTTATCGCGTGAATGGTTTTTGCCGATTGCGACAATTATTCTTGCCGGTTATCGTCCAGGTTAAAAGACCCAGTTCGCCTGCGTCTCACCGCTAATTCAGGTGGGTTGTTCTCGTCGCCGCTTGCGCACCAGCGTGCGGATTATATGCCCTTCGCGTACTGTGCCCGTTCACCGATCAGCCGCGATGGCAACGAATAGATAGGTCCCACCACCGTGCGCAGCCATTGTTGGTATTTCTCGATACTGCTGATCATGACGACCACCACTATTTTGTGTGACCTCGATGGCACGCTGGTCGATTCCCGGCGCGACATCGCTGTGGCCTTTCAGCACGCCTGGCGGACTGTGGTTGGAGGGATCCCGCCCAGCGCCGCCGCGATTGCCCAGCACATCGGCAAGCCACTCGCCGAGATGGTCAGCGAGCTCGGGGGCATGTTGTCATCTTCGCTGGTTAGCAACTTCCTGACCGCATATCGCCACATGTATAGCAGGCAAGACGCCCGTCTGACCCAACCCTACCCTGGGGTCATCCTGACCTTACAGGCCTTGTCCACCTTCACGCTCGGCGTCGTCACTACCAAAGAGCCAGGGCAAGCAGAGATCGTCTTGCGGCGGCTCGCGCTCATACCCTTCTTCCAGCACGTCCAGGGTGGTAGCCCTGATCTGCGCCTCAAGCCCGCCCCCGACACCATACTTGCCGCCCTCGCCGCATTACACTGTGCGCCACCGCACGCCCTGATGGTCGGCGATACCCCCGCCGATGTCCTGGCCGGGAAGGCGGCGGGCATCGAGACCTGTGCCGTCACCTACGGCTTTGGCACGCGGGAAGCGCTGTTGCAGTGCGCGCCTGACCATGTAATCGACCGCTTTGGCGAGTTAGTGGATCTCGTGCGAGAATCACGTGGCTAAGGAGGCGATTATCCGGGATTAGCGTTTTTAATTGCCCGCCAAGTGAACCGTGGAAAGCGTGCGGCCAAGCGTTCCTCCGCTTGCGGGAGTAGGCGTCCTCCGTTAGGGAACCTATGCACAAGGGCTCCGCTGTCACCCTGAGCGAAGCGAATGGGTCCCGGATCCGGGATTCTTCGCTGCGCTCAGAATGACAACCTAACTTGTGCAGCGGTTCCTTAGTCGCCGAACGCGCAGGACTTTAAGCATGCTGCCCTGCCACGTAGCTTATGTGCGTCAAGGGTCCACGTCTATTGACGTGCCTGGTGTCAGCTTGGGCGTCCCAGCAAGATACGAGGCGTGGAGTTGTTGGGTGTCGAGGTGAAGACAAGTGAAAGAGGAGAGGAATGTGCCCGTCAATCACGATATTCATCACGCGACGGTCCTCTACGGTCTTGGTGAGAATGCCCACCGGGAGGCCCTTGTCAGCCATTACCATCAGGTGCGACAGTTTACCGGCCGGCTCTGCCAGCATTTGATGACGGAAGATTATGTGATTCAGGCCATGCCGGATGTGAGCCCGCCTAAGTGGCATCTGGCACATACGAGTTGGTTTTTCGAAACCTTTATCCTGGCCGCGGCCTCTCCGGGCTATCGATCGCCGCATGCCTCCTACGCATATCTCTTCAATTCCTACTACGTGGCGGCTGGTGAGCGGCATTGCCGCCCCAAACGGGGGCTGCTCTCACGTCCAACCATTGATGAGGTCTATCGCTACCGAGCGTATGTGGACCAGCAAATGACCGCATTTTTGGAAGGTTTGCGTGGCGCGACGCTCGAGCGCTGGTCGCCGATCGTCGCGCTCGGCTTGCACCATGAACAACAGCACCAGGAATTACTCTTGACCGATGTGAAATATAACTTCGCCTGCAATCCCCTGCGACCCGCGTATGTAACCCCCGACCTCCCGACACGTGTGCCGACGGTGGACCCACTCCGATGGGTGAGCTTTCTCGAAGGCGTCTACCGGATTGGCCACGATGGTCAGGGGTTCGCCTTCGATAATGAGGTTCCTCGGCACCGGAGCTTTGTCGAGCGGTTCGAGTTGGCGTCGCGGCTGGTCACCAACGGGGAGTATTTGGCATTCATGGCCGATAGGGGATATGAACGGCCCGAGTTGTGGCTGTCCATGGGTTGGGATACGGTCCAGCGCGAAGGGTGGCAGGCCCCGCTCTATTGGGAACAGCGAGATGGCACGTGGTGGATGATGACCCTTGCCGGGATGCGACCGGTGTGGGAAGCCGAACCCGTATGTCATGTCAGTTACTACGAAGCGGACGCCTATGCACGCTGGGCTGATGCGCGCTTGCCGACCGAGGCCGAATGGGAAGTTGCGGCGATGCCCCTGCCGATCAGAGGTAATTTCGTTGAGCACCAAACCTTCCATCCCGTCCCCATCAGCCAGATCGATACCGCTGTCCCGATGGCCCAAATTTTTGGAGACGTTTGGGAGTGGACCCAAAGTCACTATTCCCCCTATCCCGGGTACACCGCAGCACCCGGCGCGCTAGGGGAGTATAACGGCAAATTTATGGCCAACCAGTTTGTCTTGCGCGGCGGGTCGTGTGCGACCTCGCTCTCGCATATCCGGCACACGTATCGAAACTTTTTCCCGGCCGATGCTCGATGGCAGTTCACGGGGATTCGGCTCGCCAGAATGATCCGGGAGTAAGCTCTATGCCCCCAAAGTGGGTCGGCGCGCGCGCGATTTGTCCAGGCGACGAACCACAGCATGGCTCGGATAACGACCGCTCAACGTCCCCCGCGACTATGGGTATGAGACCGTGGTAAAGGAATAGCCAATGGAGACCGAGGCCACTCCCAACAAGCGATTTCAGTTTCATGACATGGATGTAGCGGTGCACCGGAATACTTTTGCGCGGGACGTAGCTATTGGCCTCACCGCCCCACAAAAATGGCTGCCGCCGAAGTATTTTTATGACCAGCGCGGCTCCCAAATCTACGAGCAGATTTGCGCCTTGCCCGAGTACTATCTCTACCGGGCGGAACTGGAGATTCTCAGCACCTATGCCGCTGAGATACATGCCGAGATTGGTCACCTGGCGCTGGTGGAGTTCGGCTCCGGGTATGCCAGAAAGACCCGTTACCTTCTCGCCGCGTATGAATGGGCGGGGCAACCGTTTCGCTATTGTCCGGTAGACATTTCTCGAGAAATCCTATGGGACACCGCCAATCGACTCGTGCAGGAATATACCCATATTGAGATTAGTGCTATGCATACCGATTTCGCCGGAGAACCGGAGGTCATTCAGGCGTTTCAACTGGAGAAGAAAGCCGTGGCCTTTTTTGGGTCCAGCCTGGGGAACTTCACGCCTGAAGAAAGCGTCGAGTTCCTTCGGCGCACGGCGGCCATTCTGGGACCTGAGGATGTCTTTCTCCTGGGCATCGACCTGAAAAAATCGCCCGCGATCCTCGTCCCGGCCTATGACGACGCCCAGGGCGTCACCGCCGCGTTCAACCAGAATGTCCTCCACCGTATTAATTATGAGCTTGGCGGGCAGTTTGACCCGCAAACGTTTGAGCACGTGGCCCTTTACAACGCCGAGAGGGGGCGGATTGAGATGCACCTCCGCAGTCGGCTGCCTCAGCACGTGCCCATCGCCAAGATCGAGCAAGCCATATCGTTTCGCAAAGATGAAACTATTCATACGGAAAGTTCGTATAAGTATACCGCGAACGAAGTCCGCGACTTAGGACACCGAGCCAATCTCGTTCTGCGTCGTACCTGGTTTGACGCTCGGCGCTATTTCCTGGTGGCGTTGTTTCAGTCACACTAGGAAAACCGCTCAGCCGCAATGGCCATTGCCATGCCATGAAAGGAGATACGCATGCATTCCGATCTCGCTGTGGGCAATCGATTCCCGGACTTGACGCTCCCCGATCATCAGCAGCGATTGATCAGGCTGTCTGAACTGGCGAGCGGCTTTCCACTGATCCTGAGCTTCTACCGTGGCTATTGGTGACCGAAGTGCGCGCTGCAGTTGCGGCGCTTCGTCGAATTACAGGAGGACTTGCAGGTCAACTACTGTAAGCTGGCCGTCGTCAGCACCGACCAGCCAGAAGTCAGCGCGGCCTTCCGCACCGGACTGGCTGCGACCTATACATTTCTCAGTGACCACGAGCGCCAGGCTATCCGGCAACTCGATATCGTGGAAGTGACCCCGCCGGATTTCAGACACGGGCTGCTCGCCCTTCCTTATACCTTTTCCCTGGCTCCTGACCTGACGATCCACGCGATCTATGATGGTTGGTGGTTTGTTGGGCGGCCGACGCTCGAGGAACTCCGGAAAGATATGCGCGCGCTGATGCAGGCGTGTCGCCGGGATTATCACTACAATGGTCCATCCTTAGCCAGCCTCGAGCGTGCATAGACGTTGTCATCGTATTCGCGCGGATGCCATCACCAGGGCAGAACGATCGCTCCCTCGCGAGCGGCTCCACGCTGCCACCGAATCCGGCCGTCATCACCATGCATCTTGATCGCCAGATTTCGGACCCCGCACTGTAAATTCCGCGTACCGGCTTTGCAATCGGCGGATTACCATGTCGAATGTCACCATGCGATACCAGATCACTTCATGGCTGCAGGTGTAAGCGCTACAGCCGCCTCCGCCGTCAGCAGCAGGAAGGTCAGCGTTTCCTGCAGATACAGGGACACGGGTTTATCGGAGTGGCTCCAATAGCCAATCGAGACGTCCTGGCCGATATGCAGATCGAAGTCGCCGCCGCGAGTAGTCAGAACAAACGCTCCCGCAATCGCCGGAGCGAAGATGATCTCCTCGTTAACCAAACGCTGGATATGCTGGATCACCGGATAGCCGTGATCGCTGGCTTCGCTCAAGGCCGTGTAAGCGTCCGCACCCATCACGACTTTGTATGGACCGTTGACGCCGACGAGGCGCAACTGGCTCAACGCCTGGGCGATCGCGTCGGGATAATGCACGGTGTCGACGGGCAGCGTCTTGACCGGATTGCTGGTCCCTTGCCGGATACCTTTGCCTCCTGGTTGACGGGGTTTTCGGTCCCGTCGACAAAACCCAGCAGATCGCGCGCATCGAAGTAGCGAAAGCCGTGGACCTCGTACGCAGGGGAAACGGCGTCGCCCAGCTTCATCATGATCTGCGCCGCCAATTCGAAGCAGAGGTCCTGGCGTTCGGCGCGGATGTGGAAAAAGAGATCGCCAGGCGTGGCAACGGCATGGCGCGACCCGGCGCGAATTTCGCGGAAGGGATGAAGCTCCGCTGGCCGGGGCGCACCGAATAGGCGGTCCCATACTTCCGATCCAAAGCCGATCACGCAGGATAAGCTTCCCGCATGCTCGCGGAAGCCCACCGCGCGTAACAGCTTGGGCAGGTCGCCACAGAGCGCGCGGACGCTCGCCACGCTCGCGGCCTCCTGGTTCACCGTTACGACGAGAAAAATCGTATCGCGGGTGAGCGGCACGACCACAGCCTGCGGCGAAACGGGGGACGGGTGGGGCTCCGCACTGATTATCGAGTCGGCGTCAGGCATCATCCATCATCTGGATCGGCTATTTATCCGAAGTCACAGCTCCCAAGAGAAAAGATTGGGTCCGTGTTCCGGGCCGCAAAGAATTAATTTGGGCGATTTCCCCGCAGCATCGTGACACGAGCAAGATGGGGAATCCAACGCCCATGCTGTAGAGAAAAAAAGATCATCCGACGAGCGGCACTTCGCGCCGGAAGTCCGCTGGTATCGCCGGGATGACCCACCGACAATCCGCCCTCCCAGTTATCCCGGTATAATCGGCACTCTCAGTCGAATACGATTCCAGGACCTCGATACTACGAGGAATCTGCACACGTCGGCGTCGGCTAACTCGATTCAGTTGGAGCAGGTCGGGCCCCGCGCGCAAATACGGATCCGGCATGACACAGTCCGTGAACGATCTCGCTAATCGTTTTTGCTGGTTTACGCGGGACTATTCTCAATTGGCGGCGTAATCATGGGAGAATCGCGAAGGCGCGGGCTGGAAAGCCGAGGCCGTGGCGCGGCTTGGGCCAGCTCACGACGATCAGCGCGCCAGTCGGTGGGACGCGGTCAAGATGGGCCATCACCTCGATTTGCCAATGGCCGTGGGTCAGCAGCCAGGCCTCGGACGCGAGGTCGTCGGTGGTATCGGTGTCCATGGATTCGTGGCCGTTGGCGACGATCCCGCGCTGTTCGTAGAGGAAGCGGATGGCGGCGAGTGACCAGGCGGGAAACGGACTGCGCTTGAAGCGCGCGGGATTGGCGTCCCAGTCCTTGTCCATATCGGTGCGCAGCGCGGCGAAGCATCCGGCCGGCACGCGGCCATGAACGCGCTCCCAGGCGTTTTTCAAGGGGTCACACAGAGCGGTCGCAGGAAGAGGAACGCGAACGCGCATGGCAGGCCGTGCTGCTCGCGGCCGAGCGTCCGCGTTAGGGAACCTCTGCGCAAGTTAGGTTGTCATTCTGAGCGCAGCGAAGAATCCCGGATCCGGGACCCATGCGCTTCGCTCAGGGTGACAGCAGAGCCTTGTGCGGAGGTTCCCTAGCGGTTGGCGCGCTGAAATTCGCGATAGTGCAGGATCGCGGCGCGATGCTCAGGTGTGCCGCGCGTGCGGATGATTGCGCCGAACAACGCCTTGCGCTGTTCCATCCGCGCGGCGCCCTCCAGCGTGCGTAATTCGCGGCGTAAACGAAACGGTATCGCCACCAGGTTGCCGACGAACCAGAGCAAGATGCCGAGCAGTCCGAGAATCCAGAGCAGCACGCCGATCGCCACGCCGATGCCGATAGGGAGCCAGATGTACGCCATGCGCCAATTCTCCCGGTCGGAAGTTTACCGCGACGCGGCGGCGGACGCCAAGGGCGGAATCTGATGAATCAGATGCTCCAATTTGGTGTTCAGCGCGGTCGGCCATCTGACCGGGCGGTGCGGTTGCCAACTGAACGCGGGTGCGGTTGCTCGACGATTGACGTCGCCCGTGGCATGATCAGCTTCATGCGCAAGCGATCAACCAGCAAGCCCCCCAAGACCGATGTCTTCGACGCAGTCGTTCAGGACGTCGAGTTGACGGTGGAACAAGCCGCGCGGTCGGCCAAGGAATCGGTAGAGGGCGCGGCTAAGGCGTTGAGCAAGGTGTTCAAGCCGAAAGATCCTGCGCCGGATGCGCCGCGCCGGGTTGCGGAGCGGCGCGGCGGGCCTCCTCGCGGCAGTGCGAAAGACCATTAGCCGACGGACGCTGCGGCGGATGCGCGCGTGCGATGCGTGCAAGGAGGTTTACGCTCGTGGCGATCCCTTAAAAGAACCATCCGTTGTCGGAAGACGGCCCGAAGACCGCGCCGACGAACCTCTCGATCTCGAGATTGAACTTCACGATAACGTGGTCGGAGCCGCGCGTGAGGCCAAAGCCCGGCCCGAGGTTATATTCGATTCCGTGCGGCAGCTCGCCCCATAGCACTGGAAAGACGTAATGCTGCTGTTCACTGAGCGGATTGGTATTGTCGATCATACCTGCGGCACCATAGAACTCAACGCCCGGCGACAGATAGCGCATCCAACGATAGTAAGCGCCGGTCGAGTAGCCGAACTCGAAGCCTTGCTTTCTGCCGACCCCGGACAGGACCTTCTCGAAGACCGGGTTAACCATGAGCGAAAATTGCCCGAGATCCTTTTCGATGATTGGGCGCAGCTCAATCTCGGTGTCGGCACTGTCGAACCGAGGCGCCTGACGCCATTCGAACTCGGCATACCAGCCCAGATCGACCGGTAGCACGTCAGGGTCGAAGAGCCGGCCGCGCAGGCGATATTTGGAGCCGGCATACCAGTAGCCATGGCCGTCGGGGGAAGCCATCAGCAGATATGCCGCCGCTTCGATTCGGTCGGTAAGGCCGTAAGTAAATTCGTACTGGTTGTACCACATCCCTTGACTGCGAAAGGTCCCAGCCGCGGTGCCCTCACCGCTGTGACTGTGGCCGTTGGCAACGACAGCGTTGTCGGTTTCCAATTCCGCGGTGCCGCGCCCTTCCGTGAGGTACGGGTAGACCTCGAATTCCCATGGGTCGAGCTGCGCCGCCGCGCGGCTCGGCGACAGGAACAGGATCGCGAGCAGGATGAGGATCCCGATCGGCCGCCGGTCTTTCGTCACGCAATAGTCAGTCATTATTTCGAACGCTCGGTCGACGGAGTGGCTAATGCCGCCTCGACCCATTGCTCCAGCGCCGCCTGGTCCGCCGCGGTAAGCCGGGCGTCCGGATGCATCAGCCGGTAGTTCCACGGTGGCATCTTCCCGTCGCGCAGCGCGCGGCCGATCCATTCGAGCTTGCGCCGCCGGGTCACCGGATAGTATCTACCCCAAGCGGAAAAGTTCACTTCCTTGCGTCCGAGATTCACGTCGCGGACGACGAGCCACGAGACCGGGGCAACGTGGCTGTACCAGGGCCAGCGGGTTGCGCTCGAATGACAGTCGTAGCAGGCGCGCTTGAGCGTCGCCTCGATCTCGGGCGGCGCCGCGAGCGTGCCCAACGACGGCGGGTTGGTGCGCTCGACCGGCACCAGTTGCACGGCCACTGCGGCGGCAATACATGCCACCCCTGCGATCCACGCAAGCCTGCCGAAAATCATGGCGATTCATCCGCATTAGCGGGAGCCTGCCGATCGCTACTTCGCAACGATCGCGCCCTGGGGCACGTCCTGATGGAAATCGTCGTAGAAGTCGTAGCTACCGGGGCTGAGCGCGGGAATCCGCACGGTGATTGTCTCCCCGGGGGTCATGGCAACTTCGCGATTGAGCTTGAAGCTTTCGAACTCGATCGTCTCGTTGCTCTCGTTAAGGACCTTGACAATCAGCGGCTGTCCCGCCGGCACGGTCAGATTTTGCGGGGTGAAGTGATGGTCCGCAAAACGCAGGTCCAGCCCGCTGCCGTCGCTATGGGCCACAGTGGGAAGCGCAAGTATTGCACTCAGGAGAGCGAAAACAATTGGCCGGACGCGGGGAGAATATCGGTTCATGGGATCGAGCCTCGTTGATAATGAGAATGATTCTCATTTTCCACGGTGCTTTGTCAAGCGCCACGCGATTGTCTCAAAGTCCGAAGCGGCGCATCGGGTGGTCCCACCTCGAAGAACGCGCCGGCCGGCGCGCTGGCCGTCCGATTGGAAAATGGGCGATAGTAGGCCGTGCCGACCGAATCCGCGGCGGCGCGGACGGGGGGGGCGGACGATGGCTCTGAAGACCGGCGGTGGTGATTATCTCTACGAGGTGGTCGAAGAGTGGGGCGAGATGCCCAACCGATGGACGTACGACGTCGCCGGCGTCGCCGTCGACTCCAAGGGCAACGTCTACATGTTCAACCGCGGCGACACGCCGGTGGTGGTCCTCGATCGCGGCGGCAAATTTCTCCATAGCTGGGGCGACAAGAAAATGTTTCCGCGCGCGCATGGCGTCACGATCGGACCGGATGACAGCGTTTGGCTGACCGACGCTTATGACCATACCGTGCGAAAGTGCAGCGCGGAGGGCAAGGTCCTGATGACGATCGGCGTCAGCGGCCAGCCGGCCAAGGCGATGAGCGGCGCACCGTTCAATCAATGCACGCATGTGGCGATCGATCCGCATACCGGCGACTTCTTTGTCTCCGATGGCTACCTCAACGCGAAGGTGCATAAATACGCCCCCGACGGTCGCCTGCTCTATTCCTGGGGGCAGGCCGGAAATGATCCGGGCCAGTTCAATCTGCCGCACAATATCGCGACCGATCGCGACGGCTTCGTCTACGTCGCCGATCGCCATAACAATCGCGTGCAGGTGTTCACCGCCAACGGCAAGCTCGAACACATCTGGACCGGGATGGCGATGCCGTGCGGGATGTGTATCGACACACGGAGCCCCGAGCAGTTGTGCTATATCGGCGAGCTCAGCTCGGTCTGGTGGACGCAGGGGCTGGGCGATTTCTGGGATTCGTGGAATCGCCCGGGAATGGGTCCGCGGGTGAGTATCTACTCGCTCGATGGAAGATTGCAGGCGCGGCTGTGCGACAACGGACAGGGCGAAGGCCCCGGCCAGCTAATCGCGCCGCATGGGATGGCGGTCACGCCAGAGGGCGATATCCTGGTTGCGGAAGTCTCGTGGGCGCTCTACGGCAGCCAGCTCAAACCGTCGCGGCCGGTGCGCAACTTTCTGCGGCTAACGAAATTGAAGCGCTCCGAACAGCAGACGCACGTCTGATCGATCCATCGGCGGATGCGTCGCATGGCGGGCGGGCAGCATCGCGGCGCACGTATCGCGCTGCGTTAATCCGCTTAGGTTTGTTCCTGAGCGGCCGGCGCGGTATGTGACTAATAACTCGATCGCGGAGGTTTCGGTATGCGAATATTTCGTCTGTTCAGCGGTGACGATCAGCAATCCCACCTCGAGGAACTGAAGATGGCGTTTGCGCCGGGCCAATTCGCCGAGCAGACGGCGCTGCAACCCGCGACCGGCGTGATCTTCACGCGGATGGCGCCGGGTGCGTTCGTCGATTGGCATAACGCGCCGCGCCGCCAGTACGTGATTACTCTCGCGGGCGGCGTCGAGATCGGGCTGGGCGACGGTTCCGTGCATCGTTTCGGACCTGGCGAGGGAATTCTCGCCGAGGACCTAACCGGCAAAGGTCATACGACCCGGGCGGTCGGCGACGGGCCGCGCGTGATGGTGATTATCCCGCTCAAAGATTGACCGCTATCGCGAAGCGATCGACTCGAGTGCGGGAAGTCCATCCGCCGTGTGATGGCTGGCTGGCGCTGGCCCCTTTGCCGATCGGACTGGCATCTATGTATCGTGGTCGGAACTGACTATCCGTTGCTGGCTGGACTGGCTCATCCTATCGAAGAGGTCAAAGCGCTCGGATTGGACGCAGCCGATCAGGCAAAGATTCTGCGCGGCAGTGCGAAAGAGCTATTGAGGCTGTAGTTGCGTTGTTTGTGGTTACCTCTGGCACGGCAGATTTGTGACACGAACCGTATAGAAAACAGGATTGCCGGAGTGGTTACGCCATTTCCGAGAACGTGAGGCGGCCAGCGCATGTGGGCGGTAACGGTTTGCGCTGCCGCGCATGCATGCTTCAATCTAATGGCAGGATCTCTTCGTTAGTCATGGAGCGTACCAATGGCCAGGATTTCCTATCGCGTGAGGCCCGAAACGGCGGTATTGACCCGAGGCTTCGATCCGGCGCTGTCGGTCGGAGCGGCACGACCGCCGGTCTACCGCAGCTCGACATTCGTATTTCCCAGTCCGGAAGCGGCCGAGCGCGCGTTCGGAATCGTCCTCGGAAAGATCTCGCCGGTTGGCGAGGACCGTCCGGATCTGATTTATGCGCGGCTGAATCATCCGAATGCCGAAATTCTCGAAGAACAACTGGTGCCGCTGGAACGCGGCGCCCGCTTTGCCGCGGTCTTCAACTCCGGGATGGCGGCGATTGTGACCGTGATGCTGACCTTTCTCGAGCGCGGCAGCGAGTTGATTTATACCCAGCCGCTGTATGGCGGAACCCAACACCTGATTCATCAGGTGATCGAGCCGCTGGGCTTCCATGCGCGATCGGTTCCCGCGGGCGATGCGAACGCGCTGGACGAAGCGCTTGAGCGGTCGCCGAACGCCAGGCTGGTGCTGATCGAGAGTCCGGCCAATCCCACGCTGATGATGACGGATATTGCGCGGGCGGCAGTGGCCGTCCGGCGCCATCCGAAGCGCCCGCTGCTGGCGGTGGATAACACGCTGCTGGGCCCAACGTTTCAGCATCCGCTGGCGATCGGCGCCGACCTCTCGGTCTATTCTGCGACGAAGTTCCTTGGCGGATTCAGCGATCTGCTCGCCGGCGCCGTATTGTCGGATGATCCGGAACTGATCCAGAGCCTGACTGGGATGCGCGCGCTGTTCGGCAACATTCTACAGGCGGACGAATGCTGGATCCTTGATTCGCGGCTCTCGACGGTCGGGTTGCGGATGAACCGGCAGAGCAAGAACGCGCAGCGCATCGCCGAACAGTTAGCCAGGCATCCCGGCGTGGACCGCGTCATCTATCCGTCGCTGTTCAAGGATCCGGAGCAGATCAGGATTCGCGACGCGCAGACTGACTATCCGGGCTCGCTGGTGACGATTGAGGTCAAGGGCGGCAAGCATGCGGCGTTCGAGTTTCTGCGGCGCCTGAAAATCGCCAAAAATGCGGTCAGCCTGGGCGGCGTCGAATCGCTGGTGTGCCATCCAATGACTACAACTCATAGCGAGCTTTCAGCGCAGGAATTCTCGGCCGCGGGCATTACCGAATCAATGGTGCGAATCTCAGTCGGCACTGAGCATTGGCGCGACCTGCTCGACGAATTCGTCCGCGCGCTCGACGCGGCCTGACTTGCCTTAATGGACGCGCCGGCGATTCGCATATCCGCGATTGACGCACCGATCATAAAATCGATCAACCAGGCATCGGGAGTAATCTCAGTTCCTGAAAGCGGCGAAAGCATTTTCGCAGGAGATCCTCGCTGTCGATACAATCGTGGAAGCCGGCCTGGCGGGCCTTAATCGTGCTGACAAGAATCGGATTTGGTTCTTTCACTCCATAGGCAAAGGCGAAGTCGGCGAGCCCGAATGATTCGCCGACAAACTGGTGCATGTCCTCCGGCGCGGCCAGCCCATACT
>DAHVFB010000038.1 GCA_027317185.1 Deltaproteobacteria bacterium
ATACCAATACCGGCAAACGGCGCGGCCTTTCACGTAAAAGAGCCGGAATGTCGGAATCCTTGGCAGGTCTTATGAAAATCGCGATTTTAGCGGACGGGGCTTTGAATGGAGCTGTCAGGTCGCGCCGCAGGATGTATGATGCATCGTCAGAGTGAAGTCGCCTGGAAAGTTCCCGAATTATTTCCGCTCCTTCGCGATTACGAAGCATCAGCGAAATAGTTTTTGCAGTAATAATCGGATTCATGTTTCGTAGATTCTATTTGGGTAGCAGAGCATCCGTTGGACCATCGTTCGGTGAAAATGATATTCCGCACAAGCAATTTCCGATAGTAATTCACGCTCCTTTTTGATTGGCTCAAATACGGTAATCGAACCAATCCTATTCCGTTGTCAGTGAAGTTTGACCATTTTTGTGAAATCATGGCTAAATCAGTTACCTCGGGTGGTTTCAAGTGAGACGGCGGATGAGCTGGAACCGAGTCAAAGCAGACTGAAGGCTTGCAGCGCACGCCTCGACATCGATAGCGGGCGGCGTTATGACCAATTCCGAAAGGCTACGTTTCAAACAACCGGTTACGCGGAGTGCGGCGGATGGAACAGATAAAATTATATCAATGGCGGGCGATTCCGGGCCTCGAATCGGCCTCGCCTTTTTGTATAAAAGTCCATTGGGCACTGCGTTATAAGCAGCTCTCCTTCGAGGTCATCACGCCCGACGATCGCGACTCAGTAGTCGCCCTCAATCCGCGCGCCAAGTTGCCGGTGCTGGGGTATGGCGATACCACGGTGGCAGATTCCAGCGACATCATCCGCTTTATCGAAGCTCGCCACCCCGAACCGCATCTGCTACCGAGCGATCCCGCGCTGCGCGCCCGCGCGCTGATTTTCGAGGATTGGGGAGACGAATCGATATATTGGCATCTGGTCTATGAGCGCTGGCAGGTCCCGGAGCAGTTTGAACAGTACGCGAACGTATTGTTCCCCGGCGTTCCCGAGCAGATGAAGAACCAGTTCCGTGAGGGCATAATTCAGTACCTGCACGGTCAGGGCTTCGGCCGTATGACGCTCGAACAGCATCGCGAGAAGATGTGCGAATTGCTCGACGCACTCGACGCGATACTGGTGACGCCGTTTCTGTGCGGCAATGAATTAAGCATCGGCGATATCGGCGTGGCGGCTGAGGTGGCCGGCCTCAATCAGACACTCACTCCGATCGCCGGCGCCGAGGTGCGTAAGCGCAAGCAGGTTATGCGCTGGCTCGATCGCGTCCTGAAGGCCGTTGCCTAGGATGATAAACGCGGTTCCAAAAGCCTTCTGGGACGAGTTGCTTAGCGAATTGGGCGCCGATGCGATCGATCATTCGCCGGCCACTATCGCCGACTATGGCGCCAACCTGATGCCGTCGGGCGATCGGATGCCTGGCGGCGTGCTCTATCCCGCCTCGACCGCGCAAGTGCAGCAGATGGTTCAGGCGGCCAATCGGCATCGCGTGGCAATCTGGCCGATCAGCACCGGCCGCAACGTCGGAATCGGGGAGAAAAGTCCGGTACGCGAGGGGCAGGTGGTGATGCATCTGGGACGCCGGATGAACCATATCCACGAAATCGACGAAACGCTGTGCTTCGCCGAGATCGATCCAGGCGTGACCTTCAGGCAGCTTTACGACGAGCTTGGCAGGCGGGGCCATCGCCTCATGATGTCGAGCACGTCGGGGCCGACTGACGGCAGCCTGGTTGGAAACGCAATCGACAAAGGCGCTGGCTACACGCCGTACTTCGATCATTTTGGCATGACCTGCGGGCTGGAGGTGGTGCTTGGCGACGGCCGTATTCTGCGCACGGCCGACGGCGCTTCGCCCGGTGCGAAGACCTGGCATCTGGTCAAGTATGGCTTCGGTCCGTTCCTCGACGGGCTGTTCGTGCAGTCGAACTTCGGGATCGTGACGCGCGCGGGACTCTGGCTGATGCCGCGTCCACCGGTGATCCGCTGTTTCATCTTCAGCTTTCCGGACGATGACGATTTCGGCGAGATCGTCGATCTGATCCGGCCGCTGAAACTCAACAACTTCGTGCCCACGCTGTTCAAAGTCACTAATGACGTTTACAGCCTGGGCACGGTCGAAACTTATCCCTACGGCCGGACCGGCGGCAAAACGCCCTTGCCGGACGAGGTCCGCGGCGAGCTTCGACGCCAGCACGGGATTGGATCATGGACCGTCAGCGGCGCTTTCTATGGCGATTCCGAAGAGACCATTCGCCCGTTAATCGAGCGGGTACGTAAACATTTCGAACGCAGCGGAAAAGCTCGCTATACCAGCCATGAGCAGGCGCTCGAAAGCCGGATATTCAAAATTCACGTAGACACTTTTTCGGGCACCCCGACCGAGGAGGAGATGCCGCTGCACGAGTGGCGTCCGGGCGGCGGATCGATCTGGTTTCTGCCGAGCACCCCGATGGTCGGATCGATCGCCAACCAGCATCAACGGATGTCGCGCTCAATTCTTGCCCGCTATGGTTTCGAATTCATCACGGAATATGTCTGCACCGGGCGGGTCAGCCGCGCCTTGCATCCGCTGATTTTCAATCGCCAGGACCCCGACGAGGCGCGGCGGGCGGCAGAATGCTATCGCGCGCTGATGCAGGCTTATGCGGAGGCGGGTTACCCGATCTCACGTGCGCCGATCGAGGTGCAGGAAGAGGCTATGGCCAGACTTCAAGTAACGCCTGAAGTGTGCCGCGATCTGAAGCGGGCGCTCGATCCCAACGGCGTGATCGCACCGGGAAAATACGGAATCGTGTAGATGCCAGCCGATCGGCCGGTTCACGGCTGAAGGCGGACTTTATTACAATTCAGTTGTTCTCACGATCGGTGCGGTCGTGCTGCATTTGGCGAAGCAGCCTTGATGATGCCGATACTTGGTTAACTCGCATTAACCAGTTTTCACGTTTTTGTTAGCGCTAAAAGCGGCAGCTTGACGCAAGACTACCTAACTGAATAAATCGACTCGGCAAGTCTTAACCGGAAAAAATTTGGAAAAAGGTCTGGTTGACGATGAGGGATCATCGTCGAGAGTCTTGATTGGAGGGGTGGTTATGCGATTGGCGGGACGAGCGCTTTTTTTTAGTTTGCTTTGTATGTTTGTCGGTGTCCTCGGATGTTCTTCGATGGGTTCGCTGGGCATTATCACCAAAAGCTCGGTCGATCCCGTTTCTTTTCTGAAGAGGGGTCATTCAGTCACGGATTTGGGCCAGGTCCGAGGACGGGCCTGCCGGTATTTTGTCCTGGCCGTGATTCCATGGGGAAACTCGGACATTCAAACGGCTGTCGATCAGGCGTTGGCTGGCACTGGCGGAGATGCCCTGGTCAATGTTTCGACCTCCACCAGCCTGTACGGATTTATTCCTGTTTACAACATTTTTAGTTTTACCTGCACAACCGTAACTGGGACTGCTGTGAAGTTGAATGGCGAAGCGCCGGCGGCCACGCCAACCTCGACGCCGACCTTGATTCCACCTCGTTGAGGGGGGGCGCGACCGCTTCGGCTGAACCGGATCGGTATCGCCGAACTTATTTGGATTCGGCATGAGCGATCAGGCCGCGCACCGGATTCGGGTTCACCGGTCGCGGCGAAGGATGCTCCGACAGCACCACCGCGAGTTGGTCCCACCTTGGTGCGAATACCAGCCAGCAGCTGTATATCGAGGCAGCGTGGATCGGCGATGAAGCGCGCGCCCGCTTATGCTAGCAATGCTCCGAGTCACCGAACTCACGAGGAGCAAATGTTCTGATGGCTGCCGAAGCAATTACCGTATCTGGCGGGACTGGTCCCAATCCAATTTCGCTATGGCTGCAGGCGATCCGGGTTCGCACGCTGGTGGTGATGCCGCCCGCTTGCCTGGTCGGGGCGGCCTGCGCGCTGGCCGATGGTCATTTTTCGCTTTTTCGTTTGATCCTGGCTTTTTTCGGTACGGCTGCGATCCAGAGCGGGACCAATATCATCAACGATTATTATGATTTCCAAAGCGGCGTTGATCCGCGCGAGGCGGCTAATCCTGATCCATTCGGACCCAGTCTGGTGGTTCAACGCGGATTGCTCACGCCCGATCAACTTTGGTGGGGCGGCATCGCAGCCTTCGGAATAGGAGCGGTTTTCGGTCTGATTCTGGTGGCATTATGCGGCTGGCCGATTCTGTTGATCGGCGTCGCCAGTATCGCGGCCGCCTACTTCTATACCGCGCGTCCGCTGGCGCTCGCATACCATGCGCTGGGCGATATTACCGGGTTCATCTTCATGGGTCCGGCGATCGTGATCGGCGGCTATTACGTGATGGCGTTCAACGTCACCTGGGGCGCTGTCCTGACCTCCTGCGCAGTCGGTTTTCTCGGTACTGGGATTTTGCTGGCGAACAATGTGCGGGATATCGAGACCGACCCGCAGCGCGGAAAGTACACCTTGTCGACCTGGCTCGGGCGCGACAAGGCAATTTGGGAAGTGGCCCTGTTCGACGCCGGCGCGTACCTCTCGATTGCGATTGGAATATTGATCGGCGCCATCTCCTGGCTCGCGCTGATCGTGTTGATCACCTTGCCGCGGGCGTTCGACGAGATTGCGATCCTGCGGCGCGAACGCGATTGGGATCGCCTCAATCTCGCACTCAAGCGATCCGCTCAACTCCATCTGGAATTTTGTATCCTGCTGATCGTGGCGTTTGCGATCCGGGCGATCTTTCGTCATTAAGCCGAGCGCCTCGCGTAGGCCAGCTACAGACCAAGGGCGCGCGCCTTGATTGTTCCAATCGGGACTGCTCTCATAGTCGGAACCGGCCACAGTTTCTGGTCAGGTTCGATTTGGTTAATACGGTGAAATCGTCAATTTGTAATCGAATGCCCGGCTGGCTCGCGGCCATCGGGCTACTGTATCTGCTTGGAATAGCTGGCTGCGCGACGCATCACGAAGACCCGCAGGTGATGGTTACCCCGCTGACCACCTACAGCAATGCGGCCAAAGGGCCGGAATGCGCGATGCCGGTGCTGGCTGAGCAGCCGGGGCGCAGTTATCGGCAGGTGGCGATCGTCGAAGGCTGGGGCGATTTCGATCAGGGTGCGCAGGTGATTGAAGCGGCGCGACGCAAGGCCTGCGAAACCGGAGCGGATGCGCTGCTGGTGCTCAGCGCCAAGGGCCAGCGGGTGGTTAAAAGCCTCTATGGCGTCACTCCGAACACCAAATCAGAAGAGTCGGCCAGCGCCGACGCGGCGATAACGCCCGGACACTACATCCATTACGAGGAGTACAAGCCGCAGCCAGGCGAGGCCGGCCATACCGGTTATTACCTCGATATGGTGGCGATTGTTTTCACCAACAACTCGGATAAGCCTAATCTAGCGAGCGGCAGCCCCGGAAATTAAGCGGCCCGCTGCGATCACTCAATGTCGTGATTGTCGCTCGCGATCGGAGTCGGCGTCGGTGAAGGCGGCGATGTTGCCGAGCCGGTGTTTGAAGCGCTGCTGTTGTTGTCCTGGGTCAACTTGTAGCCTTGGTAGGCGAGGCTGGGAATCATCAGCAGGAGACATCCGGATAAGGTGAGAGCGAGGAGTAGAAAACCGATCGCCAGTCCGGTTTGGAACATCGCCGCAACGCTATTCCTCGATTCGGACTTTTTCACGGCCTCACTCGGATTTCGAGTCTGATCGAATTCCGGTGCGGGTCTCAAGGGCGCGAATTCTGCGCGCCAGCTCCGGAAGGCGCGGCGCAAGCGCCGAAGATCGCCGCCACGCCCGGATATCCATTGCTGGGGTGCCGCCGATTACCGAGTTTTCGGGCACATCGTGGGGGATGCCGGATTGCGCCACGACCATCACCCGATCGCCAATCTTTGCGTGGTCGGCGCATCCGGTCTGGCCGCCAAACTGACACCATTTGCCGATCTTAGTTGAACCGGCCAGTCCAGCCTGCGCCGCGAAGCGCGAATACTCGCCAATTTCGCAGTTGTGGCCGATGTGCACTAAGTTGTCGAGTTTAACTCCGCGCCGCAGGATGGTCGCGCCCATGGTGGCGCGATCAACCGTCGTATTCGCCCCGATCTCGACCTCATCTTCGATTATCACGGTGCCGACCTGCGGAACTTTCACCAGATCGTTGCCGCGTTGGACAAAACCAAATCCGTCGGCGCCAATCACCGCGCCGTTGAGGATTGTGACTCGATTGCCGATCGTGACCTGCTCGCGAATCGAGACGTGGCTATGGCAGATGAAATCGTCGCCGATTTTCGCGCCCGGATAGATGGTCACGTGCGGATGGATCACGGCATTGCGCCCGATTGCAACGCCTGCCCCGATCACCGTGAAAGCACCGATAAAAGCGCCCTCGCCAATTTCGGCATCGTTAGCGATTGACGCGTTATGATCTATTCCCGGATCGGGACGATATGGGGGATGGAACAGCTCCAGCACGCGAGCGAAGTCGAACGCCGGATCGTTGCTGATCAGCACCGCACAGCGCGCGCGCGGGGCCAGTTCGGCGGTGACGATCACGGCCGCGGCGCAGGTTGATTCCAGTTCGCCCGCGTATCGCGGGCCAGAGACAAAAACGATGCTGCCGGTGGTAGCCGCTTCGATTGGCGCGGGACCGGCGATCTCAAGCTCGCCGTCGCCGGTTAAATCGAGTCCCAAGCGCTGTGCAATTTGCTTCAATTTCATAGATTTATTTGCCTGCTGCTCACTCGAATCAGGGGAAAAGCATAGCGGATAAATGTTTCCAATTAAGCTATCGCACCAAGCCCACGCAACGCATCGGCGGCGGCTTGGGGTTCGATTCGAGTGAGGCATTCGTAGTGATCAAAGCGGCAGGTGCGGCGCAGACACGGACTGCATGGGGGAGGGCGATGGATCACCTCGACGCGCGGCCCCAGCGGCCCGGTGCGCGACGGATTGGTCGAGCCGAATATCGCGACGGTGGGGATGCCGACCGCGCCCGCCAGATGCATCGCGCCCGAATCGTTACCGACAAAGCCGTCGCATAGCGACAGGATCGCGATCAGATCGCCGATACCGGTTTCGCCCGCTGTCACCACTGCGTTGCCATGGCTCATGCCCGCGATCAGTTCGCATCGCTGGCGTTCCGCGGGAGCGCCGATGAGGATGCATTCCACGTCGTTGCGCGCGGTAAGCAGCTCGATCAACCTGGCATATCGATCGGCCGGCCATTCCTTGGCCGGACCATAGGCTGCCGCGGGCGCGATCGCAATCAATCGCGACGCTGGATTTTTGCGGTGATCGGCAAGCATCGCACGCATCCGCGCGAGGTTACGCGCGGCGGGGATAAGCACGCAGTCCGCGGCGTCGCCCTGCGCCTCGATGGTCTGCTCGACCATCGAGAGCCAGTACTGCACCTGATGCGATTCGATCGCGCGTGAATCGGGCCGCGCGCGCTTCGTCAGCAGCAATCCGCGGGCGTCGGTCGCATATCCCGCGCGTCCGGGCACCCTCGCGAGCGCCATCCATAGCGCGGACGAAAAGCTGTTTGGGAAAAGTACGGCGAGATCGAAACGGCGCGCGCGAATCGCCGCAATGATTTCACGTTGCGCGGCGAACTTGCGCAGCCCGGAAGGCAACCGATACGGGATGACCTCGTCGATCCAGTCAAAGCCGTCGAAAAAGCCGGACAGGCCATCGTTCACCAGCACAGCCAGGTGGGCCTCGGGAAAACGCCGGCGGACAGCCCGCAGCGCCGGCAGGCTGATGACCAGATCGCCCAGCCAGTTAACCTCCTTAACCAATACTCGCGCGGGACTCGGCGCAGAGTTCTGGGCTCTCGGCATATCCATTTTGAATTTTTATCGTAGCACAGCCGCCACGTGCCGATTTGTTCGACCCGGGCGTGATCGGGACTTGTTATCGGTGAGCTGAGCACATCGCGATGCAAGGCAGAAGATATCTGCCAATAGATGGTAATCAGAGGTGAAGCGCGATTGTATATGCTTATAAGAGCCACTAAGCTCAAATGAGATGCTATGATGGATGCGAGCAGCCATTCACGATCGAAGTTCGCCCTTAATTTCGCGCTGATCCTGCTGGTGGGGCTTGCCGTTTTATTCGCGAAGGTACGCGATGCTTCAGCAATCGATGGAGTCAGTGAAATTAACGCGGCGGTGGTTGGGACGGCGTTTCCATACGCTATCAGCCAGCCAGGCAGCTACCGGCTGACTGGGAATCTCAATCCGCCATCCGGGACCGACGCGATCGACATCAGCGCCAACAACGTCACGCTCGATCTCAACGGGTTTTCGATTATCGGTGCAGGCGGTAGCGGCGGAAATGGAATCGCGGGCTCCGGCAGCCATGTGACGGTTCGCAATGGAACGGTCACCGGGATGGGCGGCAACGGAATTTCACTCGGCCCGAACGCCATCGTCGAGGATGTTCATGTAGCCGGCAACGGGGGCAATGGTATCGTGACCGGCACCGCGGGCCAGGTCCGGCATAGTTCGGTCAGCAACAACACGGGAATTGGCATTTTCCTGAACGGCAGCGGCGGCGCAGCGATCGAAAACATCGTCAATAGCAACAGCGGCGTCGGCCTGCAGATGTATGACACGAGTTCCGCTTTCGCCTTCAACACATTCCTGTTCAACGATGGTAACGTCAGCCTCGGCAATCCCAACAACCAGGTGCTTGGCACCGGAACCGCGAATCAGGTCGGCAACAATCTTTGCAATGACGCCGCCTGTAATTGACGCGAGTTTCTGCGCCGCCTGGCAGGGTGTTGAGAAAGGCATGTCGCTGAGATTTTCGTCAAATATTGCGTTCAACACCCGGCGTGAAAACTGGCTGCTTTCCTCCAGCTTCTTTCCCTGCGGGAGAGATAAGAGTGAGGGGCAGGCTGTGAAAATCCTTTTTTCACCAGCCGCCTAAACATTTCGCCAGCTTCGTCCATCGTTGCGAATCAGAGTTTCCGCTCCATCGGGACCCCATCCGCCGGCTGGATAAACTTCCATTGGAATCGCGGGATCGTCGCGCCACGCATCGAGGATAGGCTGCAACAATTGCCACGACAGCCGTACGAACTCGCCACTTAGGAACAGCGTATGGTCACCCGTCATCACGTCCAGCAACAGGCGCTCGTACGCATCGGGCGAATGCCCGGTGAATTCCGACTGGTAACTTAAATTCATTTTGACCGGCTTGATTGCGACATCGAACCCGGGTTCTTTGGCCAGCACTTCGAAGGAAAAGCCTTCGTCGGGCTGGATGCGCAACGTGAGTACGTCCGGCTGCAGAGCGCCCTGGCGATTAAACAGGATCGTGGGGACATCCTTGAACTGGACGAAAATTGCGCTGGCTCGATGCGGCAGCCGTTTGCCGGTGCGCAGATAAAACGGCACTCCCGACCATCGCCAGTTATCGATGTAAGCTTTCATCGCGACAAAAGTTTCGGTTCGCGAAGCTTCCGCCACGCCGGCTTCTTCGAGATAGCCGCGCACCGATTGCCGATCGATAATGCCGCCCGCATAGCGTGCCCGCACCGCGATCGAGCGGACCTGCTCCGGCGGGATTGGGCGCAGCGACCTGATCACGTCGAGCTTGGAGTTGCGCACCGCCGCCGCGTCGAGCGAAACCGGCGGCTCCATCGACAGCATCGTCATCAACTGGAGCATGTGATTCTGCATCATGTCGCGCAGTGCTCCCGCCTGATCGTAATAGGCTGCTCGCGTGCCTACGCCCTCGCTCTCGGCCACCGTGATTTGCACGTGATCGATATAGCGATTGTTCCACATCTGTTCGAAGATGCTGTTGGCGAAACGCAGCACCATCATGTTTTGTACGGTCTCTTTGCCGAGATAATGGTCGATTCTGAAAATCTGCGACTCGTCGAGGTATCGATGCAGCGTCCGGTTCAACTCAACCGCGCTTTTCAGATCGTGGCCGATCGGCTTTTCGATCACCACGCGCGTGAAATTTGCCGAGTTGGCGGGATTGATGAGGCCGGCGCTCGACAGGTTCTCGACCGCCGCGCTCATCGCCTGCGGTGGAATTGCAAGATAGAAAATCCGGTTTGGCGGCAGTTTATGCGCGGTCTCGGCTTCTTCAAGCCTTTTTTTCAATTTGTGAAAACCGCCGGGCTGGTCCAGACCGCCGAGATAATCCAGCCGCCCGGCGAAATCATTCCAGCAGGACTCGTCAATTTCGATCCGCGAGTAGTGCGAGATCGCTTCCCGCGCCTGGGCGCGAAATTCTCCGGTCTCGATTTGCCGGCGCGCGAAACCCAATATCACAGTGTCGGGCGCTAACATGCCCCGACCGCAGGCGCGCAGGTTATAAAGCGAAGGCAAAAGTTTGCGTTTGGCAAGATCGCCCGAGGCGCCGAGAATAACCACGGTGCATGGGGGGGCTTGATGGGCTTTGGCTACGGCTACCGCTTCACTCATTTAAGCTGCGCTCCCGCCCCGCCAATTGGCGCGGCGCCGATCGTCTGTCATAAGTTTCACTTCGGGAAGCAATCGGCTGACTTCAATTTTGCCATGCTGTGGCAGTTGGAGAACAGCGTTGGGGGATGATGTGGACATGATCCTCGTCAATTGGAATAAGTGAGTACGGTCGTATCGACAGCGTCCCGCTCGCGAGTCAGCGCGCGGATCCGATGGCTGATTTTGGTCATCTGGATCGGGGTGCTCTGCGCGATGTCCACCAGTATTTTCACCTTCACGAACACATGGATGTTCGTCGGCGAGGTGCTTCACTGGTTGTTCCCCGCCGGCACTTCGGAATCGAATCAGGTTCTCATCCATCTGATCGCGAGGAAAGGCGCGCACTTCGGCGCCTACGCGATTTTCTTTATGGTCCTGATGTACGGTCCGTTACGGGCACGGCCCTACTGGGCTTTGCTTGTATGCCTGGCGCTGGCGACCGCTGATGAAACCCATCAGATGTTCCTGCCGGACCGAACCGCATCGCCCTACGATGTTGCGATCGACATGACCGGGGCCCTGTTCGCACGGTTTCTGTATTTGGCATCAGCCCAGGTGTGAGGCCGCCGGACGCATCGACAATTGCTATCATGCACAGGTGCCCTGGCCGGAGGAAAAATCAGTTGGGAAAAGTGGACATTGGGAATGAAGGTTTCATTAGTTGGGCGCCAGTCGTCATCTGGCTGAGCGTGCTGTGGTTTTTTTCCAGCTCATTGTTTACCTCGGTCAATACCGGATCCGCGATCGCGCATATCCTGCGCTGGGTGTTCGATGGTCATCTGCCGCACGCCACGTTCAGATTGATCAATATCGTGGTCCGCAAGACCGGCCACTTCTGCAACTATGCGGTGCTGTTTCTGCTCATGATTCGGGGGCCGATGCGCAAGCGGCCGTATGCGGCGCTGATGCTATGCGTGATGGCGGCGGCGGTCGACGAGACCCATCAGGTTTTCGTTCCCGGCCGCACCGCGACCCCTTATGATGTCGCGCTCGACAGCACCGGCGCTCTGTTCGCGCGCTTCCTGTATCTGGCGGTGGCCGGGAGCTGACCGTCCGATTGAATACCAGAGATTAAACGGCCTCTCACTGTTTGCCGCAAATCATCACTCATCAGAAACTGGCTTTGGGAGGAGGTACGCGGTGATTCAGCCGCCGGCAGCGATACTGGCGTTCAACGACAGCTACCGGATACTGGCCTTCACGATGCTGCGGATGGTGCCGTGGTTCATCTTTCCCGGCCGCCGCCGCACTCCTGGCGCTCCCGCCAGCCATTAACCGGACCGGCCACATTCTGCTTCGAAGGCCATCTCGCCCGCCGGACATAGTCGATGGCGTTCCTGCAGCGGCCGACGGCGTTTGCGAGGGCACCCAGAAGGCGGTGGTGTATCCGCTGCTGCCGCTGACCGGGATCGCGACGCTGGCCCCGAACGAATCGTACTGGTAGCTGCTGGCGAATCGCATTGCCTGTTTCGGTTCAAGCCCTGTTAGCGACCTTTGAGCCTTAGGACCTCTCGATGAGAAAATGACCACAGACACACAGCGAACGTAATTAGAATAATAAAGCCTAGATCTCTCAATAAATCCCAATAAAACCAAATGCCAACCAGCGAGATCCAGACACTGGCGTAGATCGACTGTCGTCTTAGCATATCGGAATAGGTATAGAATCTCGGAAGAAACAAATCTCGAAGTAAAATGATAAGTCCCATGCAGATAAGAACTATACCTATATTCCTTGGAATCGGCCACTGGCCCGGCACGCCGAAATGAATCCGCAGGAAAATCAGACCAGCTACTCCAACCGGAAAGCTCGTTGAGTGGGCCCAAGCTATAATCGTTTCAGCAAGCGGAGGCGACAGTTCAGCTTTCATCGCGTGCGGCCTCCTGAACTGACACTGTAACAAAGAGCTGCAAGTCCCCCTAGCGCCGAGCACTGCTCGCCAGCTTGGAAGCATCCCTCCACGTTTCCAACGTAACACCCCAATATCCCCGCAGGGCACCCGACGAAAGGGGCAGGCTGCAAAGCTGCGGCGGCTCCGAGGCAAAAGAAGAGACTCGGTGACCAAGGCTTTGGTGTTGATGTTGCGGTCGGTGACGGTGCCTTCCGGTACTCGGGCTCGGGCGGCTGCTGTAACGGCGCGTTCGGGCCGTTGCTGTCGAGGACGGATGAAATACTGGCACTTTCACGATACAAATCGCTGGCTTCGGTGAAGCTGCCGGCCATCACTTCGTCGGAAGAGATACCGGCAGCCGGAAAGTTCAGCCCGAAGCGATGCTTCTTCTGCAATTTCGGAAAGGTGCGCGGCTTGCGCGGCCCCCCGCCGCCGCCGCCGAAGCGAACTAACAGTGTCGTTCGTGTCATCGGGCCATAGATAACCTAAGTCGGCCTGAGCGATCTATAAGCCGCGCCTCCAGAATATAGGAGAAGGGCGACCACGGCGCTCACAAGGTACGGAATAAGTAGTATAGGCATTCGACTTGTTGCAACCAGCATCCAACAATACAATATGATCTGCCAAACCGCCCAACATTGTATCTGCCTTCGAAGATGAATCGAGCTCCTGATCATTTCTGGGTAGTCAGTCCAACCAATTACGAATAGGAACGCGGTATTAACCGAATATTGGGGTATTCACTTTTAGCAGCGGGACCGAAGATGGATTTCGGGAAGGCTGCACCATAGCATGTAGTGAGAGCGCTACCGTAAGTACCGCAGAAGGCGAACGTGCCGAGGCAAGCCAATGGGTTCAAAGCGGCACAGCCAGGTAAAGTTAAGAGACAACCTACCAGCAAAACGTGGGATTGAAAGCGGTGGCACTTCCGCCGCACGCGAAAAAGCCAGGTGCGCCAACTCCTTGATCCGGGGCTGGTGTAGGTCACTTGGTCGCTCTCGATGCCGATAGCTGCGAAGTTCAGCCCGAAGCGATGCTTCTTCTGCAATTTCGGAAAGGTGCGCGGCTTGCGCGGACCCCCGCCGCCGCCTCCGCCGCAGAAAATGTCGCAGAGTACGATCGGCACCCAACACAAGCCGCAGCCGCCCCCGCCCCCTTCATCGAAACCCAGCGGGTCGGTGGCGTTGATTGGATCTTCGTGAACATAGCCAAAGAGGTTGGCGTCGCCGCCGCCGAAGCGCTTCGGGTCCTCCGAGATGAATTGCTGCAACACGGGGCTGTACCAGCGTCCATACGTATAATACAGGTTGCTGTTGTAGTCATACCACATCCCCGCCAGCCCGAACGGACGGATACGTGGCCGGGAGCTGACCCGCCGATCGAATCCCGGAGATTAAACGGCCTTCCGCTATTTGCCGCAAATCATCATTCATCAGAAACTGGTTTTGGGAGGAGGTACGCGGTGATTCAGCCGCCGGCAGCGATACTCGCGGGGCACCTCGCCCGCCCGGCGGCCAAGATACACAATTTGTCACCGCTCAGAGATTCGAATGACCATATTTGGACGAATTTCACACCCTCTCAGCGTCACTTATAATGTCGGGATTAAATAGGGGAGCAAGCTCAGTGAGGTCGATTGAGTAATCTAGTTAAAGCGGCAGCCAGAAGCAAAATGCTACCGATACCGGTGACAATCAGAATCGCTCCTCGCTTCCTGGGTTCTGCCAAAAGCCCTCCCGCTAAGGTGAGACCCGCGAGTCCATCCAGAGTGAACCCAGCGGCGCACGGCAGCAAAATCCACCAAGGCGGCATAAAGAACGCCACCCATAGGCTGTAAGCCGCCATCGGAAAAGCCAACAGGCTAAATATAATAAGTACGGCGTAACCGGCGATTCGGCCCGTGGTCCAACTAGGCACCGCTTCATTCAGCGACTCGTCCCAGACCCGTTGTACAACCCGATGAGTGCTCCACTCAACAAATACGAAGAGGAACAATGCGGCCGGAAAGCAGATCGCAACTAGTAAAAGTTCAGAGTGAGTAAGTCTCATTTTAGCTCCCAAGTAAGCTCTGACTAATCACTTCCCGGCTATGGGTAGCAGAACAATCCAAAAATGCCGTACCGCAGGGCATTGTCGCCAAAGCCTTTGAGATTTCGGTCGCCAAGTCCCTGAATGCATCCGCACAGTTGCGAGTCACAACCTCTCTGTGTCTTACCAGCGTCGATGCCAAATGGATGCACTAGCACGTCGTACCCCGACAAGGAACCGTAGCACTGATCGTGAGCCTTGCAGCACGCATCAGTGGTGTCAGGCTGCACCGAGCCGCCGTTGTTGCCTGGGCCGCAGTAGTTGTAACCTCGGAACTGAACTGTCTGTATCATTCCGTTCGCTGGCGTTTGTTCGCGATATATGTCGCTGGCTTCGGTGAAGCTGCCGGCCATCACTTGGTCGCTCTCGATGCCGATAGCGGCGAAGTTCAGCCCGAAGCGATGCTTCTTCTGCAATTTCGGAAAGGTGCGCGGCTTGCGCGGACCCCCGCCGCCTCCGCCGCCGCTGCTGCAGAAAAAGTCGCAGAGTATGAACGGCACCCAACACAACAAGCCGCAGCCGCCGCCGCCCCCTCCGCCGCCCCGGCCGGCCACTAGCCGACCAAATCAATTGACATGTCCCCTCGATTTGGCGCAAAGCAATTGTACTATTCCGGCGAGGTGAGCGATGGCGACACGTGCAGTGAAACGGGTGGTGCTGACCGGGGCGAATCAGCCGCTTGAGTTGTGGGAGCGGCCGGTGCCCGCCCCCGATCCGGGTGGCGTGATCGTCCGCGTATCGATAGCTGGCGTGTGCGGCACCGATGTCCACCTTTGGCGCGGCGATCTCCCGCTGCCCAATCCGATCGTGCTCGGCCATGAGGGAATCGGCACGATCGAGGAACTGGGATCGAAAGCCATTACCGACTACGCCGGCGTTCCCATCCGCCTTGGCGATCGCGTTTATTGGCAGCCGGTACGCCAGTGTCATCATTGCTATTACTGCACGGTCGCGAAGGATTTCTCGCTGTGCGATAACGCGATGGAGGGGCTCTTCCGCCACGCCAACGAGCCGCCGTCGGGTTGCTATGCCGAATATTCGTGGCTGCCCGAAGGGATGGCCTTTTATCGTATCCCGGATGACACCCCGTCGGAGGCGATCATCGCATTCGGCTGTGCGATGCCGACCATCCTGCAAGGTATCGAACGGCTCGGCGGAATCGCGCTCAACCAGGCGGTGGTGGTCCAAGGCTGCGGTCCGGTGGGACTCGCCGCCACCTTTTTGGCGCGATTGTCCGGCGCGCGCGAGGTGATTGTAATCGGCGCGCCGCCGGCACGACTGGAGATGGCCCGGCGGCTGGGTGCGACCACCACTATCGATCTCACAAAAACCTCGGAAGCGGATCGGCTCGAGCAGATCCGCGACCTGACCGATGGACACGGCCCGGAGGTGGTGATCGAAGCGGCAGGCCATCTGTCCGCCTTCCCCGAAGGGGTGAAACTGGTGGCCAAAAACGGCCGCTATCTGGTGGTGGGGCTATGGTCGGCGCCCGGCACCGTGCCGTTCGAACCACGCTACATCAATAACAATAACATCAGAATCGTCGGCACCGCGCTGGGTCAGCCGTCCCATCTGTATGGCGCGATCCAGGTCGCCCGCGCGCATCACCGGGATTTCCCGCTGGCCGAAGCGGTAACGCATCGGTACGGGCTGGGAGAAGCCCAAAAGGCGCTCGATTCGGTGGCCCGGCTCGAAACTATCAAGGCGGTGATCATCCCGAGTAGCTGAACACGCGTGCCGCAACCGCAGAGCGCATGCTACGCAATGAGGCCCCTAACCGGCGGGCGCTTCTTTCATCCGCGACAGCACACGTTCGAAGGCTTCGAGTGTGGCGCGATCGAACAGCACCAGCTCGACGCGATTGAGCGAACTGCCGCGGTTCAGATGATCTTGAATGACAGTGAGCATCACTTCGGCGCAGCGATCGATCGGGAACCCCGCGATGCCGGTTCCGATCGCCGGAAACGCGATCGAATCCAGCCCGCGCTCGTGTGCGCAGCGCAACGAATTTTCAGTCGCCGCGCGCAGGTTTGCTTCCGTCGTTCGACCGCCCAGGCTCATGCTGGCCGCGTGAATCACGTATTTGGCCGGCAGGTTTCCGCCGCCGGTGACCGCCGCCGCGCCCAGCGCGACAGCTCCGATCCGATCGCATTCCTGTGCGATAGTGGGGCCGCCCTTGCGCCGAATAGCGCCCGCCACTCCGGCGCCCAACACCAGATCGTTGTTGGCGGCATTCACAATCGCGTCCACTCGCGACTCCGTGATATCGCCCTGCCGCAGTATCAACTTAGTTCGGAACGGCGAACCCATATCGGCCTCCACCATGGACATCGCTGACTGGGACAGCACTGCGATCGTTCATCTGCTATTATCGTCCGCGTAGCGGATGTGTGAAGCGAGCGCGGGGGCCGCGGTGCCCCGTCTTTTCCCATTCTCCCTGCCGACTCTTGCCCTGCTGATCAGCGCGTTGCTGTGCGGCGCCGGATGCCGCCGCGCGGCCACCATCCCGCCCGGCTATATACAGGTCGATATCGAAACTTCGCCGCTGAATCTCGATCCGCGCTTCGCCACCGACGCGATTTCCGGCCGCATCGACGAGCTGATGTTCGATTCGCTGGTACGGCTGGATCAGCATCAGCGTTTCGTCGGCGATTTGGCCGATCAAATTGAGCGGCCCGGCCCGACCAGGCTGGTGTTTCATCTGCGCCGCGATGTCCGCTTTTCCGATGGCCGTCCGCTTACCGCTCGCGATATCAAATATACCTACGAATCGACGATCGATCCCCGGTCGCTTTCGAGCAAGCGGGCGGGCTTCGCCGAACTGGCCGCAATCGACACGCCCGACGACTTCACGGTGGTCTTCACCACTCGCGGCCCCTATGCCCCGGCGCTCGAAATGGCGATGCTCGGGATCGTGCCGAATGGCGCCGCGGCGCGACCGCGCGGGACGGTCGGAACGCCGCTCGGCTCCGGACCCTTCATGCTGACAGCTTTTGTTCGTGACGATCAAGTGTTGCTGCGGCGAAATCCATACCTGCCGGCGACCGCCGGCACGCCCGCGGGGATTCGGTTCAAAATCGTACCCGACCCGACCGTGCGCGCGCTGGAATTGGTCGAGGGTAGCTGCGATCTGGCGGAAAACAATATCGAACCGGATCTGCTGGCATATCTCGGGCGCAAACCGGCGCTGGTGGTCGATCGTTATCCCGGCACCGCCTATCAATATCTCGCGTTCAACTTTCGCGATGCGCGGCTGCGCGACCTGCGCGTGCGCCAGGCGATCGCCTATGCGATCGATCGCCGCGCGATCATCGACCATCTGCGCGATCGCACGGCGCGCGCCGCCAGCGGAATGCTCTCGCCCGAAAATGAGTACTACCGCGGCGATGTGAAGCTTTATCCTTACGATCCCACCACCGCCGATCGGCTGCTCGATGCGGCTGGCTATCCGCGCGCCGCCGACGGCATGCGCGCGCTCGAATTCGTTTACAAGACCACCCCGGAGGGCGCGCGGCTGGCGGAAGTTTTCCAGGCGATGCTGCGGCGGGTAGGAATTCAGTTGCGGGTGCGAGTCAATGAGTTCGGCACGTTTTACGGCGATATCGCGCGCGGAAATTTCGATCTCACCTCGATGCAATGGGTGGGAATCAACGATCCGCATCACTATTACATGGTGTTCGATTCGCGAATGACGCCGCCACGCGGGCTGAATCGCGGTGACTATGCGAATCCTGAAATGGATCGGCTGGTGGAAGCCGGCGATGCGGAGCTGAATTCGGATCGCCGCCGGGCGATCTATCTTAAAGTCCAGCAACTGGCCGCCGCCGACCTACCCTATGTTTCGCTGTGGTGGCAGGACAATGTCGTGGTGATGCAGCGCGGCCTCGATGGCCTTCGTCCTTATCCGAACGGCAGTTTGCGCTCGCTGACGGATATTACCAGCAGGCGGGAGCCGACCTCGGAGCGCGCTCGATGAGAAGCTATTTCATACAGCGGATACTGAGTCTGATCCCGGTTGCGATCGGTGTGGCGACCCTCACTTTCGCGCTGATACACATGATCCCCGGCGATCCGGTGGTCGCGATGCTGGGCGACAGCGCTTCGGCGGCCGATATCGCCGGGATGCGCCACCAACTCGGCCTCGACCTCCCGCTCTATCAGCAATACGGTTCCTACCTTTATGGACTGGCGCATGGCGACCTCGGCAACTCGATTCAGACCCGCGAGCCGGTCAGTCGAATCATTGGAGAGCGCTTTCCTGCCACGCTCGAACTTACGGTTGCGGGCCTGATCGCTGCCGTCCTAATCGCTTTTCCGCTCGGCCTGCTGGCCGGCGCAAACCCCGGCAGACCGGTTGACGCGGGTGCGATGGGCTTCGCGATTCTGGGCATTTCGGTCCCGCATATCTACCTGGGTCCGCTGCTGATGATTGTCTTCTCGCTCGACTTGCGCTGGCTGCCGTTGACCGGCCGCGGCGGCTTCGATCATCTGATTTTGCCTGCGATCACGCTGGGCGCCGCGCTGTCGGCAATTTTGGCGCGAATGCTGCGGCAAAGCCTGGTCGCGGTCGCCAACTCCGACTACATCCGCACCGCGATCAGCAAGGGACTCAGCCCCCGCGCGGCGCTGATTCGCCACGGGTTGCGCAACGCCTTGACGCCGGTGGTCACGGTGCTGGGGCTTCAATTCGGCGCCCTGCTGACCGGCACGATCGTAACCGAGATGATCTTCTCATGGCCGGGGCTGGGCCGCCTGATGATCGGCGCAATCAGCGCGCGCGACTACCCACTGGTCCAGGGCTGCGTGCTGACCTTTGCGTTGACCTATGTGATCGTTAACCTCCTGACGGATTTCGTTTATGGGTTTATCGACCCCCGGATTCGCGTAACGTGAGCGCCCATCGCCCTAAGATTTCGTTGGCGATCGGCGCAGGCCTGGTGATTACGCTGGTGCTGTGCGCCGCCTTCGGACCATTGCTGATCGGAATCGATCCCAACGCGATAGATCTCGCGCACACGCTGGCGCGGCCCGGTCCGGGTCATTGGCTCGGCTGCGATGCGTTGGGCCGCGACATGTTATCCCGGGTGCTATGGGGCGCACGTATTTCGCTCGCCGTCTCGACCATCGTAATCGCCCTGTCGCTGGCCGTGGGCAGCCTGATCGGCGGTTTCGCCGCAATTATAGGCGGACGTATCGACGAGTTGGTGATGCGCGCCGTCGATATCGTGCTGGCATTTCCCGGCTTCCTGTTCGCGATTGCGCTGGCCGCGATTCTCGGGCCCGGCTTAACCGACCTCGTAATCGCGCTGGCCGCGATGGGCTGGACCGGTTACGCGCGTCTGGTGCGCGGCGAGCTGCTGTCGCTGCGCGAACGGGAATACGCGCAAGCGGCGCAAGCGCTGGGCGCGACTCGCTCGCGCGTATTGTTTCGGCACCTGTTGCCCGCGCTGACCGGGCCAGTCGCAGTGCAGGCAACCTTTGGGATCGGCGGGATAATCATCGCCGAGGCCGCTCTGTCATTTTTAGGCCTGGGCGTACTGCCCCCCTCGCCAAGCTGGGGCAATATGCTCGACTCCGGACGCGCCTATCTGCTGGTGGCGCCTCATCTGACAACTGCACCGGGGATTGCGATCGGATTGGCGGTGCTTGGATTCAACCTGCTGGGCGACGGCCTCGCGCAATCGATCACGCAGAACCGTTAAGCCGGAATCGTCAGCCGCAAATCAAGCTCGATTGTTCAATTCGGCCAGAGATTTGCCGTAGGGCGGACGGGCGACGCCGCGCTCGGTAATGATCGCGGTGACCAATTCGGCGGGGGTGACATCGAAGGCCGGATTGAAGGTCTTCACGCCCCTTGCCGCAATCTGCTGGCCGGCAAACTCGGTTAGTTCGGTTCCGGCGCGCTCCTCGATCGGAATGTCATCTCCGCGGCCGCAATCAAGATCGATCGAGGAAAGCGGCGCCGCGACGTAGAACGGTACGTTATGCCGTGCCGCCATCACGGCCAGCGGATAGGTTCCGATCTTGTTGGCGACATCACCGTTAGCCGCGGTGCGATCGGTGCCGACAATCACGCAATCGACGCGCCCGGCGCGCAGCACCGTTCCAGCCATATTGTCGGCGATCACCGTGACCGGGATACGATCCTTGCGCAGCTCCCAGGCGGTCAGCCGTGACCCCTGTAGGAAAGGCCGGGTCTCGTCGGCGATCACGCTCACCTGTTTGCCGGCCTCGCGTGCGGCGCGAACCACTCCCAGCGCGGTGCCATATCCGGCGGTGGCCAGCGCGCCGGCATTGCAATGCGTCAGGATGGTGACGGGGTTGCTCTCGATCAACTCCGCCCCATATTTTCCGAGCGCGCGATTGGCGGCCAAATCTTCGTGATAGATCGCCAGCGCCTCCGATCGCATCCGCCGAAACAGCGCGGCGGCATCGAGCGCCGGATTTTCGTCCAGGACGCGGCGCATCCGTGCGACCGCCCAGGCAAGGTTCACGGCAGTGGGCCTGGTCGCCTTGAGCGTGCGGGCTACCAACTCGAAGCGCCGCTGCGCGCGTGAGCCGCTGACCCCACGAATGCCCAGCGCAACCCCCATCGCCGCCGCGACGCCGATCGCCGGCGCGCCGCGAATAACCATAGTGCGTATAGCCTGGGCTACACCAGTATAGTCACGATAGGTCCGGATCACTTCACGCGCAGGCAACAGGCGCTGATCAATCATCCGTACGCTGTCGGCGCGCCACTCGATAGTTTTTACAGCCACTGGAAAATGTTTTTAATCATTAGCGCTGGTTGCAACTGCCTGTGAATATATCAAACCTTCACCTGCCTTCCGCCCGGCCGACAAGCTTTCCGAGCGTCCCCACCTGTTTCTTGAGACCCTGTAGCTCCGCCTCTTTTTGCTTGATTTTCCTGCGTAATTCGGCGAGGACTGAACGCGGACGAGGCTGGACCTGAGGCCCGCCCGCGCGTGCCCGGGATAGACCATTTTTTCGCGGCAAGGCGTCGATACTCCGTGAAGCAACTGAATTGGGCAGTAAAGTACATCAGCAACTGAGCACCCTCAATATGCGATGGACGAGCCAATCCATTATGCCCGGCGATCGCTTAGGGTACTCGCTTCGTTGGACTTCAAAGAGCCTAGAATGCAAAATCAATTTTGTGTCAAGCGTAAGGCTAGGTTTATTTCAGTAATGATGGTATACAGATACGCGAAATGGAGTCTGGATGCAGATTGCCAGTCTCAACGCAACCACAGGTGATGCGGAATTAGTACTTCATCGAGAGCGTGAGATGCGGAAGTCCGCGGGCATGAGTTCCGGATGATCGTGGGGAGACGTTAATGGGTCGTAGATTGTATGTCGGTAATCTGGCGTGGACCGTCACCGACCAGGATCTGCAGGATGCCTTTTCCGAGGCCGGCAAGGTCGAGAACGCGCAGGTGATTATGGACCGCGCGACCAACCGCTCGCGTGGCTTCGGATTCGTCGAAATGGCGAGTGACGAGGACGCCGACGCCGCCGTCAAAAAACTCAATGGCCGCGATATCAAGGGCCGTGCTATTCGCGTCAACGAGGCTCAGGCGCGTAGCAGCGGAGGCGGCGGAGGTGGTGGAGGCGGTGGTGGAGGCGGTGGTGGAGGCGGTGGAGGAGGCGGTGGACGCGGACGCGATAACTACTAAGTAATACCAGTAGTTCCATCGATCCGCGCAGCCGCGCGGATCTCGCCTGTTCGGAAGCTGGAGGTCTATGTCTGACCTCCGGCTTCAAGGTAGTCTTTCCACAACGGAACGATCACGCTCGATGTGTTCCTCACTATCCACGCGCTTCGCATACAGCCATTTATTAGTGAAAACCGCAAAGTAATCTGCATCGGATGGAGAATGATTTATGACTGCCGAAGAACGTAAGGCGCTGGCGACCAAGTTTATCGATAATCTTCATCGGCGCGACAAACAGGTCTTTGCCGATAACATCACCGATGATTTCGAATTCGAGCTAATGGGCCGGTTGCCTGGCCTGGAACGCGTGCGCGGCAAGGATATCTTCCTGCAGAAATTTGTTCCGATGATCGAACAAGGATTTCCAAAGGGTTTTAATTTTACCTTCGGCGGCGCCATCTGCGAAGGATCGAATGTCGCGCTGCAGGGCAGCTCGGACACCGTCGCGGCTAACGGGCGGCCGTATCAAAATCGATATCACTGGTATATCCGCTTCGAGGGCGACAAGATCGCCCAGGTACGGGAGTACGCCGATACCGATCACATCCGCAAAACGCTGATCGACTGAGTTGCCGCAGGATTTCCGCCCGCGCGGGAGTTTGCATGCGCCCCGGCTGAAATAAACGGGCCGAACGGATTTTCACCCGTCCGGCCCCCGGTAGGCCGGGAAAAGGGGGGCAAACCCCGACCACCGAAGCGTAATTGTATGCGCCTCAAACTTACTTGCAATACCTTGAAGCATGAAATTTAAGGCAAGCTTGTTCGTTAGCTTGCTTATAAAGGGCATAGTTGCGCGCTACGAAATCTTTTCCGGTAAAGCATCGGGCGGACGACGTTCAGGTTGAACCGCCGCCGAGCGCCGGCAGAAAATAAATTTCGCTTTTTTCGCTGACCGGCGCCTGTATCCCACTGCTCCCGATGTCACCATCGATCGAGGCAACGACCGATCCCTTTAGTTCGCCATCGGCATCCATCAGATGGTCCCCGATACCGGGGAAAAGCCGCTCAAGTCCGTCGATCACCTCACGCAGGGTACGTCCTTGAACCTCGACCCGTTCCGCACCCCCGGTGTAATTTCGCAGCAAAGCCGGCACAACTACGGTAGCCATCGTTATCGAAGCTCTTAAGGCCTGAAGATTAAATGCCGCCTCGAAACGGCATTCCTGGCGGACCGATGAACGGCTAGCCGCTCTCGCGAGCCGCTTCGAGCACCGCCTTCACGATCTTGTCGTATCCGGTACAGCGGCAAAGGTTTCCCGCCAGATGGTAACGGACATCGGCCTCGGTCGGACGTGGAATCCGCTCGAGCAGGGCCTTGGCCGACATCAGAAATCCCGGCGTGCAGATACCGCATTGAAGACTCGCATTCTCCAGGAACTTCTGTTGCAGGGGGTGCAGTTCGGCGCCTTTGGCCAGCCCTTCAATAGTTTCTATCTTGTGATCCCGCGCCTCGACCCCAAGCATCAGGCATGAACATACCGGCCGCCCATCAACCAGTACCGTGCAGGCGCCGCAGTCGCCGGTGAGGCAGCCTTCCTTGGTGCCGGTCAGATGCAGTTCGTCGCGCAGGACTTCCAGCAGGCTTTGGCGCGGATCGCACAGAAATTCGCAGGGATCGTCATTGATGATCGTTTCTACCGAGGTTCGCTTGGCCATATCTCTCTCCGGAACTCCAAATACGATGCCTAGTTGCGCCGCGCTCGTTCAATCGCTCGCTCAAGCGTGCGGCGCGTCAGCACTCCGACTAGATGCTTGCGGAACTCGGCCGTGCCGCGCATATCGTCGATCGGCGAAGCCTGTTCCATCGCAAGCTCAGCCGCCTTTTCAATTTTCGCGGCGTCGATTTTTTTACCCGCCAACGACTGCGATGCCTTGGCCGCTAACAACGGGGTGGCGGCGACCGCGCCCAGGCTGATTCGCGCGGCGACGCACTTGTCGCCATCGAGCGTGATCGAAGCACCCACGCCGACAACAGCGATGTCCATCTCATTGCGCGGGATGAACCGCAGATAAGCGTCCGACGTATGCGCCGCCGGCGCCGGTATCAGCAGTTCGACCATCAGTTCGCCCGGCTGAATAACGGTGCGCCCGGGTGAGACCACGAAGTCCTCGGCCTTGACCTGGCGCTCGCCCTTCGGACCAATCAGGCGCGCAACTGCCCCGAGTGCAATCAGCGCGGGGGTGGTATCGGCGGCCGGCGATCCATTACACAGGTTGCCGCCCACCGAGGCGCGGCTCTGAATCTGCAGTGAACCGATCAGATGGGCGGCTTCCGTCAGACCCGGATAATGCTGGCGCATGATCTGGTTTTCAAAAATTTGGATGCACGGCACCGACGCACCCAGCCGCAGTCCGGTTTTGGGATCGAATGAAATACGGGACAACTCGGGAATCCGCTTGATGTCCACGATGTAATCGGGCTGCCGGGTGCCGGCGCGCAACTGGATTAAAATATCGGTCCCGCCGCATATCGGACGTGCGCTTTCGCCGTGTGCCGAAAGAATTCCGACCGCCTGCTCGATCGTGGTTGGTGCTTCATATTGGATAGCGTGCAAGTGTGGCCTAAGCCTCCCTCAAATCCAAAGTTGAGTTTTATCAGCCGAATGGGCCGGAGATTGATTTCGAGGATAACCCATCGGACCTCCGATCGGAAAGCGGATCGAGCATGCTCAGAAACCGTACTGCTGAAGCTTAGCCGCGGCGGCGCGGGCGAGGACCGGCGGTTCGTTGACCATCGTGGCATAGCGATCATCGGTGGTATCGCCGCGCGCGTAGCGCGCGTAGAGCTGTTCCACCACGGTGGCGGTTTTCCAAAACGCCCAGGCGACGTAAAAATCGATCAGTCCAAGCTCCCGTCCGCTGCGGCGAGCATACCGTTGCGCCAACTCGTCACGGGTCAGGAAACCTTCCCAGAGCGTATGATTTTCGTCCGGATTCAAGGCCAGTAGATCGTCCGGATCGGAGCGATCGCGCCAGTAGGCCAGTGCAATCCCAAGATCGACCATCGGATCGCCGATAGTCGACATTTCCCAGTCGAGCACCGCGGCCACCCGAGACGGATCGTCGGCCGTGATCATCACATTGTGCAGGAAGAAATCGTTATGGATGAGAGCTGGAGGCTGCGGCGGCGGCAGATGCGCGGCGAACCACTCGCCCAGCCGGTTCATCAGCGGGACCTCGCGGGTCTTCGCCTTCTCCCAGCGATCCATCCAGCCGCTTACCTGCCGCGCAAGAAAGCCTCCCGGACGGCCGAGCGCGCCGAGATCGATTTGCTCGTAGTCCACCCGATGGAGATCGGCGAGCGTGTCGACGAAGATCTCGGAGACCTGGCGCAGCGCGCTCGGAGAATCGGCTAACTGAGCCGGAATCGGCTCGCGTTTCTTGATCACAATCCCGCATCGGCGCTCCATGATAAAAAAAGGCGCGCCAATAATGGCTGGATCGCCGCAATACAAAACGGCGCGGGGAGCGGGCGGGAATTGTTCCCACAGCCGCGACAGCACCCGGTACTCGCGGCCCATGTCATGGGCGGATTTTGGAATCACTCCATGCGGCGGCCGGCGCATCACCCACTCGGTTTCACCGAAGCGCAGCAGATAAGTCAGATTGGAATGTCCGCCGCGGAACTGCCGCACTTCCATCGGCAGGTCAGCGCCAGGGATCCGCTCGCGGATAAAATCTGACAAGCGTTGGCGATCGAAATCATCTTCCGCACGAATCTCGCCGTATTCGTTGTCTACGGATAGGGCATGTTCGCCGACTGATGAATTGTTCACGATCGGAATCCGGACCGTGGCGTTAACTCTTCCAGCGGCGCAGTTCGCGGCGGGCGATCGTCATCCGATGCACTTCGTCGGGCCCATCGACAATCCTCAGCGCCCGGCTGTCGCGCCAAAACCGCGCGATCGGCGTGTCGTCACTGACCCCCATCGCGCCATGCACCTGGATTGCGCGATCGAGTACGCGCATCACCATGTTGGCCGCCATTACTTTGATCATCGAGATCTCCTGGCGCGCCTCGCGTTTGCCCAAGGTATCCATCTTCCATGCCGCATGCATCACCATCAGTCGGGTGGCGTCGATCTCGATACGGGACTCGGCGATCCACTCCTGGATGTTGGCCTTGTCGGCCAGCAGGCTGCCGTGGGTAAAGCGGGAGTTGGCGCGCTGGCACATCAACTCTAAGGCCCGCTCGGCCACTCCGATCGATCGCATACAGTGATGGATGCGGCCGGGGCCAAGCCGCGCCTGCGCGATTGCGAAGCCGTCGCCCTCCGCCCCTAGCATGCTGGTTGCGGGCACGCGGCAGTCCTCATAGCGAATTTCGCAATGGCCCCCGCCCCCGGTATGGCCCATCACGGAAATTGGCCGAATGATATTAAAGCCCGGGGTGCCGGCGGGCACGATTAGCTGACTGGCGCGCCGATGCGGCGGCGCTTCGGGATCGGTCACCACCATCACGATAGCGAAGGCGGAATGGAGTGCACCGGTGGTGAACCATTTGTGACCGTTAATCACGTAGTCGTCGCCGTCGCGCATGGCGCGCGTCCGTAGCTGGGTCGGATCGGATCCCGCCGTCTCCGGCTCGGTCATTGAAAAACAGGTGCGCATCGCGCCTTCGAGGCATGGCTTGAGCCACTGCTCCTGCTGCGCGGGGATGCCGAATTCGGCCAGAATTTCCATGTTGCCGGTGTCGGGCGCCATACAGTTGAACGCGCGCGCGCCGATTGCGCTGCGTCCCATGATTTCGCACAACGGCGCGTACTCATGATGCTTAAGTCCTTTGCCCCAGCGCTCGTCAGGCATGAAGAAGTTCCACAGCCCAGCGCCTTTGGCCCGCGCGCGCATTTCGGTGACGATTGGCGGTTCGCGATGTTCATCGCCCGACTCGGCGATCTGATGCTCCGCAGTCGGCTCCGCCGGATAAACATGTTCGTCCATAAAAGCAACGACGCGGCGGCGCAACTGTTCGACATGAGGGGGAAACGAGAAATCCATCGCAACTCCGTTATTCAGACGTATCTGGCGCTGACTTCGCGGCCGATTCCGAAGTGGGGACGCAGCATCGGCGCCTCCATCCAAGCCGGTTACCTCCCGAACACAATCACAAGCGCGAAGCCCAAAGCAATCTGCTAGAAGTCGGAACATGAAAATTGGACTTGCCGCGATTGGCATCGATGCGGGTGCACGGCCCGCCGCAGTTCAAGCGACGGCGATTGCGGCCGACCGTGCAGGTTTCTCCACGCTGTGGGCCGGCGAGCATGTGGTGCTGTTCGACTCTCACAGGTCGCGCTATCCCTACACGGAAAGCGGCAGGCTCCCGTTCGAGGCGGCGGTCGACTGGCTCGACCCTTTCATTACGCTTAGTTTCGCAGGCGCGGTGACCACCCGGATTCGGCTCGCGACGGGTATTTGTCTGCTTCCGGAGCACAATCCGCTGGTCATCGCGAAAACCATCGCCAGCCTCGATCATCTTTCGGCAGGACGTATGGCGCTGGGCATCGGAATTGGATGGATGGAAGAGGAATTTGCCGCCCTCGGCATTCCTTTTGAGCGGCGCGCCGATCGGACCCGGGAGTACGTGGCCGCGATGCGCCGCTTGTGGGGCGAAGGGGTCAGCAGCTTTCATGGCGAATTCGTCAATTTCGACGCCGTGACAGCCTGCCCAAAACCAAGGCAGGGAGCGCGATTACCGATCGTCATTGGCGGTGAAAGCGGCGCGGCACTCCGGCGCGCGGCCGAATATGGCGACGGATGGTACGGGCTCAATCTGTCGGTGGAGGAAGCGCAGCAGCGAGTTACCTCGTTGAATCGTCTGCTCGTTGAGCGGGGACGCGATCCGCATTCAACAGAGAAGATCGTAGCACCGTTCAACAAGCCTTTTCGTCCGGACGATCTGGCGCGATACAAAGCCGCGGGTATCGACGAAGTTGTGCTGGTCGAATCTCCTCCGAACGATGTAGCCGGCATCGATTCGTGGGTCGACGGTTTGGCTGAGAAATGGCTGGTTCCCGCGTCGACGCTTCATTCCGCGGCCGGCGCCTGACTCTTCAGCGAATGTCTGCGGAGGTTGCTTTTTTGGTCCGCTTGCCGGATACGATAAGCACTTGGACCAACCGGTCCGGGCTCAATCGCAAGTTTTCAGCAAAGGAGATAGTTATGAAGCTGTTCTTCACCCCCGGCGCCTGTTCCCTATCACCGCACATTGCATTGCGGGAAGCAGGGACGCCGTTCGATCTCGAACAGGTCGATTTGAAATCCAAGCAGACCAAGAGCGGAGGCGATTATCGCGCCGTTAATCCCAAGGGTTCGGTGCCTGCGTTGCAACTCGATAATGGGCAGGTGCTGACCGAGGGTCCGGCGATTGTTCAATATATCGCGGACCAGAAGCCGCAATCCAAGCTGGCGCCGGCCGCCGGAACTTTCGAGCGCTACCGGTTGCAGGAATGGCTCAACTATCTTTCGTCCGAGCTGCACAAGATGTACAGCCCGTTGTTCAATCCGGCGACGCCAGCGGATCAGCAGCAGGCGGTCAAGTCCGCGATCGGCACCAAGCTGGAGCTCGTGAATCGCAATCTTGAGGGCAAGCAGTTTCTGATGGGTGACACCTTCACGGTTGCCGATGGCTACCTGTTCACGATTCTAAGCTGGTCCAAGCACGTCGGGATGAACGTTCCCGCAGGACTTAACTCCTACTTTGATCGCATTGCCTCCCGCCCCGCGGTGCAATCCGCGATGAAGGCCGAAGGCCTGATCAAGTAAATTTCTTGGAAGAAATCGAACCGGAACACAAAACGGCGGGCTGTTTAGCCCGCCGTTTTGTCAATCGGCTCCGGCTGTCGCATGTGCTCCAGCCTCACGCCCGAAAACACCTAAGCACCACAGCCGGAAGTGATCCAGATAAAGATAGATTACCGGCGTGGTGTACAAGGTGAGAACCTGACTGACGATCAGGCCGCCGACAATCGCGATCCCGAGCGGGCGGCGCAATTCCGAACCGGTACCGGCTCCGATCGCGAGCGGTAAGCCGCCGAGCAAGGCCGCCATGGTGGTCATCATGATCGGGCGAAAGCGCAGAATGCACGCCTGGTAGATCGCATCGACCGAACTCATGCCGCGCTTGCGTTCGGCTTCGAGCGCGAAATCGATCATCAAAATTGCATTTTTCTTTACAATTCCGATCAACAGGATGATGCCGATCAGCGCAATCACGGTCAGCTCCATCCCACACAGCATCAGGGCCAGCAACGCCCCGATACCGGCGGACGGCAGCGTGGAAAGGATGGTGATCGGATGGATGTAACTCTCGTAAAGAATCCCGAGCACGATATACACCGCCGCCAGCGCGGTCAGGATCAGCATCTCCTCGTTTGCGAGCGAAGCCTGGAATGCCTGTGCGGTGCCGGCGAAGCTGCCGTGGATATCGCCGGGCAGGTGGATTTCACGTTCGGCTGCATCGATGAGATCGACCGCATCGCCCAGCGCAACGCCGGGAGCCAGATTGAACGAAAGCGTCACCGCTGGAAATTGTCCCTGATGGTTTACCTCGAGCGCCGAGTTTGATGGCGCGTAATGAGTAAACGTGCTCAGCGGAATTTCCGAACCGCTGCTCGATCTGACGTAAATCTGCGACAAGGACGCCGGGTTCTGCCAGAACTGCGGCGCCACTTCCATCACCACGTGGTATTGATTCAGCCGCGTGTACATGGTGGAAACCTGACGCTGGCCGAACGCATCGTAGAGCGTCTCATCAATTAACTGAGTGGAAATTCCCATCCGCGCTGCGGTGTCGCGATCGATCACCAGATCAGCCCCCAGACCGTTATCCTGCTGGTCGCTGTTGACGTCGGCGATCTGCCGGATGGTTCTCAATTTCGCGAGCAGGCGCGGCGCCCATTGGTTGAGTTCCTTAAGATCCTGGCCTTGCAGCGTGTACTGATACTGCGCATTGCTCGATCGCCCGCCAATCCGTAAATCCTGCGTCGCCTGCAGATACATGGTGGCGCCCGGGATGCGCGCGGTCTTTTTGCGCAAGCGCGCAATTACCAGGTCGGCGCTGATTTTTCGCTGCGAAAACGGCTTCAGCCCCACGTACATTCGCGCCGAGTTGACGGTATTTGCATTGCCGCCGCTGCCAGTGAACGCGATTATGTTGTCGACTGCGGGGTCATGTTCGATCACCTCGACGAACTGGCTGAGCCGCTGGCGCATGGCCTGGAATGAAGTGTCCTGATCGGCTTCGATTGCGCCCATCAGACGGCCGGTATCCTGCTGCGGAAAAAAGCCCTTCGGAATGATGATGAACAGCCAGATGTTCACCGCCACGGTCGCCAGCGCAACCGCCAGCGTCGGCCGCGGATGCCGCAGCACCCATGACAGACTTTTGCGGTAATTGTTCAGCATCCACTCGAACACCGCCTCGGTGGCGGCGTACAAGCGGCCATGCGAGGCCGGATCGTCGGGCCGCAGCAGCTTCGCGCACATCATCGGCGTAGTGGTCAGCGAGATCACCAGCGACACCACGATCGCGGCGGAAAGCGTCACCGCGAATTCGCGGAACAGCCGTCCGATAATCCCGCTCATCAGGAGAATTGGAATGAAGACGGCGATCAGCGAAACGCTGATCGAGATCACGGTGAAGCCGATTTCGCGCGCGCCGCGCACCGCCGCTTCGAATGGCGCCATGCCCTGCTCGCGGTAGCGCGAGATGTTTTCAATCACCACGATCGCATCATCGACCACGAATCCGGTCGAAATCGTGAGCGCCATCAGCGAGAGGTTGTCGATACCGTAGCCGCCCAGGTACATCA
>DAHVFB010000039.1 GCA_027317185.1 Deltaproteobacteria bacterium
TGCTCGACCTGATCGGTAATACGCCGCTGCTCGAACTGCGGCGTCTTACCGCTGGAATTCTGCGCCCCGGCGTGCGTCTGTTCGCCAAGCTGGAGGGTTTTAATCCCGGCGGGTCGGTCAAGGATCGCGCCGCCCGCAGCATGGTTGAACGCGGACTCGAAAGCGGTGATTTGCGTCCGGGCAAGGTGATTATCGATTCGACTTCGGGCAACACCGGAATCGCGCTGGCGATGGTTGGCGCGGCGCTTGGCTATCCGGTGGAACTGGTGATGGCGGCCAATGTCAGCCGCGAGCGCAAGAAGATAATCGAGGCCTTTGGCGCACGGCCGATTTACTCGGATCCGCTGGAGGGTTCCGACGGCGCCATCATCTTGAGCCGTAAAATTATCGAGGAAAATCCGGATCGTTTTTTCAAGCCCGATCAATATAACAATGAGGCGAATTCCCTGGCGCATTTCGAGACCACCGGCCCTGAACTGTGGGGCCAGACTCGTGGCGAAATAACCCATTTTGTGGCGGGCATCGGCACCGGCGGCACCATCATGGGAACCGGGCGCTATCTCAAGTCGCGCAACCCGGCGGTCAAGGTGATCGCGGTTGAGCCCGACGATCCGATGCATGGGTTGGAGGGCCTCAAGCACATGGCCTCCTCGATCGTGCCGGGGATCTACCATGAGCGCGAACTGGACGACAAAATCCAGGTTTCGACCGAAGATGCCTACGAGATGGTATACGCGCTCGGGCAAACGGAAGGCATCCTGGTGGGACAATCGGCGGGCGCCGCGATGGTGGCCGCTCTGAAAGTGGCTCATTCGTTGAAAGCGGGATGCGTGGTCACGGTCTTCAGCGATTTCGGCGATAAATATCTTTCCACCAACCTCTGGATCGGATGGCAAGCCTGGCGCCATGAGCGTTTACAGCAGATGGTAGGCAAATGGAACGTATCCACGAACGCTACTACCTGAGCTACCCGCGCACCCTGATTCGCGAGCCGATTCTGTACCATCTGGTCAAGAAGTTCGACCTGATCTTCAATATCCGCGTCGCCAGCGTGTCCGAGGAAATGGGCCTGGTGGCAGTCGAGTTCGAGGGCACTCACGAACAGATCGAACGCGCGCTCGGATGGCTTCGTCAAAGCGGGGTCACCGTCGAGCCGATCGAAAAGAACGTCATCGAATAGCCGGATCACATCCGATCAAACATGGCGCTAAGCGGCAGGCAAATCGAACGATATAGCCGCCAAATCATCGTTCCCGGTTTCGGCGGAATCGCGCAGGAGCGCCTGCTAACCGCGACCGTCAACCTCGCCGGTGAGCTGGCGGATATCAATCCCGCGCTTGAATATCTGGTGGGCGCGGGTGTCGGCGCCATCGTGATGGTTACGGCGGACGCGATTGCCGATCACGCGATCGTGGAGGACATGGGGCATCTGAACCCCGACTCGCGGGTCGCGGTTGGCCTAGATGCGGTCGATCGGCATGGTTTGAATCTGATCCTTATCGGCGGCAGCGGGGCGATCGAACCGGCGCGCCGCCTGCTCATCAATGCACCCGGCTGCAGGACTATCCTGGCTCGCCTGGACTCGCCAGCGTCGATCGCCGCGCTGGACGCTTCTCCGTGCGTACTATGTGCGGAGGTCGACCTGCTGCGAGAATTTGGGATGGGGTGCGAAAATCCCGGATACCTGACGATGATCGCGGCGGCGCAGGCGCTATTGACCATCGCGCAAACCGGTTCGCCTGAAAACCCATCGATGCTGACCTTCGACGGTTACGCCTCGCAACGGATCCCACTTCGCCGGCGCGCCGATATTGCTCGCTGCGGGTGCGAAAGAGCTCGTTCCGAATGACTGCTGAAACGACCTCGAAGCTGCCCGCGCTGTGGCTGTTCGACTTCGATCGCACACTGGCGATACTGGAACCGGTGGTCGATTGGCCGGCCAGCCGCCGCGCGCTCGAAGCCGAGTTGCGATCCTCGAAACTACCGCCCAGCCTGCTGGACGAGCTAATCGCGGCGATTCCACGCGGAAATCTTCCGCTCTACGAAGCCTTGCGGGCGCGCCTGCTGGATTCGCCGCAGGGATCGAGTATCAAGCTCGCTATCGACGATGCCCACGCGATTCTCGCGCGCGCCTCGTCGGTGATCGAGCTTCACGAAATCGCCGGCGTGGATGAGGCCCTGCCGATGGCCGGCGCGCAGGAGTTGCCGCGCGCGCTGGTTGCGCGCCGTGCGACCTGCGCCGTGGTCACCTCCAACTCGTCGCGTACCGTCGAGCTATGGCTCGCGCGGCATGGCCTCAGCGCAACATTCCAGGTGATTGTGGGCCGCGACAGCCTGCTGGCGCTCAAGCCATCGCCCGCGATGGTCAAGCGCGCGATCGAGTTATGCGCCCCGAGCGATGGCGCGGAGGTCGTCTTTGTCGGCGACAGCCCGGCCGATGTGGGTGCGGCAGTCGCGGCCAAGGTGCGTTTTTTCGGAATTGCGGCAGATGCCGATCGTCGGACCCGCCTGATCCAGTGTGGGGCCGCTTCAGAGAGTCTGTTCGATTCCGCCCTGCAACTCGGGACGGCATTGGGAATTATACCTTGAGAACTCACATTTTTTCGAGCGAGGGAAATAGATAACTAAAAGAGCCTGATAAGTAGTTGACTAATATGGTCGTTTAACTTATCTTTGGCGTCGAGGCTCTTCTCGATGCCGATTCGACAGGCTCCATCGCAGGAAACCATACTCAAGCGCAATCTGGTCGAGCGCCTGAAGCACGATCTGTTTCCCACCGATCTCGAATCCCAATGGAATCGCTTGACCGAAACCTCCTACGAGGCGCTGCCGGAGGAGGACATCGTCCGGCTCCAGTGGTTCGGCCTTTACCACGACCAACCCAAGATCGGCACCTTCATGATGCGGGTGAAGATTCCCGGCGGAGTTCTCCAGCCCGCCGCTTTGCGCGCTATCGGGGAGATTTCAGACCGTGATGGCCGTGGCCAGGGCGAGCTGAGCACGCGTCAGAACATCCAACTGCACTACATCACGCTCGACCGCTTTCCGGGGATACTCGAAAGCCTCAAGCGCGTGGGGCTGACCACGATGGGCGGCTGCGGCGACGTGGTGCGCAATATCACCGGCTGCCCGGTCGCGGGAATCGACGCCAACGAGCTGTTCGATGCCAGTTCCACGCTGGCCGAGGCGGCGCGCTTTTTTTATGGCAACCGTGAGTATTCCGACCTGCCACGCAAGCACAAAATCACGATTGCGGCCTGCCGCTTTCAGTGCAACGCGCCCGAGATAAATTGCATCGCGCTGGTCGGCGTCAGGATCGATGGGCGCGAGGGGTTTGCGGTCCGCGTCGGCGGTGGACTGTCCTCGACCCCGCGCATTTCGCGCCATCTGGGCGTCTTTATTTCCCGTGACGAGGCGCTGACGGTGCTGCGCGCGATCATCGACGTCTGGCGTCTCACCACTGAATACCGGCTGTCGCGGGTCAAGGCGCGGCTCAAGTTCATGATCGACGACTATGGCGTGGACGCCTTTCGCGATCTGGTCGAAAAGCGCCTCGGTCGTGAGCTCGAAAAGCTGGATCAACTGCCGCTGCCCGATTCCGAAAGCGATCACATGGGCGTGAATCAACAACTGGCGTCCGATCGGCTGTACGCCGGATTCCCCGTTTATCTGGGCCTGATGACCGGACGTCAGATGATTGCGATCGCGGATCTGGCCGACAGCTTCGGTGGTGAAATCCGGCTGACCCGGCGTCAGAATTTCATCCTCAGCGGTATCCCGCGGGATCGGCTTGACGAAATCATCGAGAAAGCCGGCGAGATCGGATTTCCGCTGGCGGCCAATGGCCTGCACGCATCGGCGATCGCCTGTATCGGCGATCCTCACTGCGGTTATGCGGTCACCCCGACCAAATCCAAGCTCAAATCGCTGATCGCTCGGTTGATCGCCGATTTCGGCGGCGCGGTGGCCGGGTTGAAGTTGAATCTCGACGGCTGCCCCCACGCCTGCGCACAACATTGGACCGGCGACATCGGCTTGCAGGGTACGACCGGACGCGGTCCGGCGGGCGAGCCGCTGGAGGCGTTCGACATCATTTTACGCGGCGGATTAGGCCGCGACGCCGCGATTGGAAAACCGCTGTTGCGCCGGGTGCCTTCGGCGCAGGTGGAAGATCATGTGGCGCGGCTGTTCAAGGGCTACCTTGATCGCCGCGCGCCGAATGAAAGCTTCAGCCGCTTCTGCACGCGGCTGGCCGATGACGATCTGATTTCACTCGCGCGGGGCGCGCAAAGCTCCGAGGCCGCTTGAGGCTGCCGTAATCGACCGGAGAAAAGAATCGTGAATGAAACTCATACGATCCTGATGGACGAACTCGAAGCCGGTGAAGCCGCGATCGATCTCGACGATAAAGAGCCGGCCGAGGTGCTGGCCTGGTCAATCGAAAAATTTGGTAATCGGCTGGGTATCTGCTCGAGCTTCCAGGCCGAGGGCTGCGCGCTGATCGACATGGCTTGGCGCATCGACCCTTCGGTTCGCGTGTTCACGATCGACACTGGCCGGCAGCCAAATGAAACGTATGAGTTGATCGACCGGATTCGCGATCGTTACGGAATCGAAATCGAGGCGTTCATCCCTGATTCGGGCGCGATGGAGCGGATGGTCAAGCGGCACGGTCCAAACCTTTTTTATCGCGATGTCAATCTGCGCCTGCTGTGCTGCCAACTGCGCAAGGTTCTTCCGCTGCGGCGCGCGCTGCTCAATTTCGACGCCTGGGTGACCGGGCTGCGGCGCGATCAATGGGCGACTCGATCCAATCTGCGCAAGCTCGAAATCGACCATGACCACGGCGGCATCGTGAAGATTTCGCCGATGGCGGATTGGAACGAGGAAGAGGTCTGGGATTATATCCGCGCCAACGACGTTCCCTACAACACTTTGTACGACCAAGGTTACAAGTCGATTGGATGTGCGCCATGCACGCGCGCCCTCAAACCGGGTGAAGATGCGCGCTCTGGCCGCTGGTGGTGGGAGACTGGTGCGCCCAAAGAATGCGGCATGCATTGCGCGATCGAGACCGGCGGCTTCGAGCATGAACTCTCGGCGCTGCTCGGCGGGAATGGTGAGGATGCGGTTGCGGCGGCGCAAGGCTGAGCCGCCGCCTGATCAAAATGAACCGGCCTGAATTTCGTTAAACCGAGGTCATCCCATGCAGCATGCGCAAACCAACCATCACGGTAATGACGCGACGCTTTCGACCGATCCGATCGCGATCGAGGAGTTGCATCGCGAACTCCTTAAGCCGCGGGTCGAACAACTTGCACAGGCGATGCAGGAACCGAATTCGCGCTCGGCTTATCTCGAACTGGCGGTCGCGATCGATAGCCTTTCGGTGCCGTTGGGCTTGCAGGAGCGGCTGGCGTCGGTAATCGAACTGGCGCTCGGTGGCGGGCGCATACGGCGCGAGGCCGGGCCGGCGGCCGAGGCCGCCCTGATCGCGCTGTTCAAACGAACCGCGCGTGGGGTTGAGCTGGCGGCGGGGCTGGGATCGCTCAACCGCGCCATGGCTCAACTAGCGGGAAATGAAATCGAAAGCGTCACCACCGCATTGCGCGCGCCGGGCGTTTACCTGATGACGCTGCGCACCACCGCGGTGCAGCTCGTGATCCGTTTCGATCGCAATGGACCGGAGGTCGAGAGTCTCGAGGTTGGCCTCGGCTAGCATCAACTGAGATGGATTGGTTTCCCATTTTTATCCGGCTGCGCGGCGAGCATACGCTGGTGGTCGGCGGCGGTCCGGTCGCCCTGCGCAAGGCAAAGCAACTGTTGTCCGCCAGCGCGATCGTGACGGTGGTTGCGCCGTTGCCATGCGCCGGTATGGAAACGTTGATTTCGTCGGGATTGGCCGGCCTGATCAGAGAGCCTTTCGAGGCTGCGATGATGACCGGCCACCGGCTGGCGATCGCCGCCACTGATAATCGCGAAGTTAATCGCGCGGTGGCTGCGGCTGCGCAGGCCTGTCGCATCCCGGTTAATGTGGTCGACGATCCGGAGCTATGCAGCTATATCACCCCGGCCATTCTCGATCGCGACGGCGTCACAGTCGCCATCGCGACCGCCGGCGCGGCGCCGATTCTGGCGCGCGAAATTCGCGCCAGAATCGATGCTGCATTGCCGCGCGGCCTCGGACAGTTGGCCGGCCTGGCCGCCCGCTGGCGTGGGATGGTGCGGCGCACGCTGCCGTCGGCCACTGTGCGACGGCGTTTCTGGGAAACGATCATGCGCGGGCCGGTAGCGGCGGCCGCGATGCGCGGTGATCGCGAGCGGGCCGCAGGCCTGATGGCGCGCGCGATCGCCTCCGCCGCCGTCGGTGATCTGAAGCCGCAGGGCGAAGTTTATCTGGTCGGCGCCGGGCCGGGCGATCCCGACCTGCTTACGCTCAAGGCCTTGCGCCTGATGAACGAGTGCGAAGTGGTGCTGCATGACAGTCTGGTCGCTCCGGAAATCCTGACGATGGTCCGGCGCGAGGCCGAGTTGATCGACGTGGGCAAGCGCTGTGGCGGCCACGGCGTCCAGCAGGAGCAAATAAATAGTTTGATGGTCGAATTAGCGCGCGCGGGCAAGCGCGTACTGCGCCTCAAGGGCGGCGACCCGATGCTTTTCGGGCGGGCGGGTGAGGAAATCGAGGCGTTGGCGCGCGCCGGGATTTCTTATCAAATAGTGCCGGGTATCACGGCCGCCGCGGGATGCGCCGCCGCGACCGGAATTCCGCTGACTCATCGCGATTATGCGCATACTTGCGTGCTAACCACCGGTCATACCAGGGATGGTGCTCCAGATTGGAGCCAAATGACGGCGCCGGGTCAGACGCTGGTGCTTTACATGTCATTGGGTCGGGTGGCCATCAACTGTGATGAACTGATACGCCACGGCCTCGATCCGGCGACTCCCGCCGTGATCATCTCGCGCGGCACTATGGCTGATTTGACGGTCCTGACAGGTACCGTCGCGTCCTTGCCCGAAATCGTCGAGCGCCATCGACCGAAGGCGCCTGCAGTGGTGATAATCGGGGAAGTGGTGGGTTTTCGGGAGCGAATGGCCGGGTTGGCGGCGATTGCGCGCGGCGAGGCCGCAATCGCTGGCGGCGAGTCCGCTTTCGAGACCCCGTTCCGATGGATTGAACCGCCGCCGTTTCCGGTTCATCTTTGACAGAACGCCAGTCTTGGAATGTTCAACTATGTCTTATTGGTTAACAAATCTGAAACAGCGATAGAGTAGTCTTAGCGAAAAAGCAACGAGGTTAAATGGTGCAGGAAGAACAAGGATTCACGTTATGGTTCACTGGTCTGTCGGGAGCCGGAAAGTCGACTTTGGCCAATCTGGTGGCGACGGAACTGCGCAACCGGGGCCATCGCGTCGAAATTCTCGATGGCGATGAAGTGCGCACGAATTTATCGAAAGGTCTCGGGTTCTCGAAAGAGGATCGCGATACCAATATTCGGCGTATCGGCTACGTATGCCGCTTGCTGGCGCGCAATGGTGTGATCGCGATTTCGGCGGCTATTTCGCCGTATCGCGAGATTCGCGACGAAGTACGCCAGATGCACGATCGTTTTTTCGAGATGTATGTGAAGTGCTCGCTCGATGAACTGGTGCGGCGTGACGTCAAGGGACTCTACGAAAAAGCCTTGCGCGGCGAGATCAAGAACTTTACCGGGGTTTCGGATCCGTACGAGGAGCCGGTCAATGCCGAGTTGACGGTGCACAGCGATCGCGAAACAGTCGAAGAAAGTCTCGCGCTGCTGCTCTCCACTCTTGAAGAAAAGGGCTTTATTCCAAGAACCTCAGCGCAAAAAAAATCCGCCGGGGCAAGGGGTTGATGATGAGTTTGACCAACGACGCGATTGCCCCGCACGGCGGCGGCGAACTGGTTGACCTGGTTGCGGCGCCGGGCGATCGCGACGAGCTGCGCAAGGCGGCTGCCAAACTGCCTGCAATCGTGCTGAACGCGCGCGACATCGCCGATCTCGAGATGCTCTCGACCGGTGCCTTCTCGCCGCTGACCGGCTTCATGGGCGAGGCGGACTATATTCGCAGCCGCGACGAGATGCGGCTGGCGTCGGGTATACCCTGGTCGATTCCGATCACGCTCGGCGTGGCCGAAGCCGGCAACATCAAGCCGCACAGCGAGCTCGCGCTGACCGACGCGACCGGCAAGCGTTTGGCGATTCTCAAGGTCAGCGAGCTGTTCAAGGTTGATCGCCGCCGTGAAGCCGAGGCGATTTTCGGCACCGCCGATGAAGCTCATCCGGGGGCGAAGAACGTGACGGCCGCGCCGCCGTGGTGCGTTGCCGGGCGGCCGGTGGTTATCGAGGAAATTCCGGATCGCAGTTTTCTCGAATATCCGCGCGAGCCACGCGCCACGCGTGCCGCTTTTCGCGAATTAGGATGGAAGAAGATCGTTGCGTTTCAAACCCGCAACCCGACCCATCGCGCGCACGAATATATCCAGAAGATTGCTCTCGAAGTGTGCGACGGCCTGATGCTGCATCCGCTGGTCGGCGAAACCAAGGGCGATGACGTTCCGGCGGCGGTGCGGATGGAAACTTACCGGGTGCTGCTCGATCTTTATTATCCGAAGAACCGTGCGATGCTGGCCGTGATGCCGGCCCATATGCGCTATGCGGGACCGCGCGAGGCGATTCTGCACGCGATCGTGCGCCGCAATTACGGCTGCACCCACTTTATCGTGGGCCGCGATCACGCTGGCGTCGGCACCTATTATGGCACTTACGACGCGCAGAAAATTTTCGAGCGCTTCAAGCCCGAAGAGATCGGCATCACGCCGCTATGCTTTGAAAACACCTTTTATTGCCGGCGATGCGCCGGGATGGCTTCGTTCAAGACCTGTCCCCATACCGACGAAGACCGGCTGCTGCTGTCAGGCACCAAGGTGCGCGAGATGCTGCGCCGCGGCGAGGCTCCGCCGCCGGAGTACACGCGCCCGGAACTCGCGGAAATTCTGGTGCGATCGATGCGGCAGAACTGATCGCCTGCCGGGCTGAGCCCAAACCGCGATGGTGATCGGCGAGCGCACTTATCTCCTGATCCTCGCAATTGTGGCCGGCCAACGCCTGGTGGAGGTTGCGATCTCGCGGCGCCATGCCAGGCGCGCCTTCGCAATTGGCGGGATCGAAGCCGGGCGGCGGCATTATAACGCGATGGTCCTGCTGCACGCGGCGTTTCTCGCGTCGTGCGCGGCCGAATCGATTTTCATCCGCCGGCGCGTCGGTCCGGGCCTGTCAAGCGCCGCATTGGTCACGGTTCTGATAGCGCAGGCGCTGCGCTATTGGACGATTTGGACTTTGGGCGCACGCTGGAATACGCGGGTGATTGTCACGCCGATGCTGCCGCCGGTAGTTGCGGGCCCGTACAAGTTGATCCGCCATCCGAACTACCTGGCGGTGGTGATGGAGATCGCGGCGCTGCCATTGATTCGCGCCAACTGGTGGACTGCCGCGGTCTTTTCGATCGCGAATGCAGGTCTGCTATGGGTGAGAATTCCGATCGAGGAGCGCGCGATGGGAACGCTTTATGGCGAGGCGTTCGCGACCAAGCGCAGATTCGTTCCGCGATGATTGCGAGGCTCTCGGCCGGGGTTGCTACTGCAAAGGCGGCTCGTTCGCCGACGATGCCATCACCGGCGATCCATGATGCAGCACCAACCACCATCGGTTGCCCGCGCGCTCGAACACATTGGTGGAAAGTACTTTCGCATGCACCACACCTTCGTAACCACGTTGCGTGAGGCTTTCCTCGACCACCACGAAGCCCAGGTTGGCATCGGCATGCGACTGGATCACCCGCAGTTCAAATTTCATTTCGAACACATTGTCGAAGATCCGTTCCCAACTCGACATGATCGGACCCCATCCGCAAAGCTCAGGCCATCCCGGGTGGATGCAGGTAATCCGCGGATCTTTCAACCATACGGTTTCCATCTTCTCGGCATCGAGAGTTTCGAAAGCACGGTAGAAAGCTTGATTTGCTTCGATTATGTTTTCGTAATCGGGCATGAGGATCTCGCACAGGTTGTTCTCTAGCTTGGCGCTGGAATCATCGATGCGCAAGCTGGCGACAATTTTGCGCGATGGAAGGAATGAGCGATAATACTCTGCAATCACAATTTGGGATTCGATCGAACTCCCAGGAAGGAGCGGGAACAAAATAATGGCGAGTGAAAGACGCAAAGAAATCAAGCGCCGCCGCAAGCGGCGGGAAAAACGGATCAAAGCGCAAATTCGCGAAGCTCGTAGTTCGCGTAAGAAGCGGTAAGTTATCTCGCGATGCTTGCATCTGCGAATTAATAAACATAACTTACATTGCCTGAATAGTCATCTTTAGAACGTCGGGGGCTTTTGCAGGGATTCCTGCCATGAATCTGATTGGGGTGACAATCTTTATTCAGTCGTGATTAACCAGCTTAACGGTATCGATCGGCCAGGGCGGTCGTGATTTTGAACGGTCATTTCTGAACAGTATCAAAAGGAGAGAAACATGGCACTCCATATTGGCTCGCTAGCCCCTGATTTCACGCAGGAATCGACTGAGGGGAAGATCAGTTTTCATCAGTGGATCGGTGACAAATGGGCGGTTCTGTTTTCCCATCCGAAAGATTTTACGCCCGTGTGCACCACGGAACTGGGGATGGTTTCGAAGCTGAAAGCCGAATTCGACAAGCGCAATTGCAAAGTGGTTGCGGTTAGCGTCGATGATGTTAATTCCCATCATGGCTGGATTAAGGACATTGAAGAGACGCAGAGCACTAAAATGAACTTCCCGATCCTCGGTGATGCCGATCGGAAAGTGGCGAAGCTCTACGACATGATCCATCCCGAGGCCAACGACACCCTGACCGTGCGTTCGGTGTTCGTCATCGATCCGAACAAAAAGATTCGCGCCATTATCACCTATCCGGCCAGCACCGGCCGTAACTTCCAGGAAATCCTGCGCGCAATCGATTCATTGCAGTTGACGGATAAGTATCAGGTGGCCACTCCGGTCGATTGGAAGAGCGGTGACGATGTGATCATCGTACCCTCGATCAAAGATCCCAATGAGCTGAAGCAGAAGTTTCCCAAGGGCTTCAAGGAACTGCGCCCCTATCTGCGGCTTACGCCTCAGCCGAACAAGTAGTTGGACGAAAGAAGTTTCAGTAACCGGCCGGCGCTCTCGTAAATTTCGGGGGCGTCGGCTTTTTTGTTGCAAGCTGAATCGTCGAGCCTGCGCGTTTCACGGCTGCAACACTCAATCTCCGCATTTCGAGATCGCTTCCATCTTGAATTGGTTTTTCAAACGCGTTCTCGCTGATGGGCAAAGGAAATCGCGGCTTCCGGCTCGATTGAACTTGCTCAAAACCTCGGCAAGGCGATAAATTGATTAAAGCCTGCGTAATTTTTGTTCGATGCCCCTCGTTTGGGACCCGGAGGCAATCCTGGCGATGAAGTAATGAGGCCCGGAATGGTTGAGACAGGTACAGGGGGCGCACACGATTCCGCAAACAACACTGTGACGCGTAACGGCAACGGTAGCGGCGGTCCTCGCCTGATTGTACTTTCGAATCGCGCGCCCGTTCGGGTGGTGCGCGAGCGCGGCCGCGAGCATATGGAGCATACCGTAGGCGGGGTCGGATCGACTTTCCTGCGCCTGCTTGAAGATCACGGCGGAGTCTGGATCGCATGGTCGGGCAGCCGGAAGGCCCCGGACCGATTGCAACTTCCCGCGCACGATCCTCGTTTCTCTCTGGTTTTCGCTCCGCTCTCCGACCGCGATACCGCCAACTACTATTATGGGATGTGCAATCGGGGGCTATGGCCGCTGATGCACTACATGATCCCAAACTGTCATTTCAGTAGCGAATATTGGAGTCAGTACCAGAGCGTCAATCGTCTGTTTGCGGAGTTAACCGCGGCGGAGGCGCAAGCCGGCGATCTAATCTGGATACAGGATTTCCATCTGGCGCTGGTGCCGCAATTGTTACATGAAAAGCGGCCTGAGCTGCCGATTGGAATTTTCTGGCATGTGCCTTTTCCGCCCGAGCAATTGTTCCGGATTTTTCCATGGCGTAGCGAATTGCTTTACGGGATGCTCGGATCGGATCTAATCGGCTTTCATACCAACACCTACGTGAAGCATTTTCTGGATTGCTGTGAGCGGATTCTCGGCCTGCACGTCGACCGGCAAGCGGGCGAAGTGATGGTCGAGCATCGCCGGGTACGTGTAGGCGCCTTCCCGCTGGGCATCCCTGCCGATCACTTCGCGACACTGGCGGCCAGCGAACGGGTGCATGAGCGCGCGGATCGGATCCGCCGAGCCTTGCGTTCGCAGATCGTGGTGCTGGGAGTGGATCGGCTCGACTATACCAAGGGCATCCTCGAACGGCTGGCCGGTTTCGAGCGCTTTCTCGAGAATAACCCGGAGTACCATCGCCGCGTTGCGTTGGTGCTGATCGCGGTGCCCTCGCGCACCAAGCTGGCCGATTACGCGACGCTGAAACGCCAGCTCGATGAACAGGTTGGACGGGTGGTGGGACGTTTTTCTTCCGAGGGTTGGGTCCCGATACGATATCTCTACACCCAGTTTAATCTGGAAGAGCTGATCGCCTATTACCAGGCGGCGGACATAGCACTGCTCACGCCGCTGCGGGACGGGATGAATCTGGTGGCGAAGGAATTTGTAGCCGCGCATTTGGGCGACGACGCGGTTCTGATCCTGAGCGAATTCGCCGGCGCGGCCGAGGAGCTGAAAGAAGCGCTGCTGGTGAATCCGTACGATATCGACGCGCTCGCACGGAGTTTGCGGCAGGCAATCGAGATGGACCCGGGCGAGAAGGCCACGCGGTTGCGTGCGATGCGCGCCAAGATCAATCTCAATAATCTTCAGCACTGGTCCGAGAGTTTCCTCAATACCCTCAGTGGGGTTTCATCTTCTCGGATCCCCCAACTGAGTGGCGCCGCAGCCCGCTAGCTCTCCGCTTTCCCTGCCGCAGGGATTTATCCGCGGTCTCGTGCCGCGCGGACGCCTTTTTTTGATGATGGATTACGACGGCACGCTGGCGCCGATCGTAAACGATCCTGCGGTGGCCTGGCCGCTGCCCGAGGCTCGCAAGGCGCTGATGGCGCTGGCCTCGCGGCCCGATTTGATCGACCTCGCGGTGGTCAGTGGCCGCAATCTGATCGAATTACGGCGCTTGCTTAATCTCGATCGCGGACTTTATCTGATCGGCGTACATGGCTTGGAGATGGCCAATCCGGATGGCAAGGTCGAAATCCTGCCTGACCTGCAGGCGGCAATGATCGATCTGGCCGAGGTTCGCCGCTGGCTGCGCAATATCCCAAACGAAACTGGGCTGATCGTCGAGGACAAAGTTCTTTCGCTGGCGCTGCATTATCGCAATGCAGATCTGGTTTCGGCGCGGAGCATCGTGGCGGAATTCGAGAGTTTCGTGGCGGGGTTTGCGAGCCGGCTGGCGATTAAGCGCGGGAAAAAGGTGATCGAGGCCGTGCCGCTGGCCGCGAACAAGGGCGCGGCGGTGACCAGATTGATAGAGCTGACCGGCAATTCCGCGATCCCAATTTATCTTGGCGATGATGTCACCGATGAGGATGCATTTCGAGCGCTGGCCGGCCGCGGCGTCACAATTCTAGTGGGCGAAGCCAGAGAGAGCGCCGCCCAGTATCGGGTGGACAGCCCGGCCGAGGTTGCCCGCCTGCTCGCGGAGCTGGTGGCCCCTGTTGATTCAAGGGGCGCACCGGTTGACAGGCAGGATTGAGGGCCGGAAAATCTCCCTATGGCGCGAGTAACAGTCGAAGATTGCCTTGAGCAAATTCCCAACCGTTTTGAACTCGTTTTATCAGCGGTGCGCCGCGCCAAGCAGCTTTTGAAAGGCGCGCGTCCGCTGGTCGACTCGGATAACAAGGAAGTGGTGACAGCTTTGCGCGAGATCGGCGCCGGCAAAGTGGTGCTTCAGCGGCCATCGCGGTCCTGACGACCTCCGGTGTATGCCGGGCCGCTTGGCCCGGCCTTCATGCACAACCCGGCTTTCATGCTGAATAAGTTGCCCGCAGCAGGAATTTAGCGGTGGAACGCAAGCGCAGGAAGGCGATCCGCAAACCGCGTGGGAAAGTTGCGTCCGAGGGCCATAGCGTTTCGGATGGCGTGATCCTCGAGCCTGAGATCGAAGACGCCGAAGCTCGCGATCCGTTGATTGAAGTTGGCGCGGAAGAGCCGTTGGCCGGGCTCGATGATCCGGAAGATCTGAGCGAAGTTATTCTTCCGGATCACGCCCATGCCGCACTGGGGAGCGGGTCATCGGATAGCGGGGCGCGCGAGGAGGGCGGCGCGCTGGTTCCGCTGGATCCGCTCTCGCACTATCTGGCTGAAATCCGCCGCTTTCCGTTGCTCAGCCGGGAAGACGAGCTGGTGATTTCGCGGCGTTATCATGAGCATCACGATCCCCAGGACGCCTATCGGCTGGTGACGGCCAACCTCCGGCTGGTGGTCAAAATCGCCTATGAATTTGCGCGGGCCTCGCGCAATTTGCTCGACATGATCCAGGAGGGGAATGTCGGGCTGATGGAAGCGGTCAAGAACTTCGATCCGAACCGTGGAATCCGCTTTCCTTCTTATGCCGTATGGTGGGTGCGGGCCTACATCTATCGTTTTCTGATCAACAACTGGCGCCTGGTCAAGATCGGCACCACCCAGGCCCAGCGCAAGCTGTTCTTTAATTTGCGCAAGGAAATGGATCGGCTCGAAGCGGAGGGCTTCAGTCCGCAACCGAAAATGCTCGCGCAGCGGCTCGGCGTCAAAGAGAGCGAAGTGGTTGAGATGCAGGAACGGCTGGGGCATAGCGAAATGTCGATCGATCGGCCGGTCAGCAACAACACCGACGACGAGACCCGGCTGCTCGATATTCTGCCCGACACAGTCCATAACCCCGAGGAAGAAACCGCGCAGACGCAGTTCCGCAATTTCGCACACCATCGGATCGAGGAATTCGCCACTCGCCTGAGCGGCAAGGAACTGGAGATTTTCCGGCATCGGTTGCTTGCCGAAGAGCCGCTGACTCTGCAGGAGATGGGCGAGAAATTCGGTATCAGCCGCGAGCGCGTCCGTCAGATCGAAAGCCGTCTGAAGCGCCAGCTTAAGGAATTCGTAATCTCCGGGGCGCCGGATATCGAGCAGATTCGCCAAAGTTGATCGAGCGGCTTGGACGGAGACCCTCAACCGCAGTCGCGATTAAGGTTAATCGCCGGCCATTCGGGCGATCGGCACACGGCGAAAGCATTTTGAGCGCTATCTTGTGTACGCTGGCCTTATGCTGGGATAATTGTTGCGACGTGGAGTGGCGATGGCGTCGGGAGCCATCAGGGACCGCGTATGAATAAACGCAGTTGTGCGCTGGTCGTGGTGGGCAATGAAATCCTGTCCGGCAAGATTCAGGACAGCAACGCGTGGTTTGCCGCCCGCGAGTTTCGCAAGGCGGGCGTCGCGCTGGAACGTATCGCGGTAGTGCCCGACGAACTCGATACGATCGCGGATGAGGTTCGCTACTGCGCGGCGCGCTTCGATTTCGTGATAACCTCCGGCGGCGTCGGTCCCACCCATGACGATCTGACAATTGAGGGCGTTGCGCGCGCCTTCGGCCGCAAGCTGACGCTCAGCGAGGAATTGGCAGCGATAATCAACCAGCACTCCGCGGGCAAGCCGAATCCGGCGCGGCTTAAAATGGCGGAGATCCCGGAGGGCGCGATTCTGAACCACGCCAGCGATATCTGGTTTCCGACGGTTCAGCTCGATAACGTCTATATATTGCCCGGCGTGCCGCAACTGTTCGAGCCGAAGTTGCTAATGCTGGCGAATCGGTTCCGTTCCGATCCGTACTTTATGCGGGCGATTTATACCAGCGCGGGGGAGTCGATGATCGCGGCTCATCTGAACGACTGCCTCGCCAAATTTCCTCAACTGATGCTTGGTTCGTATCCGAAATTCGATGACTCCGACTATCGCGTTAAACTTACGCTCGAGTCGAAGGATCGCGACTATCTGCAGCGTGCGTTCGACCATCTGATGAACATGCTGCCGGCGGACGCGGTTATAAGAAGTGAGTGACAGGGTCCGGTTTGCAGGGTTATTTGGTTGTGGAGGGGCAAGGAGGAAAGAGGTGATGATGAAACACAGAAGGATGGCGGCATTGGTAGTCGCGGCCGCGCTGGCGCTCCCGCTCGGAGCGCTCGCGCAGAATACGCAATCGAACGTGCAGGTGCCACAGCCGGCCCAGGGCGGCGTCGATTGGAAGGGCGCGGGTTATGGCGCGGCGACGTTGTTCAGCAACATGCTGTATATCCCGGCGAAACTGCTTTATGCCATCGGCGGTGGTTTGGTCGGCGGCGGCGGCTACCTGGTCACCGGTGGTAATCAACAGGTCGCGGATACGATCTGGCGAACCTCGCTCGGCGGCGATTATGTACTGACGCCTGACATGCTTCAGGGTAAGCAGCCAGTTTACTTCAGCGGACCCAATACCACCGCGCCCACTCCGCCCAATGCGCGGCCCGGCTACGGTGGCAGTATCGCGCCGCAGTCGCAGAGCATGAGCAACTCCCAGGGCATGAGCAATTCCAATGTGGCGAACAATGGGTCAACCGCATACTCGGCCCCTGCTGATAATCCGCCGCCCAGTAACGCCGCGGGCGCAAATTTCGGCACCAGCAATCCTCCCGCCAATTCGAATGGCGGTCTTGACGCGGGCAGCGGCCCGGTCGGTTCGGGAAGCTATCGTCCTGCGCAAAGCGCACCGGGCGGTTCCCTGCCAGGGACCAACGTCGAATAGGGCAGCAGGAGCCTCGATGAAAAAATCACGGTTTCTCTGGAAATCGACTTGAACCACCTGCCGCAACGCAAGAAGTTTCTTGCGTGACGATCTGGGAGTGGAGCTTGACGAACGCGACTTCGCCAAGCAGCCACTTTCGGTGGCGGAGTTGAGGGAACTGTTCGCCGGGCGCGATCCGCGTGATTTCCTGAATCCGAAGAGCCCGGCGTTCAAGGCTCGTAGTTTGACGGGCAAACAGTTGACGCCGGATCAGGCGTTAAGCCTGATGGCGGAAGAGCCGAATTTGATCAAGCGCCCGCTGCTGATTGCGGGCCGGGAAATCGTGGCGGGCTTCGATCGTGATCGCATGCGGGCGGCGGTTAAAGCATAGCGGGACGGTTCAGTCGTCGTGGTATTATGGCGTCGGCCGCATCCGGCGCCATTTCCACCCTTAATCGCCGGCGTGCTCAGACCTGCTTTTCGGCTTTTTCCATCTGACCGCGGACCGCAACCGGCCGATGGGAAACCACGCTGTCTATCGCGTCGTCCAGATCGTCTGACGCGGGAATGTGAGCGGTAGTAAGCACCTCGATAAACTTGTGCACCGCCGGCGACAGCTCGCGCCCGCGCTTGTAGATGATCGCCAGTGGGCGGGTAAAGGTTCCCTCGGTGAATTCAATGATCTTCAGGGTGCCGCGCGCCGCCTCGACCTCGACCGCCATCCGCGGCACGATCGCGGCCCCAAGTCCAATCTCGACCGCCCGCTTGATAGTCTCGATATTGTCGAATTCCATCACATACTGCGGCTTGAACCCATGATCGCGCATGATTCGGTCGGAAGCCTTGCGGGTTGGAACGTCGCGTTCAAAGCCCACGAACCGCTGCCCCGAGAGTTCGGCCAGACTGATTTTGTTCTGCCGGGCGAACGGGCTTTCCGGCGGCACCACCAGCACCAGTTGGTCCTCGCGGAATGCTACCGTGACGACCTGCCCGCGCTTGGCCGGATATGCCACGATCCCGAGGTCGATCTTGCCCTCGACCAGATCTTCATAAATTCGATTTGATCGCAGATATTCCAGATGCAGGTTGACGGCCGGGTATTTGCGCAGAAATTCGCTCAGGAATGGCGGCAGTTCGTGCAACCCGACGCTGTAGACGGTGCCCACTCTGATTGACCCCGCCACCACCGAGCCAATTTCCTGCAGCCGATTTTCCAGTTCCAGGTAGCGCTGCACTATCTCTTTGCTGGCATGATAAAGCATCTGGCCCGCGGCGGTTGGTTTGACACCCGCGCGCCCGCGTTCTATCAATCGGCAGTCATACTTCTCTTCGAGACTGCGAACCTGCTGGCTTACCGCTGATTGGGTTACAAAGTTTTGCGAGGCGGCGTACGAGAAGCTGCCGCTTTCCACAATGTCGCAAAAAACCTTAAGCGTCTCGATATGCATATGATAAGGGCTCTTGCATGAAAATATCTGATGAACGACGGGCAGGCAAACAGTAGGATTGATAATCCGAGCTGAGCGTGAAGGTTAGCGCGATTGGATGGTTCGCATTAGCAATGCTGTTTTCAGATATCAGGAACGATTTGTTTAAGGGAGCTTAAGATGCCGAAATTATTAGATGATATGGATTTTTTTCAACTTGACGAGATGCTCAGTTCGGAAGAACGAATGGCTCGGGAAACGGTTAAGCAGTTCGTTCAGAATGAAGTGCTTCCGAATGTAGAGCGCCATTTCGCGAATGAAACTTTTCCAACCGAGCTAATCCATCCGATGGCCGAAATGGGAATCTTTGGCGCCAATCTGCATGGCTACGGATGCGCCGGAATGAACAACGTGGCCTATGGATTGATCATGCAGGAGCTCGAGGCCGGCGACTCGGGCCTGCGTTCATTCGCCTCGGTTCAGAGCGCGCTGGCGATGCATGCGATATACGCCTGGGGTTCGGAAGAGCAAAAAAATCGATATTTACCCGAAATGGCGAAGGGCAAGTTGATCGGATGCTTCGGGTTGACCGAACCCGACCATGGCTCCGATCCCTCCGGGATGGAAACCCGCGCGCGCCGCGACGGCTCCGGCTGGGTTATCAACGGCACCAAGCGCTGGATCACAAATGGTTCGATCGCCGATCTTGCGATCATATGGGCGCGAGTGGACGAGGGTATAACCGGCTTCATCGTCGAGAAGGGCACGCCGGGGTTCACCACCACCGATATTCACGGGAAATTCTCGATGCGCGCATCGATCACCTCCGAGCTGATCCTCGAAGACGTGCGGATCGGTCAGCAGGCTCATCTGCCGCAGGCGCGCGGCCTCAAGGCGCCGCTGTCGTGCCTGACCCAGGCTCGCTATGGAATCGCATGGGGCGCGTTGGGGGCGGCTCGTTCCTGCTACAACTGCGCGCTCGATTACGTGAAATCGCGTAAACAGTTCTCGCGCCCGCTGGCCGGCTATCAACTGGTGCAAAGCAAGCTGGTGCGGATGCTCACCGAGATCACCAAGGGACAACTGGTATGCCTGCAGCTCGGGCGGCTCAAAGATCAGAATCGGATGCGCCCGGAGCAGGTCTCATTTGCGAAACGTAATAACGTGAACGAAGCTTTGGAGATCGCGCGAGTCGCGCGCGACATGCTGGGCGCCAACGGTATCGTCAACGAATACCCGATCATCCGTCATATGCTGAATCTTGAGACGGTGAACACTTACGAGGGCACCTACGACGTGCAGACCCTGATTCTGGGCCGCGATATAACGGGCGAGAACGCTTTCGAGTAAGGCAAAGTTCGGGAGGAAGTCATGGTAAAAGTTGCCGCGCTTAATCACGTCGGTTTACGGGTCAGCGATGCCAAACGCGCCAAAGAGTTCTATGCCAAAGTTTTGGGGCTGCCGACGATGGAGCGGCCGAACTTTCCGTTTGATGGCGCATGGTACGGGATCGGCCAGAATATGATTCATGTCATCGAGAGCAAGGCTGGCGACCGCAAAATCGATCCGGCCGGACCGCATATTGCGCTTGACGTGGATAACCTCGATGAGGCGAAAAAGGAACTCGATCGGCTCGGCATCGAATACCTCGACGGCAGCGCGGCCGGTTCCGCGATCGGTAATCCCGACCGGCGGCTGACTGGACGCCAGCTCTGGTTCCTCGATCCGGACGGCAACACGATTGAGCTCCGCAGCGCGTAGGCGCTCGCCATGTGCTCTGACATAGCGTGCATCGCCCGGTTCACTTAGCCGATAGCGTATCGCAGATCGAGATAATGGGCTCGACCATACCGGGCGCGGCGGCGACCAACCGGTAAACCACTATCCAGGCGAGACACAAAGCGATGCTCCCAATACTGACCATTGCCCTTCTTTGCGCTGAAGGGATCGACGCGAGACTTGCTCTGTCGAGCCGCGGCTCATGAGTAGCCTCAGTTTTGGATACAGAGGACACATGTCGTACAGCTTCCTTGCCGTGAACGGTCGGCGCTACTCGATACCCGCGAGCTTGCGCGCATAGGCGGCATGCGGCGCAAAGTCGTATTCGCGATAGGCTTGCAGCTTTTCGGCTTCGAGGCCGCCTTCCGCATGCACCGCCAGCACCTCCTGGTAGCCGCCGAAATCCGAAGCCGTCAGATCGCCGATCAGATTCAACAGCCGCAGCCGTTGCTCCGAGTCAAAACCCTTCGCGCCGCCCATGTAACGAAGCACATAATCGCGTGTCGCCTCGCTGGTAAGGTCCTCGGCCGCCGGCGCCGTGACCAGCAAGCCGCCCGCCAGATCCTGAACGATTTGCACCGCCTGATGATAATTGTGCGCGAAGTGATACTTCGCCACGTTGGTCAGCAGCGTATTCGGGATCGCGACCCCATCTTCGATTGTGCACGAGGCGGCCGCATGTTCGATCAAACCGCGCACCGTCGTATGGTACGCCGCCAACTGGGTCAGCTTGTCGCGCACATGGCCGGCCCGCAGCGTGCCGTTGGCCTCCGCGATCGCATGCGCCGCCCCGGCCATCAGTTCGAGCAACGGTAGCTTGTAGGAGACCGCGGTGAAGCGATGGAAGCGCACGAACATCAGCGCCATCGGTCCCGCGAAGGCGGTTTCGCCCTGCAGAAAAATTCGCTCGCGCGGCACGAACACGTTGTCGAACACGGTCAGCGTTTCCATCATCTTGTGGCGCGCGCTAATCGGATGCTCGAACGGATCTTTGGGACTCGATCCGTGCGGACTGGCGATCATCTTGAGCCCCGGCGTATTGGCCGGCACTGCGAACGCAACTGCGTAGGGTTGGTCCTCGGGGCGCATCGCGCGCGTGGGCAGCACGATTATCTCGTTGGCGTTGGTCGATACCGAGGTATGCACCTTGGCGCCGCGCACCACGATTCCGTCGCGCCGCTCTTCGACGATTCGCACGTAGTAGTCGGGATGTTCCTGCGCCGAGGGACCGAGCGAACGGTCGCCTTTCACGTCGGTCTGCGCCACCGCGACCGCCAGGTCATTATCGCGGCAATGTCGGTAAAAATCGCGGATGCGCTCGCGATACGCGGGCTGGCCGGCGGCCGCCATCCGCTCGCCCATCACCGTCAGCGCCAGCAGCGCGTCGGTACCGATCTCCTTGATCAGGACCACCAGCGTGGCGCCCTCGCGGGTCGCCGCCGCGATCAGGTCCTTGCGCATATTCAGATCGCCGCCGTTGCGCGGGATATGGTAGTAGCGGCTGTAAAGCGATCCCTGCTCCTCGACCACCGCCAGCGATCGATAGCGGGGATCTTCCGCCATGCGGTAATCGGTCGTCGCATGCTCGACTGCGATTCCGATCACCGGATGCGCCGTCACGTCGGCCACCCGCTCGCCGCGAAAGAAAACCGCGCGTCCGTCGCGCAGTGAATTTCTGTATTCCTCGACACTTCTCAATCCCATTGCCATCTCTCCGTGGCGGTTCGACCGCCGACCGTCTTTACATCACAGATGGAGCCGGGCGGCAAAACCCCGGGCCGAGCTTTGCAAAAGTTCCGAGCCAAGCTTTGAATGATCGCCTGCGAATCCCTTATCATCACGCATCATGGCTGGACGTAAGCTGAGGCCGATCGCAAACAACACTTCGGCAACTGAAGCTTCGGTTGCATTTCCGAAGATCAAGCCGGTTCGCGTACTGGTCGCCGGCGAGATTGTGCTCGATCGCTATTCATGGGGCGAGGTCTCGCGTATCTCGCCGGAAGCGCCGATTCCGGTGCTGCGCGTGACGCGCCGCGAAGAGAAGCTGGGCAACGCGGGCTTTGTGATGGCCAACCTGCGGGCGCTCGGGGCTGAGGTTTCGGCGTTGAGCGTGATCGGCGCCGATCGCAACGGCGATCGGCTGCGCGAGATTCTCGACGGTCTCGGCGTACGCACGCGCGCGGTGATCGCCGACGATAACCGGCTCACAATCGTGAAGGAGCGGATGCTCGGATCGGTGCAGTCGGCCCATCGCGCCACCCAGCAGTTGCTGCGAGTCGACGAGGAACAAACCCATTCGCTGGCCCCCTCGCGCGAGCGAACGATGCGGAGTTTGATCGAACGCGAGCTCAAAGCCGCCGATGGCGTGCTGGTCTCGGACCTTGATAAGGGGATGCTGACGCCGAACCTGCTGCGTGCGTTGATCGATGGTGCGCGCCGCCGCCGGATCCCCGTGATTATCGATCCGCGCCGCACCGATGATTTCTCGATTTATCGAGGCGCGACCGCGATCACACCCAATCGTTTCGAGACCGAACAGGCGACCGGCATGAAGCTGACGGATCGCGATGCGTGGCGGATAGCGGCCGAAAAGCTGGTCGCCGGACTGGACCTCGACGCTTGTTTGGTCACGCTCGATCGCGACGGGATGTATCTCGCGCGGCGCAGCGGCGGCGGCGAATACCTCGCGACCACCCCGCGCGAGGTTTATGACGTCACCGGGGCGGGCGACGTGGTGCTTTCGGTGTTTGGTTTGTTCGCCATCGGGGGCTTGAGTTTTGCGGCTGCGGCCGCGATCGCGAATCTGGCCGGTGGAATCGAGGTGGGGCGGCACGGCACCGAGGTGATCACGCGCGAAGATCTGGAACTGGCGCTCAGCCGTGACGAGGGTGGTTATGAGCGCAAGATCGTCTCGCATCTGGAACTCAAGCTGCTGCTCGAACGCGAGCGGCGGGTGGGCCGTCGAATCGTCTTCACCAACGGATGCTTCGACCTGCTGCATGCGGGGCATATCCATATTCTGAGTTTCGCCCGTGCGCAGGGCGAAGTAGTGGTTGTCGGGATCAACAGCGATCGCAGCGTGCGCGCGATCAAGGGCGATCGACGGCCAATCTATCCCGCCGCCGAACGCGCCCGGATGCTGGCTGCGCTCGAAGCGGTTGGCTATGTCGTGATCTTCGATGAAACCCGGGCTGAAAAATTGATTCGCACGGTGCGCCCGGACGTTCTGATCAAGGGCGAAGATTATCGCGGCAAGCGCGTCGATGGCAGCGGCTTCGTCGAATCATACGGCGGGCGGGTAGCGCTGGCGCCGTTGCTGGCGGGTCACAGCACCAGCGGGATTATCGAACGCCTGCGCCTCACGGACGATTCGCCGGCGAGTAACGGCGCGAAGCGTCGGCGCGCGCGTTCCACCCCGGAAATCTGATCGGCCGCTCGGGAAGCTCTGCGCCAGCAAGTCATACTGAACGGAGTTCGCGCAGTGAAGAATCCCGGGATTCTTCACTGCGCTCAGAATGACAGGATGGGCATGGTGCAGAGCTTCGTTAACGGTGGTCAGCGGCGCAGGATATTCGATTCGGATATCGGCAGTCCGAGCAAATGGCGCCGAATCCAATCCAGCGCAATTTGGGAAGTCCACAGCTTGATCCAATCCCGCGCGCCCCGAAGTTGGTAGCTGCGCGACACGCTTGCTCCGTCGGCCACCAGCCCGATACATACGGTGCCGACCGGCTTGCTGGGTGTGCCGCCATCCGGCCCCGCGATACCCGAGGTGGCGATCGCGAGGTTGGTGCCCAGTCTGGCGCGCGCGCCGGTGGCCATCTCGATTACGCACTGCTCGCTGACTGCGCCGTACCGTTCGAGCGTTTGCTCGCTGACGCCCAAAATACCGGTTTTGGCCGAAAACGAATAAGTGACCAGATCGCCGAGCAGGTAGCTGGAGCTGCCGGGCACATTGGTCAGCCGATGGCCGATCAGTCCGCCGGTGCATGATTCAGCGATTCCAACCGTAAGTTTCCTTTCCGTCAAAAGCCGGCCGACCACGCCCTCCATGGTCTCGTTGTCGCCTTCGGCATAGACGTATTCAGAAATCTTTGGACGCAGGCGCGCCGCCAGTTCATCGGCCTTGCGGTCGGCTTCGCCGGGACGGCCCTCGACCGTGACTCTCATCGAGATTTGCGGAAACGACGCGCGGAACGCGACCCGGCCTTCAGTGGGCGCGATCAAACCCGCGACCACTTCGTCGAGTCCGGACTCGCTAATGCCGAAGGTCTGAAAACTGCGCACCGCGAAAATTGTATCGCTGCCGCGATTGGCCTGGATCCAGGGAATGACGGTGTCTTCCATCATCGGCTTCATCTCGCGCGGCACGCCGGGCAGCACGATCACTTGTGAGGTATGAGCGTCGATCGTGATTGGGATGCGAAAGCCGGGCGCAGTGCCAACCGGATTGACCACCACGGTGGCGCCTTCCGGAAACATCGCCTGCTTGAGATTGTTCTCGGGCATCACGCGGTTCATCGAAGTGAAGAACCGGCGGATTTTTTCGACCGAGGCGTCATCGCGCCACAAACCGACTCCCGCGATTCGGGCGATGGTCTCGGTCGTGAGATCGTCGGCGGTGGGTCCGATGCCGCCGGTCGAAATCACCACTTCGCCCAACCCGATCGCGGTGCGCCACGCCCATTCGAGGCGCTCGGGCACGTCGCCCACCGTAATCACGGCGGCGACCTCAACTCCGATATCGGAAAGTTTGCCGGAAAGGTAATTGGAATTGGAATCGACCACCCGGCCGGTGGTCAGCTCATCGCCGGTCGACAAAATAACCGCCCGTTTGATCATACTGGCTCCATTGCGTGAGTTCATATCAGGCGCGAGGCAAGTTGTAACACCAGATTCGCATAGATCGCAGCCGCGAGATCGTCAAACATCACTCCGGCGCCCCCGCCCATCCGGCGATCGATTTGATTGGCGGGGAATGGTTTCAAAATGTCGAACACGCGAAAAGCCGCGAATCCGATCGCGAGATGGATCCATCCCCCGGAATTGAAGAACATGGTGGCGATCATTCCGCAGATTTCGTCGATCACTATTTTCGAACTGTCATGCTGGCCGAAAATTATCTCGGCATGACCCGAGATAAAGCAGCCCGCGATGAAAATGACCGCCCATAACGCGATCGCCGCGGCGGGCGAGGCATGCCATAGCGGCGCAAAGATCAGCCACCAGATTACGAGACCGACAATCGACCCGGCGGTGCCCGGCGCCGAAGGTGCGTATCCGGAGTAAAAGCCGGTGGCGAAAAAGATGGTCAGGAATCGCATCGGTCCAGCAGAGGAATCCGAGACCATAGCACGCCGCGACGCCCCGGTCAGCCGATCCACGGGCACCAGGTGCAAACCTATTCCGGCAGGATGGGCATCGTGACGCCGTCGGCAGTAATCTCCACCGACGAGACGCCTTCGATCTGCCGCACCACCTGATCCGTCAAGCGATCCCAGGGCGGAACCAGCCCGGGTCCATTGATCCGCAGCGCGCCCTGGTCGCACTCGATGTCGAGTTGAGCATGGTTAAGCTGGGGATGCGCATGGATGGCGGCGCGCACCTGCGCGGAGATCGCGGTGTCGCGCAACTTGCACCAGTCCTGGGGAGTAACCCGGGCGTCGATCGCGTTTGCCGCCTGCACCAGCATCGCGGCGCTCACCTCGATCGGACTCGCCGAGCTGTTGAGCACAGCCCCATAGATATTGTGATCCTCGAGATCGATCGCACACACCTGCTGTACCCGGCTGCGGATTTCATGGTCATAGTCGCGCACGCGCTTTTCGGCCGAGCCCACCGTCAGCTTTTCATCGAGTGCTACCCGCCGCACCCGGTCGTGAAAGCTGCCAATCACGTGTACCCTCAAACCGCATCCGGATTCGGGCAAATGATGCGCGATGCCGCGTCCCACCGCAATCAATCTATCGTTCGCGAATTCCTTGAGCAGGATTGCGCGCAGGAATGCCAAAAATCGCTCGGTATCGGTTCGCAGCCGCTCCCAGAAATGAGGCGTGCGCTCATCGAGCACCAACAACTGCTCGGGAGTGACCTTGTAGCGGCTCGAAGTTTGCGCCACCAGTTCCTGCCCGCTCAGAAACCGGTAGCCAAGCTCGCGCGCGGCGAGCTCGGCGATTTCGCTTCCGCGACTGCCGATCTGTTGTGTAATAACTATGACTGCCATTGCCCGTCCTCGATTAAGTTGACGTTGAGGCTCCCCTAAACGGCAATCTTAAGTCCGCGCTGGAAAACTGGCAAACTGGCGGGATAACCCTGTCTGAACCAAGCTGATGGCCAATAAAAGACACCAACACCTCGCGGGCGCACGAATTAACCCGGAACCGGTTCGCGGCGATATGTCCGCGGCGGAACTGATCGACACGGCTTTCCTCGCTTATAACGGCCGGCGCCTGCGCGAGGCCTGCCGGCTGTTCGCCGAGAAGATGCTCGCGGCGGACGTCACCGTCGGGATGAGTATTACCGGGGCGCTGACGCCGGCCGGCCTTGGGATGTCGTGCCTGATTCCCTTGATCGAGCATGGCTTCGTCGATTGGATCGTTTCCACCGGCGCGAATCTTTATCATGACGCCCATTTCGGGCTGGGCCTCAAGATGTTTCAGGGCTCGGCCGAGGCCGATGACATCGCACTGCGCCAGGCCGGCGTGGTGCGTATCTACGACATCTTTTTCGATTACCAGGTGCTGCTCTCGACCGACGAGTTCTTCCGGCGCATCGCCGCCGCCGAAGAATTCCAGCATCCGATGAGCACCGCCGAGTTCCACTATCGCGCGGGCCGCTACGTGGCCGAGCGCGAACGCGTGCTGAAGCTGAAGCAACGGTCTTTGCTGGCCGCCGCCTATCATCACGCGGTGCCGATCTACACCTCGTCGCCCGGCGATTCGTCGATCGGAATGAATCTGGCCGTGCTTGAGATGGAGGGACTCGGGATCAGGCTCGATCCGCTGACCGATGTGAATGAAACCGCGGCGATCGTATGGTCGGCCAAGCGCGCGGGTGGTAAGAGCGCAGTCTTCATCCTTGGCGGCGGCTCGCCGAAAAATTTTATTTTACAAACTGAGCCGCAAATTCAGGAAGTAATGGGGGTGGCTGAAAAAGGCCACGACTACTTCCTGCAGGTGACCGACGCGCGTCCCGATACCGGCGGACTCTCGGGCGCCACGCCGGCCGAGGCGGTGAGCTGGGGCAAGATCGATCCGTCCCGGCTGCCGGATTCGGTGGTATGCTACGTGGACAGTACCGTCGCGCTGCCATTGATCACCGCTTATGCCCTAGCGCGACGCGCACCGCGTAAACCGCGCCGTCTTTACGAGGAGCGCGAGCCGATGCTCAAGGGGCTGACGCTCGCTTATGAAAAGGTGCGCCGGCGCAGGCTTAAGCAGGGCAGGCGATAGAACGCGGGAAAGTAATTTTCGCGGAAGAGAGATTCGGATGATACGGCCCGTTTACCATCATCGTCGCGTCCTGACGCAAAATTCGACCCGGGATCCCGAACTTGCCCGGGCGCTGAAGCTGGCGATCGCGGCGGCGCGAGCGGCCGGCGCCATCCTTAAGCGCCATTGGCATGATCGTGATTTTGAAATCAATTCCAAGGGGCGCAACAACCCGGTTACGTCCGCCGATCTGGAGGCTGACCGTCTGATCGCCGGCATCCTGCGCGCTGCCTTTCCCGATTACGGCTGGCTGTCCGAGGAAACCGAAGATGACAAAACGCGGCTGACTCGCTCGCGCGTGTGGATTGTCGATCCGCTCGACGGAACCAAGGAGTTTATCTCCGGGGTGCCCGAGTTCTCGATCGCGATCGCGCTGGCCGAGGAAGGCGAGCCGGTGCTGGGCGTCACCTACAATCCGGTGCGCCGCGAGATGTTTTCGAGCGCGCGTGGGATGGGATGCTATCTCAACCGGCGGCGGGTGCGCGTAAGCCGTACCCGGACCTTGCGCCGCGCAACCGTGCTCGCCAGCCGCAGCGAGTCCTCGCGCGGCGAATGGGAAGTGTTTCATGGACAACTAAAGGTCAGCCCGACCGGCAGTGTGGCTTACAAGCTCGCGATGGTCGCGGCCGGCATGGGCGATGCGACCTTCACGCGGTTACCCAAGAATGAGTGGGACATCGCGGCCGGTACGGCGTTGATCCTCGAAGCCGGCGGATGCGTCACCAATCTGGATGCGCGGCCAATTCGGTTCAATCAGCCAAATGTTAAATTGCCTGGTCTGATCGCCTCGAACCGGCTGCTGTTTCCGAGCCTCGCCCAGCTCGCGGGGGCGACGCCAACCACACGCGCGCTTCAACGCGAAAGCACATAGCGGATAGTGTGCAACAGGTGAAGGAGACCGTCGATACTCTTGACTTCGCCAATTTGCGCCACGCGGCCAAGCACTTCCATCTCGGCCGGCGTTATGCCGTGCATTTTTCCAAGTCGCTCGTCGCGCTTGAAACGCTCCCACGCAACTCCGCCGCCGCTCTTTGTTTTCGGCTCGATTAAATCGCGCGCTTCCGGATTCGCCAGAAAATAAAGATCGCGCGGATCCAACCCCAGCACCGCGGCGAGCTTGATCACGATCCGGTCGGAAGGATGGCGCTTGGCGGATTCGAGGTGACCCACATATGGCACCGAAGTGCCAATCTGTTTCGCCACCTCTTCCTGCGTCAGGTCGAGTCGCCGCCGCTGCGTTCTGATTGCGGCGCCGAAACTCCGCTCTTTTTTCGGTCCCATGGCGGTTGGGCAAATGCTGTTCGGCCCACCTCAATTACCATACGGGTTGCGGCCATGATTCAAGTGCAACGAAAAGTTCGCCACATTTTCAAGTGGTATGGCGGGCGTTCGGAATTCGCGCACTGCGCCGGCCGCTATCGCCGGAACGTTGATTTGGTTCTCGCCAATCGCCCGCCCCGAAGGATCGAAATAATGCACTTCGAGCTGGATTGTCGAGGGCCGATTACTGGTATTTTTCAGTTCGCCGGTGATGAACACCGCGTGGCCCTCATGTTCCAAATGGCTGTCAGCGACCGTAATTGGCGAAACGTTGATCAGCAGATATGCGATCAGGACCGCAAAAACCGCCATCAACCCCAGTATGACAAGAGAACTTTTGCGCATCGGAACCCGTATCGATGCGAGCGCTACGAAACAAGTTCAGCTTGCGTTCGCATCAAGAAGAATCAGAAACCAATTATCATGCGGTCCGGCGCGAAAGCCAAGCGCACTGTACCAGACGTTCGAATTTTGTTACTCGTGGCAAGCTGAGCTGATATCGCTAAATAGGATTTAACCGCCTTCGTGCCAGACTTACGCCTGCATCCGGAACTGTACCCGCATTTACGATGAATCCTGCCGGCGCGGCGATAATTCTGGCGCTTTTGCTGTTCGGTCCGCTAATTTCGAAGTGGATCGAACATAATCTTGAATTCTATTGTTTACTGCTCGGAGTTGCCGCGATCACACTCGCTGGCGGCTGGCGCAGCGAAGTGGTTCTGGCGGCATTAACCGGTCCGATCCCGATCAGCATCGCCGTGCTGGTCGCGGGTGTGCTCTTTCACCTGGGGCGTAATCGGTTTGATCGCGGCTTTGCCCGGCTGCGGGGGTTCGTGCCGCGTCCGGTGCTTACCGGAATGATGGTGATCGTCATCGCGATGCTTTCGAGTCTGATCACCGCGATCGTCGCGGCGCTGGTGTTGGTCGAAGCCGTCGGACTGCTCAGGATTCACGGCGGTGCGCGCGAACGGGTGGCGATCGCGGGATGTTTCGCGGTGGGATTGGGGGCGGCCTTGACCCCGATCGGGGAGCCGCTGTCGACGCTTGCGGCGCAGGCGCTCGGACTTGGTTTCCTCGGCCTGTTCGAGTTACTCGCGCCCTATGTAATCCCCGGAATCATCGCGTGTTCGGCGGTAGCTGCATACATGGCTCGCGGTGACTACGAAAGCGGAGTGCCGTTGATTCATGCGCGCGCAAGCTGGATCGATCTGGTAATGCAGGCTGTCAAGGTGTTCGGTTTTATCGCCGGATTGATCTTTATCAGCGAGGCTTACGCGCCGCTGGCCATGAAATACCTTCCGCTGGTCAGTACCGACGCGCTGTTCTGGATCAATATGGCTTCCGCCGCGCTGGATAACGCCACCCTGGTCGCGGTGGAGATACATCACCTCGGGATCGATCGCGCGCGCGAAGCGATCCTTGCGCTTTTGATCTCGGGCGGGATGCTAATCCCCGGCAATGTGCCCAATATCGTGAGCGCCGGCGCGCTCCACATCCGGTCGACGACCTGGGCCCGGCTCGGAGTTCCGCTTGGCCTGATCCTGATGACGCTATACTTCGGAGCTTTCAAACTAATTGGTTAGCGCCCGACTCGCTGTAAGGCGGCATCTCGCATACGATCCGCAAAGGGATTGCGTTTACTTTAAATTCGTGAAGAATTGTCTGGTTCGCACGGCTATCGATCCGACCTGCGCGCAGAACACCTTGCGATAGAAGCGTCCAGTGTTTAGGGCGGCTGGCTCGGCGCGCCGTACAATAATTTGGCCTTATCGGGGGAATTGTTCCATCCCGCGAGGCTCCAAGGAGGATTAAGGAGCAAATGACGCCCAAGCAAGTACTGCAGATGATGAGAGAAAAAGGGGCGGTGATGGTGGACTTGAAGTTCATCGATCTGCTGGGGCAATGGCAGCATTTCAGCGCGCCGATTTCGGAGTTCAAGGACGAGGGGCCGTTCGAGGAGGGGTTGGGCTTCGACGGTTCGTCGATACGAGGCTGGCAGGCGATCG
>DAHVFB010000003.1 GCA_027317185.1 Deltaproteobacteria bacterium
GCACCATCCCGCTGGTACTCGAATCGAAAGACTGGGTCCATGGCGTGATGATGGGTGCGACGATGGGATCAGAAACCACCGCCGCCGCCGCTGGCGCGGTGGGCGTGCTGCGGCGCGATCCGATGGCGATGCTGCCGTTTTGCGGTTACAACATCGGCAATTATTTCGATCACTGGCTGAAGATGGGCCGCGCAATCAAACGTCCGCCGAAAATTTTTATGGTCAACTGGTTCCGCAAAGATGCCGAGGGCCGCTTCCTGTGGCCCGGCTATGGCGAGAACCTGCGCGTGCTTCGATGGATGATCGATCGAATAAATGGCCGCGCGCGCGGGGTCGATACTCCGGTCGGGATTGTGCCCGATTCCGCCGATCTGGATCTGGAACATCTGAATTTATCAAACGACGCGATTGCGCGGACGCTGAAGATCGAGCCTGGCGAATGGCGACGCGAAATCGACTCTGCGGACGAGTGTGTCGGGAAAATTGGCGCGACGCTGCCGGCGGAGTTGGAGCATCGGCGCAAATCGATAGCCGCCGCGCTTAACCAGTGCAGCTAGGAAAACTCCATACCGGGCCCATCCTGTCATGCTGAGCCCATTCGCTCCGCTCAGGATAAACTCCGCATCCTTCGCCGAAGCCCTGAGCGCCTGGCGAAGGGGGAAAATTCCGGGATTCTTCGCTGCGCTCAAAATGACAACCGGCTTGGCGCAGCAGTTCCTTGGGTCAGCTAACTAAACCAAATCGGCGAAACGAATATCCGCTGGTCTTTACGGATTGAATCCCGTCGTGTTCGATGGGTGCATAGGCAGCCTGGCTGCATCGGAGGTGGTTGATGGCCACGGTTAATCAGACCCGGCTTAAGGATCTTTTGCTCGAACTGGTTCAGATCGATTCGCTGTCGCGCAAGGAGCGCAACGTCGCCATGCGTTTACAGCGCGAGATCGAAAGCGCCGGCGCCGTATGCCGTTACGATCGCGCGGGCGAAAAAGTTGGCGGCAATACCGGCAATCTTATAGGACGCATCGCCGCCACCGCGCCCGGAGTCGCCCCGCTCCTGCTCTGCGCGCATATGGATACCGTCGTTCCCGGCGAAGGCGTCAAGCCGATCGTCGAGGGCGATATCATCCGCACCGACGGCACCACGGTATTGGGCGGCGACGATAAATCAGGCTGCGCGGTGATCTGCGAGACGCTCCATCAACTCAAGGCCCTGAACATCCCGCATGGACCGATCGACGTGGTGTTTACCATCTGCGAGGAGGTCGGTCTGCTCGGCGCGAAACATCTGGAAGTCGATCTGTTTGAAGCGCGTGAAGGACTGGTCTTCGATAGCGACGCGCCGGGATTGCTGTTCGTGCGCGCGCCCGGTGCGCAGTCGCTTTCGTTTACGGTGAAGGGCTACGAGGCGCACGCCGGGATGGCGCCCGAGCGCGGCATTTCGGCGATCAAGATTGCCGCCGAAGCGGTCGCCGCGATGCGTCTGGGACGAGTCGACGACGAGACCACCGCGAATCTTGGAATTATTCAGGGCGGGCGCGCGGTCAATATCGTGCCGAACGAAGTGACTATTCGCGGGGAGGCCCGTTCGCGCGATTCCGGGAAGCTCACGGCGCAGGTCAATCACATGATCGAATGCTTCAAAAAGGCGGTCGCCAAAGCGTCAATTGCGGTTGACGGCAAGGCGATCATGGCCTCGTTCGATTACTCAGCCGACGCCCAATACCAGGCGATGAACATTCCGGAGGACGCGCCGATCGTACGCAAGGTGGTGGAGGCCGCCAAACGCACCGGTCGCACCGTGTCCACCGCGGCTACCGGCGGCGGCTGCGATGCCAACATCTTCAATCAGCGCGGATTTACCGTCGCGAATCTCGGCACCGGCATGCGCGACATCCATACCGTGCGGGAATGGCTCGATATCAAGGATATGGTGGCCACCTCCGAAGTGACCGTCGAGCTGCTCAAACTGCACGCCGGGCAATAGTCTCGATCAGCGTTTTTTTCAGCTTCTTCTGCTTGTGGAAAAGCTGTTGATTCCCTTGTCGCTCAAACTCCCGTTGCTTTAGCGCGTACCTGCCTTATAGTCTCGAAGACGCGCTTTATTCCCGCTCTTTGCCTTGTGGGTAAACGGGATCGTCAAGGGCTTCGCGATCGCTAAAGATTCCCCGCGATCAAACAAAAGTGTTGATCAGGGTGCCGATCCGCTCGATCCATAGCCGCACCGTATCGCCCGGCCGGATGAATTCATTGCGCGCCAGGCCAACCCCCGCCGGCGTTCCGGTTAGGATGATATCGCCGGGATAGAGCGTCATCCGCGTCGATAAAAACTCGATCTGATCGGCGACCGTGAAAATCATCTTGCTGGTGTGCGAATCCTGTTTGATCACGTCGTTCACCCACAGCCGGATTCCAAGCTGTTGAGGATCGGGAATCTCGCTGGCCGGTACAATCCAGGGACCGATCGGGCAGGCGGCGTCGAAGCATTTCTGACTGACCCAGTCGTAGCGAAACGGCGAGGTCGCCGCCATCTGCGGACGGGCGGTAAAATCGCGTGCCGATAAATCGTTTGCGATGGTATAACCGGCGACGTAGTCGAGCGCCCGGCTGCCCTCGACGTTCTTCGCTTTGCGGCCGATCACAACCGCCAGCTCGACCTCCCAATCCACCATTTTCGAATAGCCGGGAAGCTCGATCCGGGCCCCGCTCTCGACGATCGATCGCGCGGCCTTGATGAAATGCCAGGGCTTCAGTCCGCGGCTGCGTGGATCGGCTTCCAGCTCAAGATTCTGCACCCGCGCCATTTCCTGCACGTGATCGACATAATTTGCGCCGGCGCAATAAATCGACGAGGGATACAATACCGGCGCCAGCAACTTGACAGACTTCAGCGGCTTTCCGGCGATGCGGGCGGTCGTTCGATTTTCGATCAGCGCATGGGCGCGATCCCAATCATCGAGCACGTCGGGCATCGTGCGATAAGGCGAACCTGCACCCAACTCATCGAAGCCGAAAACCTGGCCGTCCGCCACCACCGCAGGACGCGGCCCCTGTTCCGATTCGTAAGTGACGAGTCTGTAATTTGGCATGCTCCTGACCTCCCACGGCACGATGACAATGACATTTCTCGCGGATAAACACCCGATCCGCGCCGGCCATCGTCCCCAGTGACCCGCCGGTCGAGCGGCATCGAACCGGGCTGGAATTGCCGGGAGCGGGACTCGAACCCGCACGGCCCTTTCGAGCCAGAGGATTTTAAGTCCTCTGTGTCTACCTATTCCACCATCCCGGCACTGGCGATCTCCACGGCAAATCCGTTCCGCGACCGCGAGCGAGTGTAACCAAATCTCCTCAGATTTGCGATTTTCGCGATGAATTCAGACGCGGTCAAAGCCGCTGGATGCGATAGGCGGATCGATCTGCGATGTGGCCTCGCGATGCAAACAGACCCCCTTGGCGGCAGGCTGCCCCCGCAGAAGAACCGTTAATGACCTGCCGTCATATCGTCGCTAATTGGATTTTTCGCCGCATAATTTAACTGCAGCGATGCTAATCAGGAAGATTCACGCAAGAAAGTTCACGGTCACGATTTGACCTTGTCCGTACCGGACATTAAGGTGCGTGAAGCCCTGCCGCGCGGCCTACCCAGAGCGCATCGGGGAGGGGGAGTGCCCAAAGCTCCTGGTTTCCTCTCGCGGCAGGGCTAGTCCAATACTTAATTCAAAATCTTTAATTTCAGTGACGTTAATTCCGAGAGTCTTTGTGATTTCCCTTTTGAAAAGAAAAGCCTCGCCTATCCATGTGGCTGAGCATTTCCTCGTCGTGTCGCCATCAAACTATATAAAAGCCGTTAGTGGCTAATTAAAAATGACTTTCCACCATTGGCAATCAGTTTTTAAGAACAGAATGTGGCTTCTTCCCGGCTTCTAAGGCGCCCTGCCGGGCGGCTTGCACAGAGCGCATCGGGGAGGGGGATGCCCTCGCACTTGTGGATCCGACTCGGCAGGGCCCGCCCAAGTCTCATATGTCCAATTATTTTTGCTGCAACCATCTATAAACGTCGATTGATAGGAGAGTGACGCAAGCAGCCTGCCAATCTGCTACAACGATGCCCCGCTCCGGCAACTTGGCACGAAATCGATTCTTCGCCTCCGGTAAACTGCTTCCTTGATGATGCGCTGATGCAGGGATTGTAAATCTTACTTCAGAACTTCAGATTTTTACGCTTCTTTCAAGCGACCGCGCGATGCCATTCAGGTGACTTTTCGAGCATCGCGAAAACCCTTCCGGGCGTGAGCGGGAATTCGTTGATCGTGACCTCAAATGGCGCCAGCGCGTTCTCGACCGCCGCGACGATTGCCGCCGGCGCCGGAATCGTGCCGCCCTCCCCGGCTCCTTTGACGCCCAACGGATTGATTGGGGTGGGCGTATGCAGGTGTACGGTTTCGACCGCGGGCACCGCCGATGCGGTCGGCAGCGTGTAGTCGGCGAAATTCGCGGTGAGCGGCTGACCGGCGTCGTCATAGGCCATCAGCTCGAACAGTGCATTGCCGATTCCATGCGCCACCCCGCCTTGAATCTGCCCCTCGACGATCATCGGATTAATCACATTGCCGCAATCGTGAGCCACGATATAGCGCACGACGCGCACCGCCCCGGTGTAGATATCCACCTCGACCTCGGCCACATGCGCGCCATTGCAAAAGGTTGACGCACTGGGCACGAAATTAACGCTTGCCTCGAGGCCGGGGCTGATGCCGTGCGGCATCCATCCGCCCAACCGCCCGCCAGACAATGAGTTGGTGAACAACTCCTGCAGCGAAATACCCGCCTTCGGATCGCCCTTGAGATGAACCCGGCCGTTGGACAATTCGAGATCATCCTCGAGCGCCTCGAGCTCGTTCGCCGCGAGCTTAATCAGTTTGTTGCGAATCTCGATGGAGGCCATATGCACGGCCGATCCGGCATTGGCGCCCGACCGGCTCGAAATTGTCCCGACTCCCATCGTGATCGCGCCGGTATCTCCGCAGGTAACCGAAACATCGTCGAGCTTCACGCCGAGCTGATCGGCGCAGACCTGGGCCAGAGTGGTCTGATGACCCTGGCCTTGTGGGCATGAGCCGGTATAGACCCGAATCTTGCCGCTTGGGAGCACGCGAACGATGGCCGACTCGAAGGGTCCGAGTCCGGTGCCTTCAACAAAATTGGCGAGACCGATTCCGAGGTAACGCCCGTCCGCACGCGCGGCACGCTGGCGCTGCGCAAAGCCGGCATAGTCCGCCAGTTCGATCGCCTTGGCCTGGCATTGCGGATAATCGCCGCTGTCGTAAGTAAGCGTCTCGCCATGACGATAAGGAAGTCCCAGCGAATACGGCATCTGTTCCGGTTGAATGAAATTGCGGCGGCGCAGTTCGGCCGGATCGAGGCCCATCCCGGCGGCCGCTCGATCGAGCATCCGCTCCATCGCGAAAACGCCCTGTATCCGCCCGGCGCCGCGCACCACGGTGTTGGGGACGGTGTTGGAAAAAGCCACCGTCACCTGCAGATTCAGATTCGGAATGATGTAGGGACCATGCATCGTGGCGGCGGCCGTATGCGGCGCGATAATACCGATCGGCAGATATGCGCCGTTGTCGTGGACCATCGACCCGCGCACACCCAGAATCCTGCCGTTGGCGTCGAGCGCGATTTCCGTATCCCAGAACTGGTCCCCCTCACGCGTGGTGGCCAGAAAGTGCTCGCGGCGATCTTCGATCCAGCGCACCGGCGCACCCAGCATCAAGGCCGCGATCGCGATCACGCCCTCTTCGGCATAAAACGGCGCCTTGGGTCCGAAACCGCCGCCGACGTCGGGGGCGACAACCCGAATCGTTTCGAGGCTGCGATCGAGCATCTGCGCCAGCACGCGCTGATTGTTATGCGGCGCCTGACACGATGACCATACGGTGAGCAGGCCATCGACCGGATTCACCATCGCCGCCACCGCCCGCCCTTCCATCGAACTGGCATTGCCGCGGTGGGTTCGCAGCGAAACGCTAAAGACGTGCGGCGCACTTCGGAAAGCGGCATCGGTGTCACCTTTAACCAGCGACAGGGTGCAGGCGATATTGGACGAGAGGGTTTGACGCACGCGCGGCGCATCGCTTTTCAGGCCGCTGCGCGCATCGCCAACCGGGACAGCTTCCTCGTATTCCACTTCGATCAGTTCGGCGGCGTCCTCGGCGATATAGCGGTTCTCGGCGATCACGACCGCGACTGCCTGGCCGACGTAGCAAACCTCGTCATGCGCCAGTAGTGATTGCGTTGCCTCCTGCTCCGACGGATAGGCGGTATTCACCACCCGCGGAATCACCGATCCCATCGGAATCGAAGTGCGGGCGCTCGGCGGAAGATCGTCGAAGACGATCACCGCCCTGACCCCGGCAAGCGCTCGCGCGTGATGGGTATCGATCGAGCGAATAAAGGCATGCGCATAGGGGCTGCGCAGAAATGCGGCATGCAGTGTACCCGGCAGCCGCAGATCGCCGACGTAAGTCCCGCGGCCGGTCAGCAGCTTCAAATCTTCAGTCCGCTTTACCCGCGCGCCCAGTTCTTTCGCACCCATAATCGATCCTCAATTGCGGCCATGAAACTGGAAACCGAAACATCGCCAGGGACCATATCAAGCATTCGCCAAAGGGTGAAAACGCCGATTTGTTCCGATTAACAAAGTTTCCCCGGTTTGACGATTGTGCGGCAATTTGCGCGATCGCCGCCCAAGCCATTACAATTTGAGCTGGAAAAGATGAAGTACGGCGTCATCATCACGAAAATGCAATTCCATCGTATGAAGATCGCATCGTTTACGTTGACGGCAATAATTACCGCATTCGTGGGCGGATGCGCGGTGGCGCCCGCACCGTTGCCCGCGACACCCCACGTGGTCGCGACCCCGCAAAATGGGATGGTGAACGTAGCCGCGCAACCTTTGAAGCCGGTAGGCGATGTGCTGCCGGTGTACGTCTCGATCGCCAACGGCACCGAGATTCCGCGCATCGTCGCTCCCGACCAGGTGTTCGCGCTCAACGAAGGCGGTGAGCGCATCGCTCCAATACCGACGGGCGAAGCGGCGCGCCAGGCGGGCGGGGTCGGCGAGCTTAAGGCGGCGCTCGAAAGCGGCGCGATCAGCGGCGGGTTTGGGACCGGCATCGGCGCCGGACTTGGAGCGGCGGCCGGATCGGCTTTCGGCGCGGTCGGTTCCGGAGCGTTGCTGGGCGGCGCGATCGGGGGTGCGGAGGCGCTGTTCAGCGGCGTAAGCAGCGGCGTTAGATCGGCGCATCGGCAGGCGAATCAACAGATCGCCTCGGTGGCGCTCAAGCATGGCAAGGTCTATCGCGGTTTCACCCAAAGCGGTTATGTGTTTTTCCCCAAGGGTAATTACGCCAACCTTGAGTTCGTGCTGGTTAACCAGGAGACCGGCGACACGCAAGATATCAAGACGCCCTGGCGTTGATCGTCCATGCGAGGTCCAGCGTGAAATTCGCTATCGCCGCGCCCTGCTACGTGGATTTCTACAAGGACGCGATCGAGCTTGAGCAGCTCGGGTTCGATGGCTTATGGCTGTTTGACTCGCCGGTGGTCTATTCCGATGTTTACGCAACGCTCGCACTGATCGCTACCAATACCAGCCGGCTGCGGATCGCTCCCGGCGTGGCGGTGGCGCGCAATCGGGTGGCGCCGGTGACCGCCCATTCGATCGCCACTATCAATCGGCTCGCACCGGGGCGGGTGGCATTGGGCTTCGCGACCGGCAATACCGCACGCCGTGCGATGGGCATGCCGCCGGTCTCGCTGCGCGAGTTCACTGCCGAGGCGATCACTATCCGCGCGCTGCTCGGCGGTGGGACTGCGCCGTATCGTGAGGGCGATCGCGAGACGCTGGTCAAGCTTGGCAGTCCCAGTCGCGGGTTCATCAGTCTCGAACCGCGGATTCCGCTGATTATGGCAGCGACGGCCCCCAAGGCGCTCAAGATCGCGGGCGAAGTCGGCGATGGCCTGATCACCTCGGGCTCCAATCCCGATCAGCTCAAATCGTGGATCGAGATCGCCAAAGCCGCGCGACCGTCGGAACGCGCGCGCGATCCGTTCGAAGTGGTCGCGATGGTCGGGGTCTATGTCACCGCACCTGGCGAGAGCGCCGATTCCGCCGGCCCGCGCGCGGCGCTGGGCCCGTGGATATTGGCGCATCTGGGTTTACGGCTCGACACCTTCAAGGGGCCGGCGGATAAAATGGACCCGGTGCTGGCTGACTTCGCGCGCGAAGTGGCGAGCCGGCCGCATCCGAAGCATCTGTGGATTTATGAGACTTATCAGACCGGGGTGCCCGAGGATCTGCGGCGATTCGTCACACCCGCGGCGATCCATGCCACCTGCCTGTGCGGTCCACCGGATTTTATCGCCGATGGAATCGGAAAGGTCGTGGCCGCCGGCGCCGACGAGATAATTTTGCGTCCGCACGGCGACGGACGCATGCTGGTCAACTATCGCCGCTTCGCGGAAACCGTGATGCGTCCGCTGCGCGGTAGGTAGCGCCCTGAATTCCCGCCGCAAATCAGGACCACCAAGCTTCAGGCTGCTTGCAAAGATCAGGTAAGCGGCAGCACCGTCCATTTTAACCATGTTGCCGGCAGTCCGATGGGCGTATTTGTGGCATCAGCGCCCTACTTCCGCTGCTTTGCGATCAATTCATCCAGCGCTTGATTGACGAAATATGCCTGCGCCGGATCCGACCGATCGAGCTGCTCCCGCGATCGCGCCACCCACTGCCCGATAGCGATCGTTGCGGCTTCTTCGACGCTCGGAACTCCGCACGCAGCAGCCAGCCGCCGCAGTTGTTCCGCGATTTCATCCGGCAATTCAATTTGAATCTTCATACTTTTGGTCTTCATATAGTGTTAGGCCGCGCGCGGCGTCAAAATGAGAGCGCCGGAATGGGAAAGCAATGGCGAGCGGCAACTCGAAATACCTCGGTACAATCGTCGAATATCTCGATCAGGGTAAGCTGCGTCCTGCCCTGGTGGTGCGTGAAGGTGACAAACGCCTGGTGGTGGTCGATGCGAGCGGGCGTGAAAAAGCGGTGGCGCCCGATCTGGTGCTGGTGCGGCATCACGAATGCCGGGCGGATTTGACCAATCTTCAACCGGTGCTGTCCGAGATCGAGGCGGAGCGAGCAAAACTCGCCGCCGACCTCGACCTTAACCTGCTGTGGGAAGTGGTGCATGAGCACAACCGCGCCTTTGACCCGCAGGAATTGGCGGAATTGTTCTTTGGCCGGCGCTCGCCAACCGCGGTCGCCGTGCTGCTCGAAAACCTGCTCGACGATCGGCTCTACTTCACCCGCCGCCATATGGAATTCGTCGCGCGCAGCAGCGAGCAGGTCGAACGCTTACGAGTTCAGCATAGCCGCGAACGTTTGAAGACCGAGGGCGCGCGCCGCACCCGTGCGCTGATCAAAGAGGTGCTCGATGGTGGCGCGGCGCCAACGGAGGCCGAGCGCACTGAACTGGCCGCGGAGCTGACCGCCTATCTGAAGAATCCGTTCACCCGGCGTCAGGAATTAGAGGCCCTGCTAACCTATGCGGTGCCCGAGGTGCCGCCGGCAGAAATCGCAATCGAAGTGCTGGAATGGCTGGGCGTCACGCTCGATACCCCACGTTTTGCGCTGATCGGTGGCCTGCCGCGATCGTTCAATGAGGCGGCGATTCGCGAATCGATCGAGGTGATCGCGCCCGATCGTCCACTGCCGGATGCCGAGATTTTCGCGATCACTATCGATGACGAGGAAACCCGCGAGATCGACGACGCGCTGAGCTGTACGCCGGAGCCGGACGGAATCCTGCGCGTCAGCGTGCATATCGCCTTGCCGGCCGATTTCGTGCCGCGCGACGGCGCCATGGATCGGGAAGCTGCGATGCGGGCGGCGACCGTTTATCTGCCGGAAACGATCGTCCGGATGCTGCCCGACGAAATCTCATGCCAGCGCGCGAGTTTGATCGCCGGGGAGTTGCGGCCCGTGCTCACGACCGAGGTCCGGCTGGGCGCCGGCGGCGAGCTTATGTCGCATTCGATCCGGCCCGGCCTGATCCGGATCGGGGAACGACTCGACTACAAGCGCGCCGATCTGATGCTGGCGCAGACCGGCAAGGCGGGCGCGGCCGCAGTTGCGCTCGGACATCTGCACGACGCGGCGATGAAGTTGCGCGAACGGCGGCGTCAGGCCGGGGCGATAATTTTTCATCGGCGCGAGACCAAGGTGCGGGTGCATCAGGATCGGATCGAAATCGAGCTGATCGACAACAACTCGCCGAGCCGCAACCTGGTCGCTGAGTTCATGGTGCTGAGCAATTATATCGCGGCCAAGTATGCGGCCGACAATCGGCTGCCGATCATCTATCGAGTGCAGCCCAACGAAGGCGGCGACGCTATCATGCAACGCGCCCGCCTGTCGCTTTATCCTGAATATCATGCCGGAATCGGGCTGGAGTGCTACGCGCAGTTGAGTTCACCGCTGCGGCGCTATGCCGACCTGGTTCTGCAACGGCAGTTGCTGGCGGCGCTGGGCGATTCAGGCGCGCGCGCGTATGACGCCAATGAACTGCTGACCATCCTCGCCAAGGTCGAGAATGCCGAAGCCGAGTCCAAGGAACTCGAGCGCCGCGCCAAGCGTTACTGGATTCTGCGCTATCTTGAACGCCATGCGCGCGAACAGCCGCTGGCCGCGACCATGTTACGCGATGGCTACAGCGCCGAACTCAGCGATTATGCAATTCGCGGTTCGCTGCACGGAACTCCGTCGTTTCTTCAGGAAACGCAGATCGCAGTGCAAATCGATCGTATCGATCCGCTGCGTGGATTGCTCGCGCTACGTTATGCCGGCCCGGCCAACGAATTACACGACGCTGGTTGAGCCGGCATAACTCCCCCTCCCCGGATCTTTAGTGCATCTGGCTGCCGAGCATCTCGGCCGCATCCTGCCCCAGCCGCCAGCGATCGATCGACTCGATATTGAACCGCCAATCACTGCCCACCTTGAAGGCCGGCAATCTGCCCCTTCTGAGCTGGCGATAAATGGTCGATGGATGAACCTTGAGATAACCAGAGAGCTCTTTCACCGTCATTACTTTGCTTTCATCATAAGTCATCGTTTTTTCCCGCCTCTCCTCTTCCGCATCCGGATTTCCCCCGGTCTGCTCTCGAAGTCCCCCGCAACTGAGCAAGGCTTATGCCGGAGCGACAGCAAAGACCGAATAAGACCAATCAGACTGCGCTTATCAAGCAGATCAGCGAGCTGCATTTGAATCCTGATGGGCGGCGCCAGCATGGCGTAAAGCTTTACGTTTCAGATATTTTCACGAGCAATAAACATCTTTAAGCTACATTATACATCTTTTGGCGACACAGGGTTTCGATTGCCAGAGGAAGCAATTTGCGTTTGATTTTAGGGCTGCCGTTCTGAATGATGGCATCGCAGGATCGAGGAGGAGGCGGGGCCATGAGCAAGCGGCCGGACTTGCGCTACGAGCGGAGGCTGTGGCGATTAGGCAACGAGACTGTTGCTGGATTGGATGAAGCGGGGGTCGGACCGATGGCGGGGCCGGTGATCGCAGCCGCGGTTATTTTCCCGCCGGAGAGCTTTGTCCGCGGCGTTCATGACTCAAAACAGCTTACCCCGGAAAAGCGCGAGGAGCTTTACCCCCTAATCTTCGAGCAGGCGCGCGCGGTGGGAGTCGGGATCGCTGAACCTGAGGAAATCGACCAGCTCAATATCTACTGGGCCACGATGCTCGCCAGCCGCAGGGCGCTGGCCGCATTAACCCTCAAACCGCAGCATGTGCTGGTGGACGGCAGGCGTATTCCGGAAATCGAATATCAACAGACCGTGCTGGTTGGTGGCGACCGCAGGAGCTTCTGTATCGCCGCCGCCTCGATTATCGCGAAAGTCACCCGCGACCGGATCATGTGCGAGTACGATCAGAATCATCCGGGCTACGGCTTCGGACGGCATAAAGGCTACTGCACCGCAGATCATTTCGAAGCGCTGCAGCGCCTCGGCCCCTGTCCGATTCATCGGCGATCGTTCGCACCGGTGTTCGAGGCGGCGCAAATTCGGCTGTTATAAGGCCGGCTCGATCGCGGATACGGGAGATAAAATGTTGGCAACTGTGCGTATCGCGCTTAGCGGTCGCATTTACCCTGCCGTACAGCTTAAGCTAAACTTCCAAGTTGATATCAGCCACGAGTGCGTGGGAGTAACATAATTATGGCGCTGGAACGTGACAAACTTACTGCCGAGCGGGCGCTTTTAACGCTAGGCGAAAGTGAACTGCTCGAACTCTATCGGCGCATGACCCTGATCCGGCGCTTTGAAGATCGGACTGCTGAAATGTACGCGCGCGGCAAGATCACGGGCTTCTGCCACCTGTATGCCGGCGAGGAAGCGGTGGCGGCAGGATCGATCTATGCCCTTTATGACAAGGATTATGTGGTCTCGACCTATCGCGAGCACGGCCATTGCCTGGCCAAAGGCGCCCCGCCGCGCAACGTGATGGCCGAGTTGTTCGGTAAGGAGACTGGCATCTCAAAGGGCCGCGGCGGCTCGATGCATCTGTTCGATCCGAATATGCGCTTCATGGGCGGCTACGCGATCGTGGGCGGCGGGCTGCCGCTGGCGGTGGGACTCGGGCTTTCAATCGCCTACAAGGAAGAGCCGGAAGTGGTGTGCTGCTTCTTCGGCGATGGTGCGCTGCCGCAGGGCGCATTTCATGAATCGCTCAATATGGCCTCGCTGTGGAAATTGCCCGTCATCTTTATCTGCGAGAACAATTTCTACGGCATGGGCACGCTGGTTCAGAATGCCATCTGCCAGCAGGAACTTTACCGCTTCGCAGAGCCATACAAGATGCCCGGCGTACGCGTCGATGGCATGGATGTACTCGAAGTCTACCAGGCGACGCTCGAAGCGGCCGCGCGCGCGCGCGAAGGCGACGGACCGTCGCTGATCGAAGCGGTAACTTACCGCTTCCGCGGACATTCGATGTCGGACCCGGCCGAATATCGTTCCAAACGCGAAGAGCGGATATGGCAGGAGCGCGACCCGATCAAAAATTTGCGACGGCGCTTGCTGCGTGAACGCCGCGTGCCGGAGAGCCGGCTCGAAGCGATCGAACTCGAGGTCAACGCGGTTATCGACGAGGCCGTCCGGTTCGCCGACGAAAGCCCGGAACCGCCAATTTCCGAACTGACCAAGAATGTTTACGTTGAACAATCGGAGCGGCAGGGCTGATGGCAAAGATCAGTTATCGTGAGGCGTTGAATCAGGCGCTCGTTGAAGAGATGACGCGTGATGATCGCGTCTTCATCATGGGCGAGGAAGTCGGCTATTTTGGCGGTGCCTTTAAGGTTACCGACGGACTGCTGGCGACCTTCGGCGAAAAGCGGGTGCGTGATACTCCGATTTCTGAACTGTCGATCGTCGGCGCTGGAATCGGCGCAGCGATGGCTGGGCTGAAGCCGGTGGTGGAGTTGATGACGGTTAACTTCGGCCTGCTGGCGATGGACCAGATCGTCAACCACGCCGCTAAGATTCATTACATGTTCGGCGGACAAGCCAAGGTGCCGATCGTGATTCGCGCGCCGCAAGGCGGCGGCCATCAGTTGGGCGCTCAGCATAGTCAAAGCCTCGAGTCTTATTTCCTCCACTGTCCCGGCCTGCGAGTGGTTATTCCGGCCACCGCGGCCGATGCCAAAGGGCTGCTCAAAACTGCGATCCGCCAGGAGGATCCGGTGATCTTCCTCGAACATGAATCGCTGTACGGGATGAAGAGCGAGGTGCCCGAGGGCGAGCATCTGGTGCCCTTCGGCGTCGCCAATGTGGTGCGTCCCGGCAAAGACGTTACGATTATCACCTATGCCAAGTGCCTGTACGATTCGATGCGCGCGGCCGAAGCGCTCGAGAACGAAGGCATCGACGCCGAGGTGATCGATCTTCGCACGCTTAATCCGCTCGACCTCAACAAGTGCGTCGAATCGGTCAAGAAAACCGGCAAGGCGATCATGGTTTACGAAGGCTGGCGCACGGGCGGAGCGGGCGCGGAAGTGGCGGCGCAATTATACGAAGCCTGCTTCGACGATCTCGATGCGCCGATCGAGCGTATCGCAACCAGAGATACTCCGATGCCGTACAATGCGAAGCTCGAACGCGCGGCGCTGCCGAGTCCGTCGGATATCGTCAAGGTGGCCGAACGCCTGGTTTAGGAATTTCCTTTACCGGTGTTCACCGCCCCCTCCGGGATCACGCGAAAGAGCCGTGACGGCATTTCCATTTTTGGCGCACAATGCTGGTATTGAGACCGTGCGCCGCGTAGCGTAAGCCACAATTACCGAAAGATTCGGAATCGCCACAAGGTTCGGAATCATCGAAAGGGTTCGATCAATGAGCAACGAAATTACGATGCCGAAGCTCTCCGACACGATGGAAGAGGGCAAGATCATCCGCTGGCTTAAACGCGCGGGCGACTCGATCCGGCATGGCGAAGCGATCGCGGAAGTCGAAACCGACAAGGCCGACATGGTGATGGAATCGTTCGACGAAGGCGTGATCGAGGAAATTCGCCTGCCCGAAGGACAAAGCGCGCATGTCGGCACTGTAATCGCGACCTTTCGCAAAGCGGGCGACCAGTCCGGCGCATCGGCCGAGCGGGAAGAGCCGGTCACGGCGATTCCAACCTCACGCGAGGAGGAGGACGAAGAGCCGGCCACCGCAATTCCGACCGCGCGCGAACCCGAGCAACCCGCGCGTTATCAACCGCAATCGGAATCTTTCGGCGAAGTGGCGCGCGAGCGTCAGCCATCGTCCGATTCTGAAGGCGATCGCGCCAACGGCCTCGCCACTCCCCCGCAGTTTCATCCGGCTCTGAGCGGTCATCCGTCCGCCGCACCGACCGGAATCGCGATGCCGCCGCCACGCCTGGTGCAGCCGGAACAGCGGCCGGCAGTTCGTCAGATCGAGTCCGGGGATGCCTCGAAGGTGAAGGCCTCGCCATTGGCCCGGCGCGCCGCCGAGGAAGCCGGTCTCGATTTGTCGGCTGTGCGCGGCACCGGCCCGGACAACCGGGTAACCAAGCGCGATATCGACAACTTCCTGCGCGAGCAGCAGATGTTCCGCTTCCGCCGCTTGATTGCGCCGCGTGAAGGCGCTCCCGGCACGCGCGAGGAACTGACCGCGATGCGCAAGACGATCGCCAACCGGATGGCGATCTCCAAGCGCGAGATTCCGCACTTCTACGTCACCATCGAAGTGGACATGGAAGAGGCGGTGCGCTTCAAGAACTCGCTGGAGGCGGTCGAGCTTTTCGACGAAGATATCTCCTACAACGACATCATCATCAAAGCCACCGCGCTGGCCCTGAGCCGCTTCACGCGGATGAACGCCGCGTTCGAGAACGAGGGCATCTCGATCTATCCGCACATCAATATTGGCGTCGCGGTTGCGGTTGAAGATGGGCTTATCGTCCCGGTTATCCACGGCTGCGAGCGCAAGGCGCTGCCCGAAATCGCCCGTAGTGCTCATCGGCTGGTCTCGAAGGCCGCGCAGGGTGGCTTTACCGCCGAAGAACTGTCCGGCGGCACTTTCACCATTTCGAACATGGGCATGCTGGGGATCGAGCATTTTTCGGCGGTGATCGTGCCGGGTCAGGCGGCCATCCTCGCCGTGAGCGCAATCAAGGATCGTCCGGTCGTCCGCAATGGCCAGATCACGATCGGCAAAACCATGATGGTCACCGTGTCGTGCGACCATCGGGTAATCGATGGTGTGGTGGCGGGACGCTTCCTGCAGGATCTTAAACGCTTCCTGGAAAATCCCGCGAGCCTGCTGGTCTAACCGGAGCATCGGCGCGGCCGCTCACAACGATCGCAAAACGATCGCTCGCCTGTCCGCCGCCGGAAAGGATAAAACTTGGCTAGCCAGCGATACGACCTGGTGGTAATCGGATCGGGCCCCGGCGGCTACGTCGCGGCGATCCGCGCGAGTCAGCTCGAGATGCGCGTCGCCGTGATCGAACGCGATAATCCCGGCGGTGTGTGCCTGAACTGGGGTTGCATCCCCTCCAAGGCGCTACTGAATTCGGCCGAAACCATGGAGGCGATTCGCGGCGCCGCGAGCGAACATGGGATCGAGGTGGGCGAAATCCGCTTCGATTTCAAACGCGTTATCGCACGTTCGCGCGAAGCTGCCGACAAGCTCTCGCGCGGCGTCCGCTATCTGCTGCGCAAAAACAATATCGATCTCTATGAAGCCGAAGGCGTTCTGACCGGACCGCACACTATCGCTTTGAAGCCGGTCGCCGGTAAGCCCACGCCCGCCGCACCATTGTTGGAAGCGGAGAAAATCCTGATCGCCACCGGCTCCGGTGAACGCTTGTTCCCCGGCATGGCGATCGGCGACGGCGTAATGACCAGTCATGAAGCGCTGATCAACGATCAGCTACCTAAATCGATTGTCGTGATTGGTGCGGGCGCGGTGGGACTTGAATTCGCCTATTTTTATCGCGCTTTCGGCGTCGAGGTGACTATCGTCGAACTGGAGCAACAGATGCTGCCCGGCTTCGACACCGAGGTCGCCGCGGAGTTGCATCGTTCATTCGTCAAACGCGGGATGAAAGTGCTCCTGGGCCATCGCTATAAATCGATGGAAAAGCGCGGCGGCAACTGGTCGATTGTGCTGGAAGCCGGCGGCGCCGCCAGCAGCGTCGAGGCGGAGGCGGTGCTGATCGCGGTCGGACGGGTGCCCCTGAGCAGTTTAATCGGGCTCGACAAGGTCGGGGTCGAGGCGGGGCGCGGCGGTTTTATCACAATCGACGATTCGTTCCGCACCACCTGCCCCAGTATCTATGCGATTGGCGATGTCGCCCGCACTCCCTTGCTGGCGCACAAGGCTTCGGCCGAGGGCGTCGCGGCGGTCGAAATCATGGCGGGCGAACGCGAACCGGGATTCGATCTCGATACCATTGCGGGATGCATTTACTGCGAGCCCGAGGTTGCCACCGTGGGATTGACCGAGGCGCAGGCGCGCGCGCGGGGAATCGAGGTTAAGATCGGAAAGATTCCTTTCCGCGCAATCGGCAAGGCGGTAGCGGTCAATCAGACCGAAGGGTTCGTCAAGCTGGTAGCGAGCAAAAAATACGGCGAAGTGCTCGGATGCCAGATTATAGGCCATCGCGCCACCGACTTGATTTCGGAAGTGGTGCTGGGCCGTACGCTGGAAACCACCACCGCCGAAATCGGCAAGACCGCCCATCCGCATCCCACGCTCTCGGAAGCTATAATGGAAGCCGCGCTCGCCGCCGAAGGCGAGGCCATCAACTATTGACGCACGGATGAACGGCGGCCGCAAACTCAGCCTTGCACGACTCGGAACAGTCGAGTATCAGCCCGCGTTGCGGCTGCAGGAAGCGATTGTGCGCGCGCGCCTGGACAATCGCATCGCCGACACCTTGCTGATGCTCGAGCATCCGCACGTCTTCACGCTTGGGCGCGGCGGTGACGATCGTTTTCTGATTGATCGCCCCGAGATGGTGCCGATCCATCGAGTGTCGCGGGGCGGGCAGATTACCTATCACGGACCCGGTCAACTGATTGGCTATCCGATTCTGAAGCTTGAGGGCGCGGGGCGCGATATCGCGCTCTATCTGCGCAAGCTCGAGGCGGCGATGATCGACGCGCTGGGGCGGATCGGAATTGCGGCAAACCGGCGCGATGGTCTTACCGGGGTATGGGTCGGTGACAGGAAAATCGCCTCGATCGGCGTCGGCTTGCGGCGCTGGGTAACCTACCATGGTATGGCGCTGAACGTGGCGAGCGATCTGCGATTTTTTGACGCCATCGTGCCGTGCGGAATCGCCGGCTGCCAGATGACCTCGATCGCCGCACTCGGTTATCCGGGGGTCTCGCAAGTTCACTTCGCGCGGATAATGGAAGAAAGCTTCGCCTCGCGGTTCGGATACGATTTTATCGAACCCGCCGATCCGGCTGCGCTGTGGGACCTGATTGACGCGCCAACCTCCGCTTGCGAAGCTCAACCTGAGCACAGATGACCGGCTGAGCAAAGATGACCGAGCGTAAACATCCCGACTGGATCAAGGTGCGCGCCCCGGTATCGCCCGAATACTTCCGCACCAGGGCGATACTCGGCGAACTGCGGCTTCATACCGTATGCCAGGAGGCGGCCTGCCCCAATATCGGTGAGTGTTTCTCCCATCGCACCGCGACTTTCATGCTGATGGGCGACGTATGTACGCGAAATTGCCCATATTGCGCGGTGACTCACGGCAGGGTGCGCCCGCTCGATCCGGATGAACCGCGGCGTATCGCCGAGGCGGCAGCGCGTCTCGACCTGAAACATGTGGTGGTCACTTCGGTCGATCGCGACGATCTGCCCGATGGTGGCGCGGCGCATTTCGCGGCGACCGCGCGGGCGATCAAACAACTTCAGCCTACCGCGCGCGTCGAGGTGCTGGTGCCGGACTTCAAGGGCGACCATCGCAGCGTCGAAACCGTGGTGGACTCGCCGATCGACATCTACAACCACAATATCGAAACCGTTCCGCGGCTGTATCGGACCGCGCGCCCGGGAGGCCATTACGAGCTCTCACTTGACGTGCTGGATCATGCGCGTAAGCTGCCGGCTGTCGCTTCGCGGGTTCTACTGACCAAGGCCGGTGTGATGCTCGGACTGGGCGAGGAAATCGACGAAGTGATCGGCGTGATGCGCGATCTACGGGCGGTGCAGTGCGACATTCTGACGCTCGGGCAATACCTGCGGCCGTCTTCAGATCATCTGCCGGTCGCCCGCTATGTCAATCCAGCGGAATTTGCCGATTTGCGCAGAATTGGACTGGGCTTGGGCTTCATGCACGTGGAATCCGGGCCGCTGGTGCGCAGCTCCTATCATGCGTGGGAACACGTCACGCCTAACCCGCCTGCTCACGCGACCGTTCAGGAATAAGCAAAAATCGTTGCAGTTCCGCCAGGGGCGGCTCATTGCTGCAACGCAGCGGCGGCCTGGTCGCTTACCGGCACTCGAAACGGGCGAATCGGGACGATCTAGTATGCTAAAAGCAGCTATCGGCTGTATTTGACGCTGACTTAATCAATTCTACCTTCTTACTCATCGAAGATACCGGGGCGAATGATTTTCTCGAAGGCCGTCAGCGGGCTGTCTGCCGCCATCCCAGGATTGGAACACCTATTGCTTCACCAACCACTGAGAATACGCGGTGGGGGTGGAGAATGAACTTGAAACTTGACGAACTGCGAAAATTACTGCTCCAGCCTGAACCGCCAACGATGAACGTGCAGGAACGACGCAGTGGAAGCCTCGGAGCGTTCCCATCGAGCCGGAACCGCGAGGCGGAGGATGATGACGACCTGCCAAATACAACGGGGGAGAATAGTTCCATGCCGAATTCGCTAGCCAGCGAAGTGCTCCAGTACGTTTCCGCTGCCGGTCCGCAGGAATCCGACGGAAAACCACATTATCAACTGGCGCACGCAGTGGCCAAAGTATTCGAGCCGACGCGAACTTTTCACGAGTCGCTCGCCCGCTTAAGCAAGTCGTTTGAACAGGTCGATATTTTGGGGCAGAGCGCGGCTCGCGCGCTGGCGCCGATGAAGGCGTTTCAGGATCAGGTTGCGCAAATCTCGCAGAACTTCGGACCGATGAAGGCCTTCCAGGATCAGCTCGCTCAATTGGCGCAGAACTTCGAACCGATGAAGGGTCTGCACGAGCAGCTCTCGCAGATCGGGCATGCGTTCCATGACCATCTACTTGAATTGTCGCGCACGCTGGAGCCTGCCAAAAAGCTTCAGCACAAGGTGGCGGAACTGGCGCACAGCCTGGAGTCTGTCAGTGCGCTGCAGGAGGATTTCCTCCGCCTAGCCGACAGCTTCAAGGTGCCACCCGCCCCGGTCACTGGTGCGGGAGAGGCTCTATCCAGTGATGCCAATGGTTACCCATCCGGAGCTTCCCGCGCCGCCTGAGTCGGCGGCTCCATATCGCCCAAAAAAGACCGCCCGCCCAGGTTACCTGAGCGGGCGGTTTCATCTTCGCTTCTATGCCATCGACGAACTACTCTCCAAATAATGTCCCTTCATCAACTTTTTTCAGTTGGTTGGCCCGCCGCTGCAGGTAGCCGTCCTGCACCGCGCCGTACATATCGATCGCGTAGCGATCGACGTCCGCGAAAAGATTCAGGTGCAACGAACGATAATTGATCGCGGAAACCGCATCCTGGGTGGCATTCGTTGGGATGTAAATGTACCACGGCACAAAATAATCGAGCGGATTCATCGCGCCGTCCGCGAACAAGCCGGCCGTATCGCGGATCGATGAGGGTCCAAAGAACGGCAGCACCAGATAAGGTCCGGTTGGAACTCCATAATGGCCGAGCGTCAGGCCAAAATCATCGGGATGTTCCTTTAAGCCGAACCATTTGTCGGCCACGTCGAACAAACCCGCCACGCCGAGGGTGCTGTTGATGCCAAAGCGTGCCACTTCGGTGCCCGCCCGGGTGAAATGAAGCTGGAACAGATTGTTCGCGAAGCGGGGGACGACGCCTACGTTATTGAGAAAATTGCCCACGCTTTCGCGCGCCGGCTGCGGAACTGCCGACGCATAGGCCTTGGCGATCGGGAAGACCACGTAATGATCGAGATGGAGGTTGAAGTTCAACATCGAATTGTTGAACGGCTCCAGCGGATCGCTATAAGGCTGATCGTTGTTGGGACCGGCAGGCGGACCCGAGTCCTGTGGCGGCACCGAAACCGCCCCGCTCTCACCCGCCATTGCGGGTGAAACGCACAACAACCCCGTCATCAGGAGCGACGCCAAAATCGCGAGCGGCACTGCGATCGGCAGCCACGCGTGTGCTCCGCTTCTCATCTTTAGCATTACCTCTTCTACCCAACTAAACTCTAGTAGTCTAAACGTATCACGGATGGCAATATAGCCACTAGTTCTCAAAATTACGTACGCGACTCGCTTCAGTTGCCGCTGCGTGGCTGTCCCAACGAATCCGCCAATTGCTGGCTCTTGGCGCGCAGGTCGGCCAGCAGGGTCGGGAATCCCCGATCGTTGATCACGCGGTTAAACTGATTGCGATAGTTGGCCACGATACTGATCGCATCCACCGTCACATCATATATTTTCCACTGATCGTTTTCCTGTTTGAGCAAGTAGTTAAGTACGATCGGCCGCCCCCCATTGGGCGAGGTAACATGGCTGCCGACCTGAACATAGCCCGGCGAAAGCTGGCTCTGTCCGGTAAAATGGACGGCCTGTCCCCGGTAATCGGAAATCTTGCTCAAATATGAATCTTCGATGAAGGTGGTGAACACGTTGGTGAATTCGGTGCGCTGATTCGCCGACAGGGTCCGCCAGTGAATACCGAGCGCCGAACGCGACATTTCCGCAAAGTCGAAATTGTTCGCTACCAGATTCCGCAGCGTCTCCTGCTTTTGCTTGAGCGGTAGCTGATTGTTACGCAAGGTCGAGAGCGCCTGGTCAACCACGTTTTTCACCACCGCCGCCGGATCACCCGCCGCGCGCGATGGAGCCGCCGCGATCACAATCGCAAACAAGGCTGCGGCAATAAGTCCACCCGCGACGCCAATGCGCCGCGATCTCGAGGTAACAAGCTCTAAATTCCTGTGTTTCATATAGACTAACTACTTATCCTTCCCTCTGTTGATGCCCGCGCCGGGACCAGGTTGGCTGGGCATGATGCTCGGAAATTTGCTCGCCGCGCTCGAACCGCCGGCGCTCGAATTGTTCGGCGCTGAATTGTTTGCGCCTGAGCTACCGGATCCGCCATTCGGACCCGAGTTATTAATTAGCTGACCAATTGCATCTTCCAGCACGAAAGCCGATTGGGTCTGCACGATCACGCCATCATTGGCCAGCATCTTTTCGCCCGCTCCGGGCTGAATCGCGACGTACTTATCGCCAATTATTCCGCTGGTTTTAATTGACGCGATCGCCTCGTCATCGACCTTAACCCCGGTTTTGACGAACAATCCGACGTGCGCCCGGTAATTCTCCTCATTCAGCGCGATCGAACTGACATGGCCGATCGGAACCCCGGCCACCTCGATCCGATCGTTAGTTTTGAGTCCCGCGATATTATCGAAATCGGCGTACAACGTATATCCGGTGCGCTGAAACAGATCGACGCGCCCGAGCCGCAGAGACAAAAAGGCCAGCGCGGCGATTCCCACGATCGCGAACAGCCCGACAATTAATTGCGTGGTCCGTGTAGCGTACATTTTAAACTTTATCCGGCCGCCGCCGGGCTTTCCTCCCCTGATGCTTTGCCTGCCAGAAAACGTTCAAAAAGCTCGTCATGCGCTGAGGTCACTTCCGCTACCGTTCCATAAACACGGATTTTACCTTCATGCATGAAGGCCACATGGTCGGAAATCTCGAACACCGCCGGCACATCGTGACTGACCAGCGCGGCGGTTAAACCGAAGCGCTGCTGGGTCTGGCGCACCAAAGCATGAATCGCTCTCGTTCGCGATGGATCTAGTCCGGTGGTCGGCTCATCGAGCATGAGGATGCTGGGACGCCGAATCAAAGCCCGCGCCAGCGCCGCCCGTTTTTGCATTCCGCCGCTCAATTCCGATGGGTACTTATCGTCCATCCCTTCAAGCCCCACCGCCGCCAGCGTCTCGCGCACCCGGCTGGCTATCTCATCGCGGCTGAGCCTGGTCTTCTCCACCAGCGGAAAGGCGACGTTGTCGAACACCGGCATGGAGTCAAACAACGCGCCGGCCTGGAACAGCATGCCGAACTTCTCTCGCACCGCGTCGAGCCCGCCTCGGCTAACCGATGTCACATCGATACCATCAATAACGATCTTCCCTGAGTCAGGACGCAGCAAAGTGTTCAGATGCTTGAGAAATACCGTCTTGCCACATCCGCTGGGCCCCACGATGGTGGTGACTTTACCGCGCGGAAAATCGATGTTGACGCCGCGTAATACCTCCTGATGGCCAAAACTCCGCCGCAGATCGCGGATGCTAATCGAAATCGGAGAGGCTTTGCCGGCGGAGGTCGCGTTGGTCATTTCAGGTAAAAGATCGTTACAGAAGAACAGATGTGAGGAAATAGTCCCAAAGCAGGATAAGTATGCTCGACATAACCACGGCCTCGGTGGTCGCGCGGCTCACGCCGGTCGCCATACGTTGCGCGTGATAGCCTTTATAACAGCAGATCCACATTACCACGATTCCAAAAACGATTGACTTGTAGAGTCCGGTCATAATGTCGTGCGCGGTAAGGTTCTGGCTGATGCCATTCATGTAACTTGATCCCGGCGCGCCCATCAAATCGACCCCGATCACATAGCCACCGATAATCCCAATCGAATCGAACATTCCGGTCAGCAGGGGAAAGCTGATTAGACCGGCCAGTATCCGTGGCGATACCAGGTACTGCACCGGATTGATCGCCATCACCGTAAGCGCGTCGATCTGCTCGGTCGCCTGCATGGAACCCAGTTCCGCGGCCATCGCCGAACCGGCCCGCGCCGCGATCATCAGCGCCGCCAATACCGGTCCCAACTCGCGCACCAGCGTCAGCGCTACAACCGATCCCAGCGCCCCCTCCGAAGCGAAGCGGCTCAAGGTATTGTAGCCCTGCAGACCCAGCACCATCCCCGTGAACGCACCAATCAGCAGAATCAGGAAACTGGAGTCGGCCCCAATGGACCGCAACTGCCGGATCGCGAGCCGCGGCTTGTAGGGCGGCATCACGATGTAAAACACAGCGGTAAAGAGAAAAAAAACAAAGTTACCCAGGGTCTCGATCTGGTCTATAATCCACGCCCCCAGGCGCTCGATTGATCGCACCATCTTCATCGAGCTTGACTCAGGCTGGAGTGAGTCCGAGGCGCGACAGGTGATTGAAGGTATGAGTTGAACTTGGAATGCGCACGAAATCGGCCAGATCGCTCATCAAATCCAGATCCATCGCCGGACCCGCCAACCGCACCAACTGGCATCGCAATCCAGCCTGTTCGCAACTTTCGAGATGCCGCATAAGACTTTGACGTCCAAATCGTGTCGGTATCGCATCGGGCGGCATCCGCGCAATCATATTGGTTCCGGAAAGCTCACGCGAGGGAACCATCGCCACCCCTTTTTCATTTGAGAGCGCGGCGAAGACTGTATCGATATCCGAACCTCTGATCAGAGGTATATCGGACAACGCCACGCAGACGGCTTCGGCCCCCTGCGCGATCAGGAGTTCGGTGCCGAGCCGGACCGCGGCGTTCAAGCCGCGAGGAAACTGCTCATCGATTGTGATCGCTCCTGCCCCTCGCGCGATCGCGAGCAGGCGTTCATCCGAACTGACCAACGCCACCTGGTCGGGGGTCCGCGCCGCAATCGCAGCCGCCAGCACATCACGAAACATCGCTTCCGCGAGCAACTGGCGCTCGGCCGCCGGCATCGCCGGACCGAGGCGCGTCTTCGCGAACTCAAGTTGCTTGGCGGCTATCAGTGCAACACGCACGGCGTTCTCTTATAACTTAAGCTTCATATCGCGCCAAGGCGTCAACGTTTTTTTAATGGATTCGGATTTCATTCCGGCTCCCGGCATTAACCGGCAGGCCATGATCGAGTATTGTGGCCGAAGCGCCTTCGAGATACGACGAAATTCAGCAAAAAGGAGTATGGGCATGCGCGATTCGCGGGGATGGCGGTGGACTGCGGCGGTGATGACGGTCGGTGTAATGGCGGTCGGCCTCGCGGGCTGCGGCCATAAATCGGCGGATGACTACCTGAAATCCGGCGATCAGGCGATGCAAGCGTCGCAATTCGCACAAGCCGACGCCGATTATCAACAGGCGATCAATATCGCGCCCAACGATCCGCGAACCCACATCGCGCTGGCCAATGCCTGCATGGCGGAAAAAAAGCCCGACCAGGCGCGCTCCGAATTGATGAGGGCGCTCGACCTCGATCCACGCAATTCGCAAGCGCATGCGGCGCTGGGCGACCTGTATCTGAGCGGATCGGAATTCGGGGCGGCCGAGGAGCAGTATCGCGCGGCGGTGGTGTTGCGCCCGGCCGATACCGCCTATCGGATCAAGCTGGCGCAGGTGTTGACCCGCGCCAATAAGCTCGGTGCGGCCGAAGTCGAATTACGCACCGCAATCGGGTTGCAGCCGCGCAATGCCGCCGCCCACTATGCGCTGGCCTCGATGCTATTCACTGAACTCAATCGCCAGGACGAAGCGCGCACCGAGATGGCCGAGGCCCAGGCGCTGAACCCAAGTCTCGCCACCCCAACCCCGGCAGCGACACCAGCCCCCGGATCGGGTTTCTCCGCGATGCCTTCGGCGCCGGCGGTCAGGGTCAGGCCGCTGAACAAGCATTTTCAGTTAACCAAGAATTCGCCGGTCTTTCAGAACCCGGATCAGAACAGCGCTGTGGTCGGTCAGGTCCATCGCCGCAGATGGGTGAACGTGACCGGCATCGCCGGCAACTGGCTTCAGATCAGATTGCGTAACGGCACCGTCGGTTTCATCCCGACCGCGGCCGCCGAGTAAGTCGTTAAAGATCAGCCGGAGACGGCCGCCACTAGTCAATCGTCGCAGCGGTGGCCGCCTCCGGCCCCAGCGCAATACGCGCAAGCGCATCGGCCGTGACGAACGGGCCGCTGAGGTAAACCAGATGGCCTTCGCGCGGTTCGCGCTCGCGCAGCCATCGCGCGACGATCGTCATCTCTTCCAATTCTTCACGCGCCACCGGCCGCGCCTTGAATCGCTCATAATTGTTGGTGACGAACTGCGCGATCTCCCCGGCCACTCCGCTTGAATCGAAATTGCGCGTAAGCACCAGCCGTCCGCTGAGCACGACGTAGGCGGCGCGATCGTTTTCGACCCCGGTGACGATAATCAGGTTGTTCTCGGTCACCGCCTGCGACAGCCGCGCGACCCGCGAGGTGAGCGTCACCAATGATTCGAGTTCGCGATGATGCCGTTTGGCTTCCTCATAACGCATCGCGGATGACGCCTGATCGCGCGCCCTGGCTAACTCACCCAGCATCGGACCGCTTTTGCCGCGCAGGAATTCGAGCGCCTTGCGCACGCGCTCGCCATAGCGTTCCTCGTCTTCACTCTCGTTGCAGGGCATCGCGCAGCGGCCCATCTGACCGTAAATGCACGGCGAAAATTCCGGATCGGGACGGAGCTTGCCGGCGCATACGCGCAAGCCCAGCATCCGCGACAGCGCCCGCACTGAGCGTTCGAGGCCCCCGCGCCCGACGAATGGCCCGAGCTGCATCACGCTGCGCCGGTTAGTCAATTTCGTGGTCGCGACGACACGCGGAAACGGATCCGCTAAATCGATTTTGAGGAAATGCGCGTTCGGCCCGCTTTTCAACATCCGGTTGTACGGCGGTTTGAGCTCGCGAATCAGGCGCGCTTCGAGCAGCGCGGCTTCAAGCGTCGAGCGGGTGTCGCGGGTTTCGATCGCATGGACATGGCTGACCAGTTCCGCCACTTTCGGCTTGGTGCCCATCCCGCCGTTGAAATACGATCCGACGCGATCGCGCAGGCGGCGCGCTTTGCCGATATAAAGCAACTCGCCGCGTTCATTGCGCATCAGATAAACGCCGGGAGTCCGCGGCAGCGCCGCAACCACCTCGGGCGCCACATGACGCTCAAGCCGCTGGCCGGCCGGTCCACGGCTATGGAGATCGAGCAAACGATCGAGCCGCGCCACGCCGGACTGGGTGGACATCTCGAGAAAAATCGCGAGTAGCTCGGCCGCCATCCGGGCATCGCCCAATCCGCGATGACGGCCGGCGGTCGAGAGCCCGAAATGATCCGCCAGCGCATCGAGCCGCCGGCGCTTGACCGACGGCAGCATCCGCCGCGACATCCGCAAGGTGCACAACACCGGATTGGTCAGTCCGATTCCGAAAATCCGGCGGAACTCGAAATCGAGAAAAGCAAAATCGAACTGCGCATTATGCGCGACGAACACCGCATCGCCCAGGAAATCGCGAAAGGCAGGCAGCACTTCCTCGATCGGCGGCGCACCGGCCGCCATCTCATCGGTGATCGAGGTCAGGCGCGTTACAAATCGCGGAATCGGAGTTTTGGGCCGCACCAAAGTTTGGAACGAATCGAGGATTTTCGGCCCGCTCATACGATAGGCGCCGATGTCTATGATTGCGCCGGGACCGGCGCGGCCGCCGGTGGTCTCCAGATCGACCACCACGAACGGCGCCGCATCGAGGGCGATCTTGAGCGCAGGGCGCTCGCGCAGCGACCACATCCCGGTCGCCGCTTCAAAAGTAAAATGCGGATCGCTGCCGATTAAGTTACTGAGGATGCGCGGGCCGATTTCCGGATCGGAGCCGATACCGCGGAACAGCAGGCCGAGGATTTCGTCGGATCGCGCACCGCCGGGCCGTGCGGCAAGAAAGGCATGGATTCGCTCGCGTGCGGTACCGCCCGAAGTCTCGCCCTCAATCATCTACCGCCCCCACCACCCATCGGCTTCACCCGGTTTCCGCTTTAACAGACCGCTGGCAGTATCTGCAAGGAACCAATTCACCATCTGGTTTTCAGGTTCGGTGACGCGATACAATCCAGGCACAGGTTAAAATATATGGAACGAATTGAATTGGCGCGCGACTGCGAAGCCACGCAGGTGCCGGCGGGCGATCGCACGGTACTCGAAAAGGGCTGTGAAGTGTTTATCACGCAGTCGCTCGGCGGCACTTTCACAGTACAGGTTCCCGCTTACAACGGTTTGTTCCGGATCGCGGGCAAAGATGCTGACGCGCTGGGCCGCAAGCCCGAAGAAGCGGTTTCGGAGATCAGCAGCGGCGACATGGAATCGATGGTCTGGGAGTCGCTCAAGACCTGTTACGATCCTGAAATTCCGGTGAATATTGTCGATCTGGGTCTGGTCTATGGGATGGACATCCATCCGGAGACTCAAGGTAACCGGGTCGAGGTCAAGATGACGTTGACCGCGCAGGGCTGCGGGATGGGCGCGTCGATCGCGCTCGATGCGCGGCAAAAGCTGATGATGCTGCCGGGCGTGAACGAGGCCAACGTCGAGCTGGTCTGGGATCCGCCATGGAATCCGCAAATGATTTCGCCCGAAGGCCGCGAACGTCTGGGGCTGGATTAAATTGCGTCCGCGATTGACATTGACTTGGAGCATTCTGTCCGTTATTTAAGTGGGTTCCGGTTGAAAACATGTTTGCAATCTTAAAGACTGGCGGAAAACAGTACCGCGTTGCGGTAGGTGGCCAGATTATCGTCGAGCGGATCGCGGGCGAGGTCGGCAGCCAGGTCGAGTTGTCCGAGGTGCTTGCGTTGGGCGATACCGAAGCTCCGGTAATCGGCACCCCGACCGTGACGGGCAGCTCGGTGCGCGCCACGATCGTGCAGCAACCGCGCAGCACCAAGGTGATCGTCTTCAAAAAGAAGCGGCGTAAGAATTATCGCCGCAAGCATGGCCATCGACAGGAATTGACGGTCCTCAAAATCGAGGAGATCAGCCGTGGCGCATAAGAAAGGGCAAGGTTCGACGCGCAACGGACGCGATAGTCCGGGGCAACATCGGGGCATCAAGATTTACGCCGGCCAGCGCGTGAAGGCCGGAAATATCATCGTGCGCCAACTCGGCACTCTGATTCATCCGGGCCGCAATGTCGGCATGGGCCGCGACTATACGATCTACGCCCGGATCGCCGGAATCGTGAAATACGAACCCTATCGCGGCGGACGCCGGCAGGTCAGCGTCGAGGCTATCGCGCAGCCGGTCGCCGTCAGCGAACTGGCTGCCGCCGGGGGCTGACCGCGGATTTTTCATCACCGATTAGAGAAAGCCTCGTGGACATCCACGGGGCTTTTTTGTATCTGCAATAATACGCCACCGCAGGAGGTGTCCGATGCGCCTGGGTTTTGTGCTCGGTTATTCGGGGGCCCAAGTGACGCTGCCAATCGATCTGGTGCTCGAGGCGGAGCGGCTGGGGTTCGATTCGGTATGGACGGCCGAAGCCTACGGATCGGACGCGGTTTCCACTATCGCATGGGTCGGCGCGCTCACCAGCCGTATCCGGCTCGGCACCGCGATCATGCAGATGCCGGCGCGAACCCCCGCCATGACGGCGATGACCGCGATGACGATCGATCAGTTGTCGGGTGGCCGCTTCATTTTGGGTATCGGGCCATCGGGTCCGCAGGTGGTCGAGGGATGGCACGGCGTTTCGTATGGCAAGCCGCTGCAACGCACCCGCGAGTATATAAGCATCGTGCGGCGGATACTGGCGCGCGAACAGCCGCTCGAATTCAGCGGACGCGAATACCAGGTGCCGTATAAAGGGGTCGATGCTTCCGGGCTCGGCAAGCCGTTGAAAAGCATCATCCATGGCCGCGCCGCGCTGCCAATCTACACCGCCTCGATCAATCCCAAAGCCGTGGCGCTCAGCGCCGAAATCGCGGACGGCCTGATTCCGGTCTGGATGAACCCGGAGCGCTTCGACCTGTTCGCCCCGCATCTCGAAGAAGGCTTCCGGCGGGCCGGCGGAAGTAAGGACCGCGCCAATTTTGAGTTCGCGCCGTTTGTCACCTGCGTGATGGGCGACGATCTCGACGCCTGCCGCGCCCCGATCAAGGCCAACCTGGCGCTCTATATCGGCGGGATGGGCGCGCGCGACAAAAACTTTTACAAGCAGTATACGGCGCGGCTCGGTTACGAAGCGCAGGTGCAGAAAATTCAGGATTTGTTCCTCGCCGGTCAGCGTAACGAGGCGCAAGCCGCCGTGCCGGACAAGCTGGTCGATGAAATCGCATTGGTAGGCACCCGCGATCATATCGCCAATAGAATTGCCGCCTGGAAAGCCTCGCCGATCAAAACCATGCTGATCGGAACCCGGCAGCCCGAGGCGCTGCGGCTGCTCGCAGAACTTTGTCTGTAAGCGGGCAAGCTTCGCCAGCAAGCGGTACGGATTGGCAGCCTGCTGCTATAATGCCGGGCTGTGGCGCGCTTCATCGATGAAACTCGTGTATTTGTCCGGGCCGGCAATGGCGGCGACGGCGCGATTGCGTTCCTGCGCGAAAAGTATCGCCCCTTCGGCGGACCTTCGGGCGGCGACGGCGGACGCGGCGGCGATGTGATCCTCGAAGTCGATGAGGGCCTCATGACCCTGCTCGATTTCAAGTACAAGCCGCGGTTGATCGCGGGCAACGGCGAACCCGGGCGCGGCAAGCATCAAAACGGCCACGGCGGCGCAGATCTGATCGTGCGGGTACCGCCGGGAACCCTCGCCTTCGACGAAGACAGCGGGGAATTGCTCGCCGACCTGGTGCTGCCCGGTGCGCGGCAGATAATCGCGCCTGGCGGCGGCGGTGGCAGCGGCAATATGCATTTCGTCACCTCCACTCGCCGCGCGCCGCGAATCGCAACCCCCGGCGGCGCGGGCGTGCAGCGCACGGTGCGGCTCGAATTGCGATTGGTGGCGGAGGTCGGCCTGATCGGATTGCCCAATGCCGGCAAATCGACTCTGCTGGCCGCGATGACCGCCGCGCATCCGAAGATCGCGCCCTACCCTTTCACCACCCTGACGCCCAACCTCGGCCGCGTCATCACCGGTATCGGCGAGCACAGCTTTTCGATCGCCGATATTCCCGGCCTGATAGAGGGCGCTCATGTCGGTCACGGGCTTGGAATCCGCTTCCTGCGCCATCTGTCGCGCACACGCCTGCTGCTGTACGTGCTTGATCTGAGCGGCGACCCGGAAAAGGATTTCACCATCGTGCGCAATGAAATCGGCGCCTTCGACGCCAACCTGATCGAGCGGCCCGCCATGATCGCGCTCAACAAAATCGATCTGCTCTCGAATTCCGACGCCGCCGCTGCTGCGCGCACGCTCGGCGCCCACACCGGCTTACCCGTCTTCGAAATTTCCGCGATGAAGCGTACCGGCCTGGAGCCGCTGCTCGCGGAGCTTGAGCGGATGCTCGGGCTCGGCGCACCAGTCCTCGAATGTCGCAACTGAACTACAAACCGGCCCTGCTCGATCGCGCCCGCCGTATCGTGGTGAAGGTGGGCAGCGCGGTGCTGTCCGACGGCAGTGGCTTGAAAAGCGGCGTAATCGACGATCTCGCCGCGCAAATCGATAGCGCAATCAGCGGTGGACGCGAGGTGGTGCTGGTCACCTCGGGCGCGATCGCCGCCGGTCGCGCACGGCTCGGAAAGCTCGGCGGCGCTACTATCGCGGCGCGCCAGGCCGCCGCGGCGGCCGGACAGATCGAACTGATGGCATCGTGGGCGAAAGCCTTTACCGCGCGCGGACGCACGATCGCTCAGCTTTTGCTGACGCATCAGGATCTGGCGGAACGGCGGCGGCGCAACAACGCGCGGCAAACGTTTCAGACCCTGATCGCCGCTGGCGTGATTCCGATCGTCAACGAGAACGACACCATTTCGGTCGACGAAATCCGGCTGGGCGACAATGACATGCTCTCGTCGCTGGTGGCGACGATGGTCGGCGCGCAGCTCTTGATTATCCTGACCGACGTCGCCGGCGTGCTGTCCGGCGATCCGCGCAAGCGGCCCGATGCGCGGCTGATTCCACTGATCGCCGACGTCGAAGCACCGATGCGTGGACTGGTGGCCGAGAGCGCAGGACCGCTCGGCAGCGGCGGGATGGCCACCAAGATCAAGGCCGCGCGTCAGGCGGTTCGCTCCGGCATTACGACCGTTATCACTGCGGGCCACGGTCCAGCGAGCATCACCTCGGTGCTCGATCCTGCGCTCGACACCGGCACTTTGATCCTGCCGGCGGCGGCGCGGCTTAAGAGCCGCAAGCATTGGATCGCCTACGCACTGCGGCCGGCCGGTGCGATTACAATCGACAAGGGCGCGACCGAGGCGCTGCGCAATGCGGGTCGCAGCCTGCTGGCGTCGGGCATCCGCGAAGTCAGCGGTGAGTTTGCCGGCGGCGATTGCGTCAGCCTGATGGACCCCGAGGGCGTGGAGTTCGGGCGCGGAATCGTCAATTACCCCGCCGCCGATGTGCTAAAGGTTAAGGGACGCCATTCCTATGAGATTCCGCGTCTGCTCGGGTACAAGGTGGCGGATGAGATTATCCATCGCGATAACCTGGTGCTGTTGAGAAATTGACTACGCTCGAGAATGAAATCGTCGCGCAACTGAGTCAGACCCGCGCCGCGGCCCGGCGGCTGGCGCTGGTTCCGACGTCACGCAAGAACGCGATGCTGCTCGCGCTGGCCGATGCAATCCGCGTCTCGGCCGCCGGCATTATCGAGGCGAACCGTCAGGACCTCGAAACCGCTGAGCAGGCGGGCCGTGGCGGCGCATTCATCGAGCGTCTGACGCTGAACCAGGCTCGCATCGACGCGATGGCGCGCAGTGTCGAGGAAGTGGCGGCGCTGCCTGACCCGGTCGGTGAAGCGATCGAGCGCTGGACGCGGCCCAATGGACTCGAAATCAACAAAATACGGGTGCCGCTCGGTGTGATTGCGATCATTTACGAGTCGCGGCCCAACGTCACGATCGATGCGGCGGCGCTCACCTTGAAATCCGGCAACGCGGTGGTGCTGCGTGGCGGGCGCGAAGCGATCGCGGCCAACAGTTTTCTGGCGGGGCTGATCAATCAATCGCTGGAACGCGCGGAGTTGCCAACCGCGGCAGCCTGGTTGGTTGCGAATCCCGATCGCGAGGCGGTGCAAATCCTCAAGCGCCATCCCGAGTTTATCGATCTGATAATCCCGCGCGGCGGCAATGCGCTCAAGCAGGCCTTGGCCGGATCGGCGGTCGCGATTCTGCCGCATTTCGACGGCATCTGTCATACCTATGTCGATCGCGCCGCCGACCTCCAGATGGCCGAAGAGATATGTTTCAACGCCAAGTGCAGCCGTCCGTCGGTCTGCAATGCGATGGAGAATCTGCTGGTGCATGCCGGAATCGCCAACACTTTCCTGCCCGCCCTCGCCCGGCGGATGGCGGCCGCCGGGGTTGAACTACGCGGCGACGAGCGCGTGCGCGCGATCGTCCCCGGAGCAAAGCCGGCTTCGGCCGAGGATTGGGATACCGAATATCTTGACCTGATTCTGTCGATCAAAATCGTCGATTCGATCGATGAAGCGATCGAATTTATCGCGCGTCACGGATCGCAGCTCGCCGATGCAATCGTAACCGGCGATCGCGAAGCGGCCCTGCGCTTTGAACGCGAGGTCGATTCGGCTACGGTTTACGTTAATGCCTCAACCCGTTTCACCGACGGTTTCGAGTTCGGCTTCGGTGCCGAGACCGGTATCTCGACTAATCGCCTGCACGCCCGGGGTCCGATGGGATTACGGGAACTGACCACCTACAAGTACGTGATCGATGGCCACGGACAGGTACGTAACTGATCCGGACTGTGCGGACCGGAGGCTGGTGGCGCGATGCGGGTAGGACTGTTCGGCGGCAGTTTCAACCCGATCCACTTCGGCCATTTGCGATCGGCCGAAGAGGATCGCGAGGCGCTCAAGCTCGATCTGGTGTACTTCGTCCCGGCCGCGTCGCCGCCGCATAAGGCGGAAGGCGAACTCGCCCCGGCCGAGCATCGGCTCCAGTTGGTACGGCTCGCCACCAAAGGCAACCGTCATTTCATGGTCTCCGATGTCGAGGTGCGGCGCGTCGGGCGATCTTACACGATCGATACGGCTCGCCATTTCCTCCAGACCCTGCGCCAGCCCGCGACCTTGTTCCTGATCATGGGGGCGGACGCGTTCGCCGATCTCGAAACCTGGAAGGAAGCCGATGCGCTGGTTACGCTGTGCAGCTTGGTAGTGCATGCACGGTTGGACGAACGCGAATTTACTCACGGTGGCGGTCCGGTTGCCGTGCTCCAACGGTTTGGCTACAGTAAAGTTCAAGACCATTACGTGCATCCAAGCGGCCAAACGCTGTCGTTCCTGCAAACCACGATTTTGCCCATCTCCGCCACCAGTATCCGAGAGAAGTTGCGTCGCAAGGAATCGATCCGTTATCTGATGCCGGGCGATGCCGAGGATTACATCGAACGTCATTCACTCTATTAGGCGCACTCTATTAAGCGGTTGTCATTGAGATAGTGAATTCCCTGGAGAAGGCATTTGCGTCCGCCGAGGCGGCGCTCGACAAGAAAGCGTACGACCTGGTCGTGCTCGAAGTCGAGCATCTAAACTCGATCGCGGACTATTTTATCGTCGCAACCGGGCGTTCGGACGTACAGGTACAGGCGATCGCGCGCGGTATCGAAGAACGGCTGCGCGGCGACAATGCGCGCCCGCTCGCGGTCGAAGGTTTCAACGTCGGGCATTGGGTGGTGCTCGATTACGACGACGTGGTGGTGCATATCTTCTTCGAGCCGACGCGGGAATTTTACCGGCTGGAGAAGAACTGGCTCGACGCGCGCGAGATCACGCTGCCCGAGCCCTGGCGCACGCAAGCCCGCGATCTGCGACTAAGCACTGCGGTCCGCGCCTGATTTAGCGATCGCCGACCATACGTATATTTCGGCATAGGTGCCGAGAATTTCCACCTTGATAATGTGATCGGGCGCGATTTTTCTTGCCGCGGTCAATTCGCGCATCAGGGCGCGCTCGCCCGTGAGCATCACCGCTTTGCCGCCCGGCGCCATCACGCGATTTAATTCCGAAATGAAGCGCGGATACGCATGCCGGTTATCGCTATGCGATCCGAAGCGTATTCCCCACGGCAGATTGGTGACGACTTTTGTCACGCTGCGATCCGGTAGCGGCAATTCGGCGGCGTCCCAGGGCCGCAACTCGATAGGTTTGTAGCGTGGGCCCACATTGATTCGCGCCACTGCGAGCGCTTCGGGATCGTTATCGCCGCCGAGCAGCATCGCATAGCGGCCCAGGTGCGCGCGTTCGATCAGCGTCGTCGCGGTTCCACAAAACGGGTCGAGCACCACATCGCCGGGATTCGGATCGGACAGCCATGCCAGCGCAGCCGCCACCGCCGGACGCAACGAACCGGGCCGGTCGGCGTGTTTGTATCCGCGCTGACGCATCAGATCGTCGCTCAGCCGGATCATCATGATGAACTCGCTGTCGAGCAGCGTGACCCAGACCTCGACTTCGGGATGCTCTTCATCGAGCCGCCAGTTACGATCCTCACGTTCGACCAGGGCCTGCTCGACGGCGCGCTTGAAATCGACGCGGCGAAACTCGTGCTCGCCGGTCATGCGCGCGATCACGCGAAAATGCATTCGCCGGCCCGCCTTGCTTCCCGGCATCAGGCGAACCCGCGCATCCAGCGCCCAATCGATATGACGAGTTCCGCGCACCGCCGCGCTTATCTTCTCGAGCGACGGATCGGGTGCGGCATGATAGCCGATGACCGCGAACAGATCTTCCGCGCATCGCAGTTTCATCAATGCCGGCGCGGCGGGGGCGGTGAAAATGCCGATGCCCGATCGCTCGCGAATCACCCGTGATCCAAGCACCCGCGCCTGCGCACGTTTAGCCGCTTCGTCGAGCGCGATCTGCTCGAAGCCGGGCTGCGTTTGCAGGGCGTAGAGATTCGCGCCGAGCCTGAGCGGCCGCAGCGGAAGCGTGAATTCTTCACGCGGCTGAGATTTCTGGTTTTTGGACAAGGACCGCTGCGGCCCTCGTTCGGTACGCGCAGGCAGTTTACTTCGCCCGTCCCGCGTACTCATGCGATTCAGTGTTGATCGCGATTACGTCGCCTTCCGAAACGAAGTGCGGAACCTGCACCACCAGGCCGGTCTCCATCGTGGCCGGCTTGAGCGAGTTGGTCACCGCCGCGGTTTTGATCCCGGGGTCGGTCTGAGCCACCCGCAGATGGACCGTTTTAGGCAGCCTGACGTTGAGCGGAGTGGTCTCATATGACTCGACTTCGACCTTCATGTTCGGGGTCAGGAACTTCGCGACATCCTCGATCAGTTCGGCCTGTATCGCGATCTGATCGAAGGTCTCCGTATTCATGAAGTGGTACTGGTCGCCGTCGGCGTACAGGAATTCCATCTCCGCCTGATTGAGAATCGTGCGCTCGACGCGATCTTCTGAACGGAAGCGGTTTTCGGTCTGCGAGCCGGTCTTGAGGTTGCGCAGCTTGGTTTGCACCATTCCGCGCCAGTTCCCGGGCGTGACATGATTGACCAACATCACGCGCCAAAGGTCTTTGTTATGCTCGATTACCATCCCGGGACGAATCTGGGTTGCCTGGATTAACATATGTAGATTTCTTTTCGGAAAGCAGTTGAGAATTCATGAACTTAACCGAGTGGCGCGATGCGAGCAAGCTGCTATGGCATCAAACGCTGCCACCACGGCGCATTCATCGCAGGGTTACCGTAACCATTTCCGTACGGGCTTCCATACGGTGCGGCGCCATATCCATATGGATTAGGCCGATAGCCGTAAGGACTGCCGTAGGGACTCCCGGCGTATGGATTCGCGCCATAGCCGTATGGGTTTGCGCCATATGGACTGACGTAGGGGTTTGCGCCGTACGCATAAGGATTGACCACCATCGGACCGGAGTACATCGGCATATTCGAAGTGCCGAGGTTCACCGCCGTTTCGACGAAGTTTCCGCCCAATCCGTAGGCCCGGATGGTAGCCCCGCCGCCCATCATCTGAAACGTGGTGTCGAAGTTGTTAATGCCTGCCCCGTTGGTAATCGAGATGGGCGACACTAACCGTCCATTCACGTATATTCCCGCCCGTCTGACGCCGGGACCACTGATCTGGCCGGTCACTTCGTACTGACCGGGGATCGATTGGTTGACGCTGATCACGTTGATCCTGACGCCGGTCAATGTCCCCCCGCCCAAACGATTATGCGGTCTGCTACGCGAGCTGTAGCTCGGAATCTCGGCCGTATTGCCGGAGCCGGACTCGCCGCCTTCCGGGCCGCCGGATTCGGGCGCGGATGTCATACGATCGCCGCGCGTCACCTCGACCCCCGATGACGCCATGCGCGATCCCGATTCCAGTGGTGCTTCCGAAGTATCGCCGTTGCCGGTGATGATCCGCAGCGTCATGCCGGGCCGCACACCGGATAGCTTGAGATCGAAATTAACCCGCTGCAGGCCGGTTATCCGATCAACGTGGATCGCTTCGAGCCGCTGGGCACCGTCGTAGATGCCCGCCGAGCTGATATCGTTGCCTTCAAAAAATCCTTTGACGCGCAGCTCACCACCGCGGCGGGATCGCGAATTGATCACCACGCGCGGCGCACCGGATGGCGGCGCTCCGGCCGGCTCGGCAAGGCCCGTTGGAGCCGCGCCAGCGACCGAGCCGGCATCCGAACCGAGAGCCGAAGCTGGTGGCGGCGGCGAGCCGGCCGCTGGCGCCGATCCAGGTTTCACGTAACTGGCGAGCGTATTGAGCTGATTCTTGAGCGCGGCCCAGCCTGCAGCTTGAGCTGGATCCGGATGGGCCCGCAAAGCCGAGTCGACGGCCGTGCGATCGGCCTGCAACGAAGCCATCGCACCGGCCGCGCCCTGATTGTCGCCATGTTTCAGCGCACTGGCGAGCGTTTGGGCATCGCCTGCGAAACCCGCCACCGGTCCGATCAGAGGATTGTTCGCCCCGCCGCTGCCGGTGATCGCATTGAGGAAAGTGAAAGACTGGTCGCTCAGGCGGCCCGCTTCAGCGGCGGGATCGGCAGCCCGCGCCGCGATGGCATAGAGTCCCAGCATCAGCAACGCGATCGCAATCCATTTTGGCGCGGGCCGATTCGCGGCATGCGCATGCCGGAACTCTTCCATAATCAGGCTTCAGCTTAGCCCCGTGCGCTGAGGCTCCTTATAGCGGGTCACAACCGATTTGATTTGACGCGCGAGCTTAAGAAAAACTTCACCTTCATCGTAGATGAAGAGCATCACGGTGAGTGCGATGCCGATGATCAACCCAATAACAAAGGCTCCCATAAGGCGCGGCCCTCCCTGCCATTGTTCAGTATATGAAAATTCGATGGCGGATAGAACAACGGCGAAAGGCGGGGGCGAACAAATGAACAAATACCGCGCGGCATTGTGGTGCCAGTCGTTAGTTTGTTAATTTTATGCGGCTACCTTTCTGTCCGCGTCGCAAAATGGAAAGCATTGAAATGAACGAAATTGCCGATCGCGTTCCATCGCCCGATTCTGCGTACGGAGCCGTACGCGGTCGCGTCGCATGGCGAATGGTGAACGATCGGGTGCTGATTCGCGTTTTCGGCGCTGATCGGATTTCGTTTCTGCATGGCATGTGCAGCAACGATATCCGCGCGATGAAAACCGGTGAGGTCGCGCCCACGCTGCTGCTGACCGATCATGCGCACGTGGTGGCGGATATGTTCATCTACGCCGATGCGGACGCCTTCCTGATTGAGATCGAACGTTCGGCGTGGGATCGCGCGCGCGCCCATCTCGATCGCTTTCTGGTGGCTGACGAGGTCGAATTCGAGCAACTGGAAGAGCTTGCGATGCTCGATTTGGAAGGACCGCGCGCGGCGGAACTGATCGCCGGCCTGATTTCGCAATTCAACGAGCTGCCGCCCTGGCGCTTCGCTATCGCTGGCGGTCTCCGGATCGCTAATCTGCCGCGCTTAGATTGGCCGGCTCTGACAATCATCGGCAGCCAGCAGGAAATCACGGAATTGGTCCGGCAACTTAAGGATCGCGGGGAAATCGAGGCTAGCGACGAGACGCTGGAGGCTGTCCGCATCGAGCAAGGCGTGGCGCGGGCCGGAATCGATACCGGCGAACGGACCCTGGCGCTCGAAGTACGCCTGGAGCGCGCGATTTCACTCAACAAGGGTTGTTATATCGGACAGGAGACGCTGGAACGCGCGACGGCCCACGGCGCACTGAAGAAGAAGCTGTACGGCTTGCGCTTGCCAGCGGGACAGATTCCGCCAATCGGCGCTCCGGTAAAGCTCGCGGGGCGCGAGGTGGGCAGAATCACCAGCACCGCCCAGTCGCCGGCACGCGGCGGAATCGCGCTGGCGATTCTGCATCACGACGCGTGGACGCCCGGCACCGCGGTGACGGTCGGGGAAGATGGCGGACTGGCGGCCGCGGTAACTGATCTTCCTTTCGAGTAATACTTTAAGGAAATGAGAGGAAATTGAATGCCTAACGCATTGGGGAAGCGCTATCAGTGCGACAAGTGCGGCACCGAAGTGCTCTGCAACAAGGCCGGCGATGGGCTGGTTGAATGCTGCGATACGCCGATGAAACTCAAGGAAGTGAAGCCTTTGCCCTCCTCCGACTAGTTCATTTTTCACTTGAACTCTGTGCTTTGCTGCGGGACGGGCTAAAAAAATGGAAAAGGCTGATCTGGTCCTGCATGAAGGACGGATCCTGGAACACCCGGAAAGCGATTCGGTCGCGGTGGCGGCAGGTTCGATCGTCGCGCTCGGCCCCTTTAACGAACTGAAGGCGCTGGTCGGGCCGCGGACTCATCTTGTCCGTCTCGCCGGACGCACCGTCGCCCCCGGCTTCATCGATTCGCACCTGCACTATCTGGAAGCGGCCGCTGCCTCTTCTGGAGTCTCGCTATGGCGCTGCCATACGATCGCCGACCTGCTGGCCGAACTACGGGTCGCGGCCAGCAAGACTCCGCCGGGAAACTGGTTGCGCGCGTTCGGCTGCGATGAGACCCTGCTGCGTGAAGGCCGCGGTCCGACGCTGGCGGAGCTTGATCGGACGGTGCCGCGCAACCCATTGCGGCTGCGGCATCAGACGCTTCATGCCTCATGGCTCAACTCGCGCGCGATTAAACAATTCAGGTTCGACAATCCGGATTTCAAACCTCCCGCGGGCGGCTTTATCGAACGCGACGAGGCCGGCCGGCCCACCGGATTTTGCGCCGCGATGGAAGAACTGATCGGCGCGGGGTTGCCGCTGGTGACCGCGGCCGAGCTCGAATCGCGCGCACGATTTTTCAGCCGCGAACTGGCCGCTGCCGGCATCACCGCGTTTACCGATGCGACCGTTCGCAACGGCCCCGATGACGTGCAGCTTTTCGCGAAGCTGGTGAGCAGCGGCGCGATCAGCCAGCGGGTTGGACTGATGGCGGGCGCGCGCTATCTGGAAGCGATCGATCAGATGGCGGCTGCGGCGCATCCAGGTGGCATCCGGATCGCGGGCGTCAAGTTCATGCCGAACGCCGCTCACGGCTCCGGTTCTCTGCCGCGGCGGGTGGCGACCGCGTTGTCCAAGGGACTGGACTGCGCCTTCCATGTCACCGAAGTCGAGGAACTTGAGTGGGCTCTCAGCGCGATCGAGGAAGCGCGCGGCAACTTTGGCGATCCCGGCACGGCGATCTGCCGGATTGAGCACGGCGGCCTGATACCTTCCGATTACATTGAAAGAATTGCCGCGGCCGGCGCGTGGGTGGTGACCAATCCCGGATTCATCCACTATCGTGGGAGCAAATATGCGGGCGAACCTGGGCTGCTGCCTTCGACCTACCGCGCGCGCAGCCTGGCGGCGGCAGGCATTAACCTGGCCGGCGCCAGCGACGCGCCGGTCACTCCCGCGCGTCCACTGACCGCGATCGCGGCCGCTATCTCACGCACCTCGGTCGAAGGCTACGAACTTGCCCCCGCTGAAGGCCTCGACCCGCACGATGCCTTCGCATTGTTCACCAGCGACGCAGCCCGGCTGGCGCGGCTTGAGGCGGGCCGGATCGCTACCGGCTGTCTGGCCGATCTGATCGTGCTGGCCAAAGATCCGGCCGGACTAAATGCGGCCGAGTTGATGAATCTGCCGGTTGATATCACGATCATCGGCGGTCGCGTGGTATATGAGCGCGGACGTCCAGCGCTGGCCAGCAGCGCCAGTGCGGAACTTCACTCGACCTGATGGCGGAAACCTTCCCCACGGTGCGTTTTGAGAAGCGGGGCGCGATCGCGTGGGTTATTCTCAATCGGCCGGAATTTCTCAACGCTTACAACCTTGCGATGCGCGACGACCTCGACCAGGTCCTGAGCGCAATTCACGACGACCGCGAAATCCGCGCGATGATTCTGACCGGCGCCGGACGCGCCTTCGCGACGGGCGGCGACCTGACCGAGTTCGGCTCGGCGCCTTCGCCGTTAACTGCACGATGGGTTCGATTCCGGCGCGACGTATGGGGCAAGCTGCTCGCGCTGCCGATTCCGACGGTGGCGGCCGTGCATGGTTTCACGGTCGGCGGAGGACTCGAGATGGCGCTGCTGTGCGACCTGGTGATCGCGGCGGACAACACCCGAGTCTGTCTGCCTGAAACCGGCCTCGGTATGATTCCAGGCGTCGGCGGAACGCAGACCTTGAGCCGGCGGGCCGGAATCGGGCGGGCGCTCGATCTATGCATCAGCGGACGCTGGATTGACGCGCGCGAGTCCCTGCTTATAGGACTGTTCGATAAATTGGTGGCGAAGAGCCGGCTTTTGCGATCGTCCGAGCAGATCGCAGAGGCGCTCGCCACCGCGCCGCGTGCGATGGTTGCGATGATCAAAACCGCCGTTCACGATGGCCTCGATATGACCATGCGCGAAGGGCTCGCGCTGGAGCGGCGGCTGGCCGCGATAAGACAACCAACGGAAGCGAATTGAATACCGTCAACTTCATATCCATTCCAGGCTCGATCGTACCTGAACAGGAAATCGTGGTGTTCGGTGGCGTCCGGCTTACATACGCGCAGCTCAATAGCATGATGGCCCGCCTCGCGGCCGGCCTGCACGCGATCGGACTGCGGCCAGGCGACGTGCTCGCGGCACTCGATACCAATTCCCATCTGTATGTCGCCGCATACTACGCCGCGGCGCGCGCCGGGCTCACCTTCCTGCCGCTGAATTATCGCGCGCGCGAACCCGAGCTCGAGTACATGATTAATTCGGCGCGGGCGCGGGTGCTGCTGGTCGGTGATCGCTATCTTGAATTGGCGGCGCGTCTGCGTCCTCAACTGAAGCTACAGGAAGTGATCGCGCTGGGTGCGGGCATCGGCGAGATCCGTCCGCTCAGCTCAATCATGGCGCCGGTGGCGGCCGAGGATAGCGAGGCCGAGGTTGAGGTTGACGACGAGGAAACTTCGGTCCTGATGTATACCAGCGGGACCACCTCGCGTCCCAAGGGCGTGATGCTGACGCATCGCGATTTCACCGCCTACGTCACGGCCAACATCGAAATGGCCGACGGCAGCGATCGCGGCGTCGCGCTGGTGTGCGTGCCCTTTTATCACATCGCGGGGATGACCGCCCTGATGACCAACCTGTGGACCGGCCGCAAGATGGTCGTGATGCCGCAGTTCGAGGCGGGCGAATGGCTGAGGCTGGTGGCGAGCGAGCGGATCACGCATGCTTTTGTCGTACCCACCATGATGAAGCAGTTGCTCGACCATCCCGGTTTTACCCGGACCGATCTGTCGAGTCTGCGCAATCTCGCCTACGGCGGCGCGCCGATGCCGTTCGCTGTTATCCGCCGTGCGATCGAAAGTTTTCCCGCCCATGTCGGCTTCGTCAACGCCTACGGTCAGACCGAAACCACATCTTCGCTGACGGTGCTCGGCCCGGATGACCATCGCCTTGAAGGTAGCGCCGAACAGATTCAGCTTAAGCTCAAGCGGCTTAATTCAATTGGCCGTCCTCTGCCCGATGTCGAAGTGCGCGTCCGCGATGATAACGGTGAATGGCTGGGCAACGACAAAGTCGGCGAAATCGTGATTCGCACCGCCCGAATCATGAAAGGTTATGCGGGCCGCGATGACGACGCGGCGCTGGGCGACGGCTGGCGGGCGACCGGCGATCTCGGCTGGATCGATGGCGACGGTTACATCTTCTTTGCCGGACGCAAGGACGACATGATAATCCGCGGTGGCGAGAATATCGCTCCGGCTGAAGTTGAAACTGTTTTGATGAGTCATCCTGGGGTTGACGAGGCCGCGGTGGTTGGCGTGCCATCGCTCGAATGGGGACAGACGATTAAAGCTTTCGTGGTGATTCGCCCGCAAACGCCCGTCACCATCGAAGATCTGATCAGCTTCTGCGGCACCCGTCTGGCCAGCTTCAAACGCCCGGAGCAGATCGAATTCGTCGCCGAATTGCCAAAGAATGCGCTCGGCAAGATCTTACGCCAGAGCTTGCGGCAAGGGGCCTGATGCGGTGCAGCATGCAAGAGCGCAGACATCACCCCGGATTCGCGTGCCGCGCAGATTGAAAGCGCCAGACGCCGCCGGAGTGATTATCCAACGGCGCGACCGCTGCGTCACGGCGATTCTTGGCCATCCGCGAATCAGCGCCGCCGTCGCGCGAAAGCTAATCGAACTGATCGAAGAGATCGAAGACGACGACGCCATCCTGATGCTCGCCATCACCAGCGCCGGTTCGACCTTCTGCACCGGCTTCGATCGCGAGGTCGATCCGAACCTGGTTGAAACTATCGCGGCGCTGGCCAAGCCTACGCTTGCAATCATCAATGGTGATGCCTTCGATGAAGGACTTGAACTGGCGCTGGCGCTCGACCTGCGAATCGCCGCCGGGAGCGCACGCTTCGCAATCACGCAGCCGCGGCGCGGCCTGATGCCGCACTTCGGCGGCACGCAACGCCTGCCGCGTATCGTGGGTGCGCCGGCCGCGCTCACGATGCTGCTCACCGGTGAACCGATCAACGCACGCGAGGCTGTTCGGCTCGGGCTGGTTACGCGCAGCGCACGAACCGCAGCTGAATTTCGGCGCCTCGCCGATCGGACAAAAAAGGAAATTCTAAGCCGTGGCCCGCTCTCAGCCCTGATGGTAAAGGAAGCGGTGCTGAAGGGCTACGATATGACGCTCGCGCAAGGTATAAGGCTGGAGGAAGATCTCTACGCGCTCCTGCAGACCACGGCTGACCGCAGCGCGGGAATCGACGCATTTTTGAACAAGCGCAAACCGTTGTTCAAAGGCGTCTGAGAGACGATGGAGAACTGAATCAGGATGGCAAACCAGCTCGGCAAGATTTACGAGTGCGTCAAGTGCGGCTCGCGTGTGATCGTAACCAAGGGCGGCACCGGCGCGCTGAAATGCTGCGGCGAAGCGATGCAACAGAAATGACATGCGCCATATGCGATCGCATCAGATGGCGTTGAAACCTGCGCGGCTGAACAGCACGCGATCGCGGCCGAGTTGTTGGCGCAGTGCATCCATTAGTTCCGCTTCCGCGCCGGGTTGGAACCACCCCTCGTAGCCCAGCCGCTGATACAGATCGCCCAGCTTGAGCGCGCGGGATCGGCGACCGTTGGCCCCATCGCCATCGAAGTAGGTATCCACAATTACCCGATCAGCCGCCCCGTCCAGCATCGCGGCGAATCTTTCAGCGTGATTCGGCATCATCGGGGCAACCGCGATCTGCACGAACAGGCCCGCGGCTCTCATCCGGCGGGCGCAGGCCAGCCGCCGCTCGACCGACGGCGAGGTTGGCGTGATCGCGCGCCGCACGGAATCGTCATCGGTTTCCAGCGTAATCGAGATGATAACCCTGGTGCCGAGCTGGCCGAACAAATCGAGGTCGCGTTCGATCAGGGGACTGCGCGTCTGCATCAGGATGCGTCGTGGCGGATAGTCGATAAACCGCTCCAGCGCGGCGCGCGTGATTCGCATCCGCCGCTCGATTCCCTGGTAGGGGTCGGTCGCACTGGCCATGAAAATGGTCGTTTGATCGAGCCGTCCTTGGCCGGCCAGGGCCCGCAGTTCGCGTTCGAGTAACTCGGCCAGGTTGCGCTTTACGATCACCCAGTTCCCCCATGGACCATCAGCCGCGCGCGCAACCGGCAGCGCGCGCACGTAGCAGAAAGGACAGCCGCCACTGTCACCGAAGGCGCATCCGATGTAGGGATTCAGGCTGAATCCGAACCCCCTAAGAAAGCCGCCGGTGGGCGTCAAGGCTCGCGAAACATCCCGGACGATGTAACGCCGTGGGTCCTTGGATGCGGCGGGCCGGGTATCGTCCGGCAGGGTTTTACGCCCATGATTCATGATAAATTTTCCGGTCTATTGTACGCGTCTGGATGGCGGACCGATGCCATAGTCGAATCGACCAGTCGAGCTTGACTTCGCGGCGCGGCCACACCAAAGTTAAGCGTATGCGGCGCGTGGCTATTGGTTTGAGTTTGGCCTTGATCCTCGGTTTTTCGCCGATCGTACATGCGCAATATCACGAGAATCAGCAGAATCCGGCCGATTACAACGAAGATGATTCGCAGCCCTTGAAAATCGCATCCTACTTTATCGCGCCAATTGGGTTCGCGCTGGAATGGACGGTCGCGCGTCCGCTGAATTATCTCGCCAATCGCACGCCGCTCGCTCCCGCTCTCAATCCCGACGCCGATCAATTATACAAGCCGCCGAAGATGGCCGATCTGCCGCCCCCCGATGAGTTTCCGCCCGAGCCATATGAAAAGAATCCGTCCGAGGCGAGCGTCCCGGTCGTCGGCACCCCGATGCACAGTTCAAGTATCCAGTCCGGTTCGCACAATTCGCATGATTCGAATCAGACGGCGATGCATTGAATCGGCGGTTCGCCCGGTCATTGTAAACTTGATCGTTCGCGCTGGACTGATCGCCAGCGCCTAACGACGTCCGCCTAACCACTCCTGCCGGGAGCACCATGCCGAAAATCAAGGCCGGAAATATCAATTTGAGCTATCAGACTTTCGGCAGCGGCGATCCCCTGCTGCTGATTATGGGATTTGGGATGCCGGGAATCGCATGGACGCCTGCCCTGCCCTTCCTGAGCAGCTTCAAATGTATCTATTACGACAATCGGGGCACCGGAAATTCCGATCGGCCCGAAGGGGCTTACACGATCAACGCGATGGCGGAGGATGCGGCCGCACTGCTTGACGCGCTGGAGATTCCCAAAGCCCGGGTTTACGGCATCTCGATGGGCGGAATGATCGCGCAGGAGTTGGCTTTACGTTACCCGAATCGGGTCGAGAAGCTGGTTCTCGGCTGCACTGCGGCGGGTGGATCCTCAGCTAAGATGGCGCCGCTCGAGGTGCTCGAAAAGCTGATCGCTAGCGTAAAATTGATGGCGTCGAAACCGGAAGAAGCACTCGAGGTGCTGGTACCGCTGCTTTATCCGGCCGAATTCATCGAAAAGCATCCGGAGATAAAGCCCCTGATGCTGGCAGGTCTTAAAATGGCTCCGCCGACGCCGCCGGAAACCGCCGACCGCACGATCGCGGGTTTAATCCAGTTCAATACTCACGATCGGCTGCCTCAGATCAAGTGCCCTGTGCTGATTGTGCATGGCGACAAGGACCTGCTCATCCCACCGGTTAATGCAGATATTATGAAAGCCCGGCTGCCGCAGGCGGAATTGATGACGATCGCCGATGCGGGTCATGGCTATTGGGCCGCCGACCCGATCGGAATCCATCAGAAAATTTCAAACTGGCTTAAAACGTAAGCGAGATCGGGGTCTCATCAAACCGACGTACGCGATTATCGACGAGCGTACACTCTATATTTTGCGCCAGGTTTAAGCCTGATGCGCACGCCGACTATCACGCCGAACGCGGATGCTGATTTTTCCATTGCGCACCACCGGTGAACGACGCGCCAATCGCCGAGTTGCGATACCGCGAAGCTGTTCTTCGCGCCATTGGCGTAATCCACCACGCAGATATTGCGGTTCTATTCCGAGGGTCTCGCAGACCGTATTGAACGAAAACGGACCGTCGCTTTCGTCGGCGCACAACCATTCCTCGGCCTCGGCAAAAAGCCGCTGTCGTGGGCCGCTGCGAGTGGCGCTGTTATTCTGGAAGCATCGCAACGCATCCTCCAGCACCGCCATCATCAAGCGCTTGACCGGACGGAGCGCACTGTCGTCGCGCCGCTCGTCATAATATTGTTCGGGAGTCAAAACCTCGGGCGTGAACAGCGCGCCTAGTACTCCACTTTCCCAGTCCATGTGAGCCTATCCTCTTCGCCTTGCCGTAGTTTGGCCATGTCGAGGCGTCAACCGCACGCCGTTAACCAAAGCCTGATCAGGTCAGGGAGCAATGCGCGTGCCGCAAGTGCGAGAGTAGCGAAGCGGCACTTAATCGGTTGAAATCGAGTGCGATTCGATGGCCCGCTTCGAGTCAGGCGGATTTCGCACGAGATTAGCCGGAAAGGATGTATGAACGGGACAAAACCGGGGACAATCAGGGTTTTGCAATCGCGAGCCTAGGTGATTTCTACGGTTTTAGCCCAAATTAACCGTACCTTAGTTCACTAATCGATCGCACATAAAGACTGCCTGACGATCGAAAAATTTGCGGTCTTATGCTCTCTTTAGCCGAAGTAGGACCGTCAGGCTATGGTGTAAAAGTTACACCTGTGTTGCATATTTGCATCGTTCCGCGAGCCGGAGGGACGTTTTCGGGTCAACACAGCGTGAACCCTAAGGTGACAACGGTTCGGCATACGTACAATTTTGAGACACTGATTTTTGGTCGCAGCGCCGGAATTTCTGACATCTGCAGTAAATTCCGCCAGCGCTTAATTCTTAGATAGGCGGCGCCGTTTACTGCATCACACGGCCGCCAGGACCATTGGGTCCCAGCTTCCGTTCTTCGATCTTGAAAGTCAGAATGTCGATCAGACATCCAATTCGTTCTGCCCGCGACTCTAACAGGGTCTGTTTTTCGATCGGCGCAACATCAAGATGGAAACACAGAAAATTGACCAGCGACGCGCCGGTCAATCCGCGTTCCTCGACCAGCGTGTTCCAGGCCTGCTCGGCCGGCTCGGTACCGAGGTAGTTGAATAACAGTTCGCGCAAAGTTTCCATCATTTCGGGATCGGTCACCAGCGCGGGAGCGCTGACCGGAGTCCACTCTACATCCGCCCGCCGGTACATCCGGTCGCGAAGTTCACGGACCACGCGGAACTCGGCGGTGCCCTCGAGAATCAAGTTGAAGCGGCCATCGGGCAGCTTTTCAATTTCCTCAATTTTGCCGGCGCATCCAATTTCGAAAATGTCGGGACGCGTTTCGTAATCCTCCTCCCAATCCTCCTTGAGCAGGACCATTCCGATCACTCCGTCGGTCTGCTCGATGTCGGCGATCATCTGACGATAACGTGGCTCGAAGATATGCAGCGGGACCCGCAAGCCGGGAAACATCACGAGGTTCGGCAGCGGAAAGAGCGGAATTATTTTGGGCAAATCAGGCACGATGAGGCGGCTCCGAGGTTACGGGTCGGCCATCAGCCGACAGGTTACGAGCGATCTCGAATATCGTCAAGGCGCTCACAGTGGATGCACGAAGTTCATTCGGGAAATCGATTCGATCGAGTAGCCGTCAACTTCACCATGTGCAACCCTACCAGACCTTCGGCAAGGGTAAAGAGCGGGGATAATGGCTAATCCACCAGCATCTGATTTCCTTGGCAAGCGGGCGCTGCTGCTTCAACCTTTACGCGACGTGAAGGCTTCCGCGCATCTCGATGCCCTGCGCGGGATCGCGGCAATCGCGGTGCTGGGTTTTCATTTTAGAGGAACTTTTTTTGTCGACCTCGATCCTGCACGTGCCGGATGGCTATTGCGATTGTTCTACTTCATGACCGATCTCGGTCATCAGGCGGTCATGATTTTTTTCGTTTTGAGCGGGTACCTGATCGGCGCCAGCGTTTTACGGAACTTTCACGAGCAGCGGTGGAGCTGGCAGCCATACCTGATCAATCGTCTATCCCGGCTGTGGACCGTGCTGATTCCCGCTCTGGTGCTGGGTGCGCTTTGGGATCGGGGTGGGATGTTTTGGTTCGGAACCGGGGGAATTTACGGCGGCAAAGTTGTAAATGCATCGATAAGCGCTCCGATACTTCCGGCTTCAAACGCGATAACGATGCTGGGAAATGCGCTTTTCCTTCAGCGCGTCCTGGTGCCGACGTTCGGCTCGAACGGTCCGCTTTGGAGCCTGACCTATGAGTTCTGGTACTACATTCTGTTTCCGTTGTTGCTGCTGATGGTTTGGCCGGGAAATCGAAAGGACAGCCGGATAGCCGGATTGGCCGGTTTCAGCATCGTCGTGGTTGGATTGGGTTCGACAATCAGCCGAGCTTTCGCGATTTGGCTCATGGGCGCGGGACTAAATTTTCTTCCCACAATTGAAAAGCTGAATCGCAAAACGATTCGGCTCGGAACGCTGGCGCTGTTTTTCCCCGCGCTGGTGCCTTCCGCTCATCACGCGCCGTTTCTGCGCTACTCGCTGCTCAACGATTTATGGGTTGGAGGGTTTACCACCCTTCTGATCTACATATTGCTGCAGGATCGCCGCACGAGCGTTGGCGGGCGCTATCCTGACTTGGACGCGCGCGTGGCTGGCTTTTCCTACACGCTCTATTTGGTACATCTTCCACTACTGGTTTTTCTGAAGGCGCTGATCCTGCCCCATAGCAGATGGCAGATGGATGTGTGGTCTATTCTTACCGGCGGAATCATAATCGCTGCGATACTCGGCTATGCGCTTGCCGTCGCCAGCCAAACTGAAGCGCGAACCTCCGAAGTGCGGGGTATGGTTATGAAAGTGCTTGGCAGGCGGCTGGCGCCCGGCGGCTCAATCGCCTGAAATCGGCCAACTCTGGCCGAGCGAACGCAGTCGCCATCTTTCGATTGCGCCGAAACCCTGACCGTTGCGGCCAAAGGATGCAGGTGGCTGCTGGACATGGAGTGCGGCGTGCAGTGCTATCGCCGGCCATCAGCTATGATACGAGCGATTTTGCTTTGGTGATCAGATAAAGTGGCAAGTGCCTTAGCGGACAATACAAATTTCAAACCGTCGGCTGGCGCGTGAAAGCGTTTTTGCGGCGGGCGGATTGACTCCGGGCGAGACGGCGCAAGGCGAAGAATTTCTGCCTTGACGCGCTATCCCGATATCACACAAACGGATTAGTTGAATGGCACGATTGCGCAAGGCGGGGCGCGTATGGCGGGACGCGACCGCGCGCGCGGACGCCGAGCGGATACTGATCGGCGACGCGGCTGCATCGGCGCTGACGATCGATCTTCCGGCGCTGTTTCCTTCGAAGGCGCTGCTCGAGGTCGAATTGGGCGCGGGACGCGGCGATTTTATCATGGCGCGGGCGATGGCCTGTCCCGACCGCAATTTTCTCGCCGTGGAACTGGCCGCCTCGGTCGCGCGGGTGTTTGCGGCTCGCGCGGGACGGCGCGGCTTGAATAATTTAAGAATCATCCGGGCGGATGCGCGGACCCTGGTGAATCTGTTGCTTCCCGATGGAAGCGTCAGCGTCTATCACATCTACTTCCCTGACCCGTGGCCCAAAGCGCGGCACGAAAAACATCGGATGGTATCGCCGTCGATGGTTGCCGCACTGGCGCGGACGCTGGCGACGGCTGGGCTGATTCATGTCGCGAGCGACGTCGAGCCCTGGGCGCGCCAGATGTTCTCGATGCTGACGGCGGGTGGTTTCAGCGAAAGTCCGGCGGAAGTTCCCGGCGCGCGGTTTTCCGGCTTCGGGCGCAAGTACCTTGCGGCGGGCCGGCCGATTTTCGCTAGCAGTTTTAGGCGCCCTGATCTGACAGAATAACCGTGCGCTGGCGCAAGAGATGATAGCTTGCGCTGCTGGATTTGGATGTTTAACCTGATCAGAATTCGATGAAACGTGCTCTGTTTATAAGCTGGACGCTGGTTTTGGTGTATGCCTGCGCGGGATGCAGTACGCGCAAAATTCCCACCGGTCAGGATTACTATAGTCAGGCCCAAGCTTACTATTCGATGGGTGAATATCGCGGCGCGATCGATAATTACCAGCATCTTATCGATCAGTATCCGTTCAGCCCGTACGCCGAAGACGCCGAACTGCGTATCGGTCTCGCTTACTACAAGATGGGCGAGTATGCGCAGGCGGTTCAGTCGCTCAACGATTTTCAGCGGATGCATCCGACCAGCAAGAATCTGGCGCTGGCCACTTATTACCTCGGCATGACCTACTATAACCGGACTGGCGAGCCGGACCGTGACCAAAGCAACACGACGCTGGCGCTGCGGCAATTTGATCTGATCGAGCAACGTTTTCCCGAGAGCGAATTCGGTGAACTGGCGCGGCAGCGGATTGTCATCTGCCGAGAACTGCTCGCGCGCAACGAGCTGTACATCGGCGACTACTATTCCTCGATCGCCAATTACCGGGCCAGCGAGTCGCGAATGGCCGAGCTGATGGAGAAGTATCCGGACTCGCCGGTCGCGCCCGAGGCGTTATACAAGCTGGGCGTCGCGCTTTCCAAAGAGGGCAAGAAGTACTCGGCGGCGCAGGCCTTCACCGCGCTGACGATGCATTATCCTAAAAGCAAATACGCTGCGCCGGCCAAACAGGCGCTTGCCAAGCTGAATCAGCCGGTCGATACCGAAGACGACCCGCTGCGGATGGTGCTGGCCGAAAGCGGGTTCAATCCGGATCAGAGTTCGGCGTTCGATCGGCAGGTGGTAAAAGCCCGCATGGCTTCGGCCGCCAATATGGCCGAGGGCGCTGCCTATGGAAGCGACGGCCTGCCCAATCTGAATCGCGCGGCCTCGGCAACCCATGTGCAGATCGCATCGGCGGGATACGGAAAAACGCCGGTGACGCTGCGAACTATCCGGCTTTCGTCCGCCGACCCACCCCTGTCGGTAATTTTCGACCTGAGCGGACCGGTGATGTATTCAAAGGAATTCCAGGCCAGTTCGAATTCCGACACCCTAACGATAATGCTTAAGAACACCTCCCCCGGTACCCATCTCGATCAGCATCTGGTGTTCGACAAGTCGATTTTCCGCGACGTACAGGTAAGCCCGCAGGGAAACGATACCGAGGTAACCGTAAATACGACTGCGATCTCCCGTTTTGCGATTGTGCCATTGGAGGAGCCGGCCCGCTTGCTGGTCACCTTCACACCGCCTGATAACGACTCGAGTACTACCACATCGGATATGGAAACCCCGCCGCCGCAGATGCCCGAAGCTCCGCCGGATGCGGGGGTGACCAATTCACCGGATACCGGAGATGACAGCGCACCACCCGCCGCGGCAGCGGGTGCCGATGAAGGCGCCCCGCAGTTACCGCCGGGCAGTCCACCGCCGGTGCTCTGAGTTCCAATCTTTCAGTTATTCGAACACCGAATCGAATTCGAGGCCGAGGAAGTTCAGCACCACTTCCGCGTACAGCCGCAGACCCCAATAAAATCCGTCGATTGGCAGCCGTTCGTCATTGCCATGATAAAGCGATCCGAACGGCGTCATCGGGCCAAGTTTGACCGGCGAAAAGCCGTAACAGACCGCTCCCAGCCGCGCGAAAAACTTGCTATCGGTGGCGCCCGGCAACATCCAGGGTATCGCCGCCGCGCCGGGGTCGGCGGCCGCGATGTTCTCGGCGATCAGCCGGTATAGAGGCGTATCGGTGCTCGACTCAGCCGGCGGCGCGCTCTTGATCACTTCGAGGGCCGGCTCGGGACCGACGATCGTGCGCAACTCGGCAATGAAGCTGGCGACATCCTCCCCCGGCAGCGTGCGCCCATCAATTACCACCGAAGCCTCGCCCGGTATTACATTATCCTTATAACCGGCGCTGACGATGGTCGGGGTCGCCGTGTTCGATAGCATCGGACGGAACAATGGCGGCGCGGTTTCGCGGCTGAGACCGAGGGCGGCGAACGTCTGGCTGACCGGCCGGGTGATACGAATTCGCATTTGCGCATTGGCGATTCGGGTGATCAATTCCGCCAGACGGGTTATCGCCGTGACCGGACGGGGAATCGATCCATGGCCCGGCGCGGCGGATACCGTCAAGCGCACCGTGACAAAACCTTTTTCGGCCACCTGGATCGGATAGAACCGGCGGCCGCCCATATACATAGTAAAGCCGCCCACTTCGTTGAGCACGAAGCCGGCCCGCACCAAATCGGGATGGCGTTCGACCAGGAACTGCGCGCCGAAGCGGGATCCTGATTCTTCGTCCGCGGTCGCCGCTACAATCAAGTCGCGATTGGGGATTATCCCGGCCCGCACCAGCGCCACCGCGATCGCAAGGTCCATCGCGCACTTCGATTTCATGTCGATCGCGCCGCGGCCCCACACGTATCCCTCGGCTATCTCCGCGCCAAAGGGATCGCGGGTCCAGTGTTGCGGCTCCGCCGGAACCACGTCGGTATGCGACGCCAGCATCAGGGGGGCCTCGCTCGACCGGCTGCCGCGAATTCGTGCGATTAAATTGGTCCGATCCGGCGCGGCCTCCAGACTCACGGTCTCGATGCCGTTGGCGGCGTAAACGCCGGCCAGGTACTCGGCGGCAATCCGCTCATTGCCCGGCGGACTGGTGGTATCGAGGCGAACCAGGTCACGAAACCAGGACAGCGTCTGACGCTCGCAAGCGTCCCATGGGGTACGCATCAAATTAGCATTCCAGCCACCGTCAGCTGCGGACGATCAGGGTTCAAGCGCAGCCTGAAAGATGCGGCTGGGCGCCGCCTCTTCCGTCACCACCCGGTTCAGCGCCGTCAGCATGATTTGGGGGTCCTGCGCACCGGAGAGCGCATAGCGACCGTTGAGGATGAAGAACGGGACACCGCTGATGCCCAGACCGCGGGCCAGTTCCGCTTCCGCGCGCACTTCCGCAACGCCCTTTTCACTTTCGAGAAACAGTTCAGCTTCGCTCGCGTCAATCCCGGCCACGCCCGCGATGGCGGCAAGCGCCGCGCGATCGCCGAGATCCTTGCCCTCGATGAAATAACCGTGGAACAGCGCCTCCGCCAGCGCATTCTGATCGCCTTCACATTGCGCCATCCAGAGCAGCCGATGCGCATCGAAGGTGTTGGGGGTCTTCTCGATTAGATCGTAGCGGAACGCGATGCCCTCCGCCGCGCCGGTCTGCGTCATGCGATCATAAATCTCTTTGGCGCGCTCGGGTCCGCCGAATTTCGCCGCCACATAGCGATCGCGATCCATCCCGCCGCGCGGCAGATCGGGATTCAGCTCGAAGGGACGCCAGATGATATGGACCCGATGGCCCTTGAACAGCGTCAGCGCCTTTTCAAGCCGGCGCTTGCCGATAAAGCACCACGGGCAGACCACATCGGATACGATGTCGATACTGATATCCATCGCCATCTCCTTTGAAAATCAGCCTACCGCTTCACGCTCTTCTATTGTACCGCAGACCCGCGCTCGTCATTGAAGATGCCGCCGTCGGGCTACTGCTTGCGCGCGGCGAGCGGAATCGGGCCGAGGTAGCCGTCCGCGTTCGAGGTCAGCACGCGCATCTTCAATACCGCCGCGGCGAGCGCTTTCAGATCGCTCCGCGCATTCTCCGCCGGTTCGCCCTGCTCGAAATCCGACGAGGCGAGATACACGCTGGTGGGCGCGGTCAGCGCCCCGAACCAGGTCAGCACATCGCGCAAATGCCATTCCGCGCCGAGGTAATGATGCAGCGTCGCGCCCATCGCAACAATCCCGCATGGCTTGCCCATCAAGGCTTCGATCGGAAGCTGGTCGAGCAAATTTTTTAAGGCTCCGGTCATTGAGCCGCGGTAAACCGGGGTCGCGATCACCACCGCGTCGGCGGCCATCACGCGAGCGACCACACTGGCGGTGTCGTCGCCGTAGTCTTGCGGTGCGCGACCGTCGGCGAACGCCACTTTGCAATCGGCGAGATTAATCAGGTCGGTTTCGACCCCGGCTTCGGCCTCGCTCGCAAGCTCGCACATCCGGGTCATCGCCTTGTTCAGCCGTCCGGGTTTGGTAACGGCTCCGAGTATCACAACGAACCTTGCCATCGACGCACCTTTTTCGTTCAAGTTATGCCGCGCGATTATCCTTGCGGTCATGGACCGCGGTCAAGCGCGCGGCAGTTGCCGTCAAGCTGTGCTTATGAACGATAGGTGGGCAGTTAAGCGCGTACTTGTATAAGTTCGCGGCATTAGTTAGTAGTCGCCTATATACCTAGCGAGGTGCTTGAATGAAATTTGTGTTCCATATTCTCCCGGCTTATCCGGCCACTCCGGAGGAACGTCAGCGGTTGGCGCCGATTGCGCACCGGACCGACAAAACCCAGGAAATGCTCGACGAGATGCTCGACATCACGCAGCATTGCGAAAATCTGGGCTTCGACGTTGTGACGTTCTCCGAGCATCACTTCTATACTGAAGGATGCGAAGCCGGGGCGACTCCCACACCGCATCTGATTCGTCTGCTGCAGAACACGAAAAGAATCAAAATTGGACCTTTGGGATTTGTACTGCCGACGTGGGATCCGATCCGGCTGGCGCTCGACGTCGCCTGGGCCGATCAGATGAGCCAGGGACGCGTGATTTGCGGTCTCGCGCGCGGCGTATTTCCGCGCTGGGTCAACGTGCTCGGCCAGCATTATGGAGTCAAGCTTGGCGGGTCAGGCACGGAAGCCGACGACCACAATCGCGAGGTGTTCGAGGAACTGTTCCAGGTCATCAAGCTGGCATGGAAAGATGAACCGTTCTCGTTCAACGGCAAGTACTACAAGGTTCCCAACCCTCCCGAGGGTCACTTCTGGGCGCCGCATGAGGCCACCAAGCGTTTTGGCGCAGCGGGCGAGTTGACGGGCGACCAGCTAACCAAGCTCTCCGCGGTTCCCAAGCCCTATCAGAAGCCGCATCCGGAAGTCTGGCAGGCGTTCACCGCCAGCGACAAAACCATCCGATGGGACGCTCGTCAAGGCGTCGCGCCAATGGTGTTTGCGCCCTTCCCCGACGGTACGCTCAAGGCCTTCCGCGCCTATCAGGAGGAAGCCGAGAAGGCGGGTCGCTCCCTGAAGCTTGGTCAGGGCATCGGCACCTGCCAGTTCGTCTATATTGCGAACGATCGTACCGAGGCGCGGCGTCTGATGGACAGCGGGTCGTACTTTGTCTTCGAGAATTTTCATAGCAAGGTCGACAAGAACATCCCGCCAAAAGCGGAAGCGCTGCTCGGTCTGAAGATGGCGGTAGCCGGAACCGTGGATGATGTGCGGCGGCGCCTGGCGGAGATTCAGGAAACGCTCAATCCCGAGTACTTTCTGTGGCTCGGCGATCAGGGCTACCTGACCCGCGATGAGATGAAGCGCGAACTCGAATTGTTCGCCACCAAGGTGATGCCGGAGTTCCAGGAGCGGGAAACTCCGCGGTCAGCATCGCTGGAGCAGGCGGGCGCGAGCAAGTAATCCAGGCCACTGGCCGGTCGAGCGGGTTATCCCCTCGGCCGGCCGGTGGATCGATTGGGAATCGGCCGAGATCACCTTTGAGCGAAATTCTCAGTCAAATTTGAGCGAAATTCTCAGTCAAAGCCGAACGAGTTCAGATCCATATGGAACCGATCAGAATCGTTCACTATCTCAATCAGTTCTTCGGTCAACTCGGCGGCGAGGAGTTGGCCGGGATCAAACCTCAAATCAAATCCGAAGCGATCGGGCCCGGCCGCGTTTTGCAAGCGCGGCTCGGCGCGAGCTTCGAGGTGGTGGCCACCGCGATTTGCGGCGACAACACCTTTGCCGATAATCCAGAAGCCGCTGCCGAAGACCTTACCGCACTGATTTCCGAATTTCGTCCGCAAATCTTAATCGCCGGGCCGGCGTTCAATTCAGGCCGTTACGGACAAGCCTGCGGCCAGCTTTGCGCTTCAATCCAGGAGAAGCTCGCGATCCCGGCGATCACCGGGATGTACCAGGAGAATCCTGCCGTCGATCAGTTCCGCAACCGGGTCTTGATTGTGCGAACCGGCCCCACCGCCCGCACGATGGGCGAGGCGATAGACCAGATCGTGTCGCTGGTCAAACGGATCGCGGCCGGCGATCCGCTCGATCGTCCGGCGGAGCTCGGATGCTTCCCGCATGGAATGAAACGTCCGGTTGTGCGCGAACAGATCGCCGCGCGGCGCGCGATCGATATGCTGCTCAGCAAGCTCACCGGTCAGCCTTTCACCACCGAAATGAGCGTGCCGGTCTTCGATCGCGTCGAGCCAACCAGGCTCAAGCTTCCATTGTCCGAGGCCACCGTCGCGCTGGTCACCGACGGCGGTCTGGTAGCCAAAGGCAATCCAGAGCGGATGCCTAATGGCTATACCGATCGCATCACCGCTATCCCGATTCATGGACTCGACCGATTCACGACCGATATCGTCGAGGCTCACCACGGTGGCTACGATACGCAGTTCGTCAATCAGGATCTCAATCGGCTGACGCCATTGGACGCCGCCCGCGAACTTGAGCGCAACGGTGTGATCGGCAAGCTGCACGAGACGGTTTACGCCACCGCCGGACTCGGCATGTCGATCTCAAACGCAAAAAAAGTTGGACGGGAAATTGGACGGCGACTGCTGGATCAAGGTGTTCAGGCGGTCATCCTCACCTCGACGTGAGGAACCAGCACGCGCTGCGGAGCGGCGCTGGCAAAGGAAATCGAGCGGATGGGAATCGCGACTGCGCAAATCTGCTCGATGAAGCAGGTAGCCGCGATGGTCGGTTCGCCGCGTATCGTGACCGGCCGCAGCGTGCTGCATCCAACCGGAGATCCGGCGCTCGCTCCGGAAGCGGAGCAGATGCTCAGGCGCGGGATCGTTGCCGATGCGATCCGGGCGCTGGCCGCCGACGGCATCCCACATGCGGCTTGAGATTAGAGCCGCTGCGGTCAATCGCGCCGTTTTCGGCATCAGCACCAACCTGAACGACCGCACGCTGACTGTCGCGCGCGACGAACTAGCTCGCCTGCTCGGGGCTGACTCGCGTCTGACCGAAATACAAATCGAATTGGCGAATCCCGGCGAGGATTGCCGGATAACCGGCATCTTCGATGTCTTCGAGCCGCGCTACAAAGCGACCGGGCCAAATTTCCCAGGCGTGATCGATCGCATCGGGCCCGTGGGCGATGGCGTCACGGCGGTGGCGCGCGGCGCCGCCATAATGGTTATGAACGCGCTGCCCGATCGGCATAAGCTCACCGTCGATATGACCGGACCGGCCGCGGAATTCTCGCCCTACTCGCATACCGCCAATATCTGCGTGCGGGCTCAGCCGGCCGCCGGCGTCGAGCGCCCAGCCTATTACCGGGCGCTCAAGGAGATCGGCGTGAAGGCGTCGGGTTACCTCGGCGAGGCGGCCAATCGCGCGCAGGCCGATTCGGTCGAGGTGCTGGAGCTTCCCCATCAGTCGGATGATACCGGCAGACCGCGCGTCGCCTACATCTATATGCTGGCCTCGCAGCAGATGCCGACTGAGGCCGACGAACCCATCCTGTATGGCGATAACGTCCGCACGCTGCTACCGACAGTGATTCATCCGAACGAAATTCTCGACGGCGCCATTGTCGCGCCCTATTGGAATTTCGGCGGCGACACCTATGCGATCCAGAACCATCCGATGATTTGCGAGCTTTATCGCCGCCATCGCAACGATCTGGCCTTCGCCGGCGTGATCGCAATTATCGCAGCCGAAACCGAGGCCGGGCGAACGCGCACCGCAATCATGGCGGCGAACCTGGCCCGCGAGACGTTGCGCGCTGACGCGGTGGTGCTGACCAAGTACGGCGGCGGAATTCCGGAATCCGCCGCGATGGAAACCTACGACGCCTGCGAGGCGCTCGGAATGAAGGGTGCGATGGTGCTATGGACGCATGGCGGCGACGGGCGAATTGAAGGATCGCTGACCTTCATGTCGCCGCGCGCCGACGCCGTCGTCACTTGCGGAATCAACGAACAGGCGATCGACTTGCCGCCCGTCTCCCGCGTGATCGGCAGTTCCACGATCGGGCCATTGATTATGGAATCGGAAGACGATGTTCGTCCCGCGAACGGTCCGCTTCATCTTCGTTTTCTGTTTCTGGCGGGCGCGGCCGATCAGCTCGGCGGTGGCCGCCGCTCAATCGAGGAATACTAGCTTTCCGCGGCTCGATTCCAGGTCATAGTCGGACGGATCCGAACGAAAGATGGCGAAACCGGTATTGATTGCGGCGGCCGCGGCGCTGGCCCACGCGCCCGGCCTGATCGCGCTGGGATCGAAACCGGCGCGCGAGATTGCGCGCGATCCAAGCGTGGCCGCGCGAATCCACGCCAATTTGCGCGGCTTCGATGCCGCAGTCGGTTACGCCCCCAATCAGGCATTTATCGGCAGCGTTCATCCGCGCGCGATGGGTCCGCGGCCGCATTTCAATCGTATCCTCGACGGCGGACAGCGTTTCGGACCCGATGGCGAAATCATGCCGGAAACTGAGTTTCTCGGCCTGATGGCGCTGGCCGATCAATTCAAGCTGATTCGGCTATCGCCACAACTTGCGCAAAGCTCGGCCGAGGCTTTGATGCGGCATCCGCTGCATGATTTTTTCGATCCGGGCAAATTGCGCAGTGCGATCGGAGACCCGCAGGTGGAAGTGTCCAGGGGTGCGATTCCTCTGCACGTAACCGATACCGGAATCGCCGGCTCGCTCGCCGCCGGTCATCACGAGGACACCAATCTGATGGCCCATGTGCTGGCGGAAAATCTGGCCTGCAAAGCCAGCGGCGCGTTGGCGCTCGCCCATCTGCTGAAGCTGCACGACCTTGACCCGGCGAGTATCGATTATGTGATTGGATGCTCCGAAGAGGCGGTCGGCGATCGTTATCAGCGCGGCGGCGGCAACCTGGGCAAGGCGATCGCGGAGATGGCCGGTTGCGTGGAAGCCTCGGGCGCCGACGTCAAGAATTTCTGCGCGGCGCCAGTACCGGCGATAGTAATCGCCGCGAGCCTGGTGGCGGCCGGCGTTTTTCGCCGGGTAGCGGTGGTCGGCGGCGGCTCGTTACCGAAGCTGGGGATGAAGTTTGAAGGTCATTTGAAAAACTCGATGCCTATTTTGGAGGACTCGCTGGGCGCGGTCGCGGCGCTGATCGGCGAGGATGACGGCCGCTCGCCGGTGATCCGACTCGATGCCATCGGGCGTCATCGCGTGAAATCGGGATCGTCGGCCGAAGCGATCATGGACGCACTGGTCACCGCGCCGCTCGATCAAATTGGCCTGAAAATCACCAGCATCGACGACTATGCGACCGAATTGCACAATCCCGAACTGACCGAACCGCAGGGCAGCGGCAATGTGCCGGAACGTAATTACCGGATGCTGGCGGCGATGGCGGTGCGGCAGAAACTGATCGCGCGCGAAGAGATCGGCCGCTTCGTGGCCGATCACGGGATGCCCGGCTTCGCGCCTACGCAAGGCCACGTCGCCTCGGCCTTCTGCTATCTCGCGCATGCCCGGCGCGGCCTGACCGACGGTGGCGCAGATCGAATCATGATGATGGCCAAGGGCTCGCTGTTCCTGGGTATGATGACGGGACAATCCGACGGCATGTCGTTTATACTGGAGCGCAACCGCGGCTGAAGTCCGCGTCACAGGAAGGGAAAAACAATCGATGTTCGCGGGTAAAAAAATAATTGTAATCGGCGAGCGCGACGGCGTCGCCAGTCCGGCAATCGCGGCCTGCCTGGCAGCCACTGGCTGCGAGGTCGTTCTGATGGCGACCGAGTGCTTCGTCTGAACCGCCGCAGGTGCAATGGATCCGCATACGCAGCAAACGATCCTCGACGCGGTGCAACAGCACGGCAAGGAAAATCTGATCGTGATGCTGGGCACGCCGAGCCCGGAAGCCGCCGCGATCGCGGCGGAAACCGTGACCACCGGCGATCCAACTTATGCGGGACCATTGGCCGAGACCCGGTTGGGTCTCACCGTCTATCATATTCTCGAGGAGCAGGTTCGCGCGGCGATTGATCCGGAACTCTACGATCAGCAGGTAGGTCTGATGGCGGATACGCTCGATGGTCCGGCCATCGCGGCGGCCGTCGCGCAAGCACGCGCCGCCTTGGCGTCCGAATAAGGGATCACCTCGCGCTGTGAACCCGAAAGTTACCGAGCCTCAAACCGCTTCGTGCGGATAATTGTCGGTCAGCGCCGGCCGGGTGAGCCCAAGCTGTTCGAGACGCCGCTCGATCATCGCGAGGTAAAGATCCGCCAATTCCTGATTGTCGCGGGATTTCAGACCGAATGTCAGGCAATCGAAAGTGAAGCCGCTGCCCGGCGGTCCAAAAAAGTTTACCGCCCGCGGCAGCCAGGTCCGGAGCGCGGCCTGCACGCGATCGGGGCCAAATCGATCGACAATCCAGCCGAGCGCCTCGAGACCGAAGCTTTCGTGCTCGGCCTCGTCATCGAGAATCGATTCCGCCGCCCGGGCATGCGGCCCATAGCTCGAATCGCGATAGTTGATACCGATCATCAGCATCCCGGTCGCATCCAGACTGATGCTGCCCATCACCAGGTCGATTTCATCATCCACGCGATCGGCGAAACCGCGCGGGGCCGCAAACGAGGGGCCCTTGGCGGCCGAGACCATCAGCCGATCGGCTTGCGCTTCGCTGATTCCGATTTCCGCGAGGGCGGCGTAAATCATCCGGGCGTGCCGGCGTTCCTCAGCCGCATTTTTCTCGATGGTCGATCGCAGCCGCGGACCTTCGATCGTCATCAACGCCTGCTGATAGCCCACGGCGGTCAACTTTTCGGCCAACGCGTGCGCCGCCATCAACCGCGCCAGCACTTTCGCATAGCGCGGTTCCACCCGTCCGGCACTGATGTCCTCGAGTTCCAGGCTGGCCGGCGCAAATCGTCGCCGCACAGGCATCGGGAAACCTCAGGCGCTTTGGCGCGAGGGCAACGCCACCGTCGCCGAGCCGGGGGTGGTCTTGTCGCCCTTTTCGTTTTCGATCCAAACTTCGCAGTCGATTAGATGCTCGCCGTTTTCGACGTACTTCTTCGTCACCCTGCCCTTGGCGAGCAGTTTGGCTCCCGGCATGTCCATCGCGCGATATTGCACCGACAGCTTGCGCAGCCATCCTGCGTCACCGGCGAAATCGGTCATCAACTGTCCGAGAAATGCGTTCTTCAGCGCGCCGTGCAGAATTACGCCAGACAGCTTATTGGCCAGGGCGAAGTCTTTATCGTAGTGGATTTGATAGAAGTCCCCGGATGCGCCAGCGTACTTGACCAACTGCTGCGTGGTCGGATTTTTCTCGAGCGGAGCGATCTCGTATCCGACCTCTAGATCCTCAAAATAAAACTGCTGCGCCATGATATTCCTTCATTTTAGTAGCGGATCACGGTTGAGCGCTGCGTTACGCAGATCTGAGCGAATTGATTGGAGTAGCTGGTTTCAACCACGATGAAAACCATCGGACCGAGCCGTCCGGCCGTTTCGCGGATATCTGCGATTTTCGATTGCACGGTAATGCGATCGCCGGCGCGAATCGGTTTGAAATATTCCCAGTCCGATCCGCCGTCGAGGGCGCGAAAACCGGGCAGATCAAGCGCTACCTGCGGAATCGCGCTGCCCATCGAACGGCAAAAGGTTGGCGGCGCGATCATCCCGCCGAAGCGCGTCTCACGCGCAGCCGCTTCATCGTTAAAAATCGGATTAAGATCTCCAATCGCCTCGGCGAAACGGCGAATCGCGCCGCGTTCGACATCGTAAACGCGGGGCTCGCCCTGCTTCCCGACGTTCGCCCGCACCTCGTCAGTTACCACCTTGTTCGCCATCGGTTTTCCCTTTCGCCTCTAATCTCTAGCCTTTGACATAGCATATGCGGGTTGCCGGGCAATGGCGCGCCCTGCAAACCCGGCACACATGGATTAGAATGCAAAGCAGCGTTGCGAACTGAATTCCGGAGGCAATGCCATCATGGCCAGACTCAGCGAATCGGAAATCATTACGCGCCTTGCAACCCTGCCCGGATGGAGTTTCAGTAACAACTCCATCAACAAGCTATTTCGCTTCAAGGCTTTTATGGCGGGAATCGATTTCGTCAACCGGATCGCGCCGATCGCCGAGGCGGCCGACCATCATCCGGACATCCTGATCAATTACTCGCGTATAACGTTTTCATGCACCACTCACAGCCAGGGCGGCGTGACCGAAAAAGATTTTGCGCTGGCCAACCAGATTGAAAAAGAATTCACCGCGGGCGGCGCTTAGCAATACCACACCGCGTCTCAGGGCTCGTCGGGATGAGCGAACAGCCACTCGACCAGCGGAGTTAACTCCCGCTCGGATGGCGCACTACCCCCGAACTTGCGCATGATCGAGCGCATCTCGGTTCCGGACCCGCCCGCCCGGGCGAGAATGAACGGAATATGACTGTCCTGCTCGCAGGCGCTTCCATGCCACGAATAATGCGTCATCGCGGCGAAGTAGAAGCGTTTATTGAGCGGCAACTTCATGCAAGCCCGCGACAGCAGCAAAATATCGCCAGCGCGATTTCCGTACGGTCCGGCCGAGAGCCAGTTCATCCTTTGTTCAAGATTGACCAGTTCGGGGCGCGGGTGATCCATCAGATAATCGTGAATCGAAATCAGATCGGTGCCATCGAAAATCTTGTATGGCCCGGGCGGTTTGCCGGGGCGGGCCGGTCGGCGCGAAAAAATGAGATCGATTTTACCCTTCAATCCCGGCACCGGATGGCCCCATCGATTGGAACGATACAGCGCCCTGAGTACCGGCTTTACATCGTGTTTATAGCGTGGCGGTTTCGCCCAGTTGCATCGTTGATGTTCGTACGGGCAGGTCGATCGAGTGGGTAGATAGATATAGGCCATGAAGCCCTGATAGGCGAGCACAGCCTGATAATCCCGATCGAGATCGGGCAGAAACAGCATCGGCTTGCGCACCCTGAAACCCGCGTAGTGTACCGCCGCGAAGGGCGAATCTTGCTTACCGGTACCCAGCTCGTTGCTTTCTTTATCGAGCGTGGGGATGTGTGAATGGTCGGAAATAAAAATTACGTAGGTGTCCTGCAGGACATTTTTCTTGCGGTACTCCTCGAGAATTCTACCCACGGTCGGATCGGTAACGTGCTCGAGGTAATGGGTTTGCTTCTCGAGCGGGGGATTGGCCTCGTGGGTATAGATGTCGATGCCAGGGAAGTACATCACCTGCAGATCGGGGACACCATGCGCCTCGATCGTCTGGATCGCCATGTCGGCTGAGTTCCGGTCGATTGAAGCGCTAAGGGATTTCTCCGGGTCGTCGCCGTAATACAAGGCACCCTTCACCAGCGCTAATATCATGTCGCCGAAAGCCCCCGGGGATACGGTGGTGAAGTAGGTGGCGCCGCGATGCACCTGCTGCATCGAGACATAGGTGCGCTTGTGCAGTCGTTCGTACAAGGTCGGCACTTTGAGTTCCTTGCCGATCAAATCGTCGGAGATCGTTTTGGTATTATCGGCAATGTCGGTCATCGAGACCGGCACCGGCGCGAGAAACCGTTGCGTGTCGCGCTCAAACCATTCGTCGCCCGGCACCCCGTCATCGGCGGGAGTGGAACCGGTGAAGATTGCCGACCAATCCGCGATGGTGCTCGACGGCAACACACTCAAAGCGTGCGGCGCGGAATAGGCATGATCGAACAAGCCATGGCCTCGCGGGCGGCCCAATAATTTTGCCAGGTTGGGAGCATGGCCCGAATCCATCGCCGCCATCAATGATGCCGGCACTCCGCCGTCCAGGGCGAAAACGATCACATGCACAGCTTCTTTGGGTGGAGGCGGCGGCGCCACCTTGGCGAGCCGCTGTTCGCCGCCGGTTTGGATGGTCTTGCCGATCAAATGGCATCCGCAAAGCACACTGGCGAGCGCGATCGCGGTTAAAAGTCGAAATAATCGATGGTTCAAATTCATCTAGATCCGCTCACCTAACCCCATGCTAAAAATTGCTCGCCATAATTGCTTGCAACGAGTGAATAATAATTCGTCACATTGTTCACCAGCTTTCAGTGCCACTCAAGAACCAAAGAGCCGAAGTCTCGCGATCAAAGGTGAAGAAGATTACGCTAAATGGCCGCTAATTAGGAACGCTGAGGGGGCGTGCGCCATGCCGGAGCCACAAACTGTCATTATCCCGGAACCGGGCAACTTCGCTTTGTTTCTCCTGTTACGTGCGGCGGAGCCGAGTCGCGAAAGCGGACGGATTTTACGTACGCTCGCACGGCTGCCGTTTTTCTCAGATGATCTCGCGGCGGCGGCCCGCGAGGCCAGCCTCCGATCGGGGGTCGGGTTTGGGCCCGATTACTGGGACTTGTTGTCGCCCCGCAAGCGGCCTGCTGGACTCCATCCCTTCAAACCGCTGACGGCCGCAGATCATGATGCCCCCGCCACCGGTGGCGACATCCTAATTCATCTGGCTTCGCGCCGGCACGACCTGAATTTTGAAATCGCCGCGCGAATGCGGGCCGATCTGGGCGGCGCGGTCGAGATTATCAATGAAGTTCATGGCTTCCATTATCTGGACGGACGCGATCTCATCGGGTTCATCGATGGCACCGAGAATCCTCATGGCCCCGAAGACCGGCGGCGAGTGGCTCTGATCGGCGGCGAAGATCCGCAATTCGAGGGCGGCAGCTACATTTTTACTCAACGCTACGTACACGATCTGACCAAATGGCGAACGCTGGATACGCACGCACAGGAGCTTGCCGTGGGACGCAAAAAGCCCGACAGCGAGGAATTACCCCGCGGCATCAAGCCGCCAAGCGCGCATATCAGCCGTGTCGTTATCGAGGAACAGGGCAAAGAGTTGCAGATCGTGCGTCACAGTTTTCCTTATGGAAACCTGTCCGAGGCGGGACTGTTCTTTGTCGCTTATACTTGCGATCTAAGAATTCCCGAGCAAATGCTGACCCGGATGGTAGGCGCTTCCGGCGACGGCGAGCACGATCGGCTGCTGGATTTCACGCGTGCGGTATCCGGCGCAAATTTCTTCGCGCCGTCGATTGATCTGTTGCGCTCGATGGCCGGCTAGATTCAGTGGGCGGCGATGTGCCGCAGTGGTGCGGTTCCCGCATCGTTCGCAGGTTGCATTGCGCTATAATTGCGTTCATCGCCACATCCACCAATGTGATTCTCACCGCTAGTAACACCTCATCCTCGGAGAGAATTTGATGAAGCAACGTGAAAAGAAGCCGACGTTCGCTGAATCGCAGTTGAGCGCCTCTGAACTCCGCCAAATCGACGCGTATTGGCGCGCCTGCAACTACCTTTCAGCCGGGATGCTGTACCTTATCGCCAATCCGCTGCTCAGAAAGCCCCTGCACGTGGATCACATCAAAAAGCGCCTGCTTGGGCATTGGGGCTCCGATCCCGGCCAAAGCTTCGTGCTCGTGCATCTGAATCGTTTGATAAAAAAGAACGATTTAAACGTGCTTTATATTTCCGGCCCCGGCCATGGCGCACCCGCGGTGCTCGCCAATTCCTATCTCGAAGGGGTCTACTCCGAGGTTTATCCGGATCGCAGCCAGGACGAAGAAGGATTGCAGAAATTTTTTCGGCTGTTTTCGTTTCCGGGCGGCATAGGATCGCACGCGACGCCGGAGACCCCGGGTTCGATTCACGAAGGCGGCGAACTCGGCTACAGCCTTTCGCATGCATTCGGCGCAGCCTTCGATAATCCCGATCTGCTGGTGGTGCCGGTGGTCGGCGATGGCGAGTCGGAAACCGGACCGCTGGCCACCTCATGGCACTCGAACAAATTTCTTAATCCTATTCGCGATGGCGCCGTGCTGCCGGTGCTTCATCTCAACGGTTATAAAATCGCCAATCCTACCATCCTCGCGCGCATCGACCCCGAAGAATTGGAAAGCCTGATGCTGGGCTATGGCTACACGCCCCATGTGGTCGCGGGCGACGATCCTCAAGTAATGCATCAACTAATGGCGGCAACGCTGGATCGCTGCCTCGATGAGATTCGTTCGATTCAGGGCGAAGCACGCCGCAGCGGCAAGGCTCAACGGGCGCGCTGGCCGATGATCATCCTGCGCAGCCCCAAGGGATGGACCGGGCCTAAAGAAGTGGACGGCCACAAGGTCGAAGGTTTCTGGCGAGCCCATCAGGTGCCGATTACCGATGTAATCTCAAATCCAGCTCATCTGAAACTGCTGGAAAGCTGGCTGCGTAGCTACCGTCCGGAAGAGTTGTTCGACGAAAAAGGCCGCCTGATTCCCGAATTGCGCGAACTGGCGCCCACCGGCACGCGCCGTATCAGCGCCAATCCGCACGCGAACGGCGGCCTCGTACGCGAACCGTTGCGGATGCCGGATTTCCGGAACTACGCGGTCGAAGTGGCCAAACCAGCCACCATCACGGCGCAAAACACTTTCATTCTGGGCCAGTTCCTGCGCGACGTGATGCGCCGGAATATGAATAATTTCAGAGTATTCGGCCCCGACGAGACGGCCTCCAATCGACTGCAGGCGATCTATGAGGCGAGCAAGAAAACCTGGCTCGAAGAATACAAGCCCGAAGACCAGGACGGTGGCGAACTCGCGCCCGACGGCCGCGTGATGGAGATGTTGAGCGAGCACACGCTCGAAGGATGGCTCGAAGGCTATGTACTGACCGGCCGTCACGGCCTGTTCAATACCTACGAAGCCTTCGCCCACATCATCGATTCGATGTTCAATCAGCATTCCAAGTGGCTGGAAAAATCGGTGCGCGAGGTGACCTGGCGCGCGCCCATTTCATCGCTGAACATCCTGCTCAGCTCCACCGTATGGCGCCAGGACCATAACGGCTTCACTCATCAGGACCCAGGTTTCATCGACGTGGTGACCAACAAGTCGAACGTGGTCACCCGGATTTATTTACCACCCGACGCCAATTGCCTGCTCAGCGTCGCCGACCATTGCCTGCGCAGCACCAACTACGTCAACGTGATCGTCGCCGACAAGCAGGACCATCCGCAATTCCTGTCGATGGACGATGCGATCAGGCATTGTGCCAAAGGCGCCGGCATGTGGGACTGGGCCTGCAACGATCAGGACGGCGAACCTGACCTGGTGATGGCGAGCTGCGGCGATGTCGCGACCGTCGAAGCTTTGGCGGCCACCGCTATGCTGCGGGAAAAGTTCGCCGACATCAAAATCCGATTCGTCAATGTGGTCGATCTGTTCATGATGCAGCCGCCCAGCGAGCATCCGCACGGGCTGTCCGATCGCGACTTCGACAGCCTTTTCACCATCGATCGACCGGTCATATTCAACTTTCATGGCTATCCGTGGTTGGTTCATAAACTGGCGTACCTCCGCCACAATCATGAGAATCTTCACGTGCGCGGCTACAAGGAAAAGGGCAACGTCAATACGCCATTGCAACTGGCGATCTGGAACCAGGCGGATCGCTTCACCCTGGCGATAGATGCCATCGATCGCATACCCCGGCTGCAGGTTCGCGGCGCCCACGTCAAAGACTGGCTGAAGGATCAGATTCGGGACAACTTGAACTTCGCTTTCGAAAACGGAATGGATCGGCCCGCAATCAGCGATTGGAAATGGCCCTTTTAGTGACAAAACGGAGGCCGGGAAAGTCCCGGCTTCCGCGAATTAGAACAACTGGAATCAATAGCTCAGCGCATGATCTGTGACAATCCGCCTACACTGCCATAGCGGCCAGAATCAGTGAGGTTCAGCCCATCGACATTTTCGCAGGCGGCATTGGCGCGAAACGGCCCGCTCGATCCCGAAAGATGGACAAAACTCTCGTGCACGTTCTGCACGTCGATGATGGTGCCCCAGGCGGCGTTGGTCCAGAAGCTGCCCTCGCTGGTTTTCACCATCCCTTGCGGATCATAGAAAATCTTCCAGAGCTTCATGTTCTCGTCGTACATTTCCGCCCATTTGGCGTTGTGCGATTCCTTGTCGCAATACAGGATGCGCTTGCCGTAGCAATAACCCGCGCGCAACGCCGGTATGTGCCGCGCATCGATCACATCCACGCCGCGCACCTCCCATTTGCCGACATCCGGTTTCGGAAAGAACAGCGGCGGAAGGAATTCGTCCATGTTCCCCGATTTGATGACATCGGGGTTGGGCTGCATGATTACTTGAGCGTCGCGCAGCCAGGTCGCGTCAAACTTGGTGATGTTGCCGTTAAACGCGCCATGCCGGGTATCGTCGTTGGTCGCATCGGAACCGAACACCGGGCTGCATCGCGCGGCGGACGACAATCGCAACGTGCGGCGCAAGGCGGGAACAAACAGAAAAGTGTCCTCGTTTCGGGTCTGATCGCGGTAATACACGGTAAGAATCGCGGTATATCGCGCCTGTTCCGGCTTGGTCAATTCAAAATATTCGGAATAGTAGACACCTGATTGAGAGGGATCGCTGATCGGCACCCCCGCATCGGCGATATGATCGTAAATCCGCAGCACGACCACAAATTCATTCGAGGTAACATTGCCGATCCGATCGCGGAAGACCTGCCCCGTGGTATCGTTACAAATGACGTGCGGGACGTAGGCGTACCAGTCGTTGGCTAGAATTTTCCAGCCCTTCATCGGTTCCTGTGCATTTGGGAACGGCAGACCGGCCACATAGTTCTTCAGGATATGGCGGCCGTTGGGCAGCGTCTCGATCTGAACATTTTTTGAGTATTCCTCAGTGTACTTCGCGTAGGTTGGCGAAGTTGGGTAATGATGAGTCGAATCGATCGTCATCTGGTATTGAGGACCCAGGCTCCAGGTGTACGTTCCCGCCCATAACGCCTGCAGGCCCGGCGTCATGTACTGCTTGTACTGTGCCCAGTTCTTTTCGGTGATGACCGTTCCGGGTGGGATCGGATCCATCTCGGATTCAGCCGCTTGCGCCCCGATCGGGATCGCCACACAGGCGATCAAACCGACCAAACAACAGGCTAATGCCTTCCGCATGTCCCACTCCTGACCGATCGCACCCAAGCGCCTTCCCCGCACACTCAGCCGTGGACCGGGTTGGGCAAGAGGCCACGCCTCTCGCGCGTTCAAACTCGAGCTTCCAGGCTCAAGATGGTTTATGCTTACGCCGCGTCTCGCTCGGATAACACCCGCTAATATTTAAGTCAACAACGATTAATCAGCGAGGATCTCAAGATTGTCACCAGACCATGCCCGGCATGGCAAAAGTTACCGACTTGGCCGGTACGCGGGCACGCTGCCGGCTTAGCGTGATGGCCCACTAGTTTGTATAGTGCGTCGCAGAGCTGATTGTTCGAAGCGGGCCGGGATCGCATCAAATCCGGCCGGCTCGACGAATACGATTTTGAGGAGCGGCAATGGCGATGGCGCAACAAGAAGTGAGTTTCTATAGTTCGGGAACCAGGCTCGCGGCGACCCTTTATTTGCCCGAGAACCGGGCTGGCGCCGGCAAGTGTCCGGCGGTGGTGCTTTGTCATGGCCTGCGCGCCGATCGCAAGGTGATCATGCCTTCGTTCGCCGCCGAATTCACGCGCGCAAGTTATGCGGCGCTGGCTTTTGACTATCGTGGCTTCGGCGAAAGCGAGGGCCCAAAGAACCGGCTGATTTCGCGCGAGCGCGAGGAAGACGCGATCAACGCGCTCACGTTTCTGGCCACCCACGATCGGATCGACCCGAATCGGATCGGCATGTTCGGCATCAGCTACGGCGGCGCCACCGCGATCGGCGCGGCGGCCGCCGATTTGCGCGTCAAGGCCGTTTCCAGCGTGGTGACGTTCGGCGATGGCGACCGCTGGACGCGCAACGCGCGGCGGCTATGGGAATACTACGCCCTGCGCGAAAAGGTGGCGCGCGATCGTGAGCGCCGAGTGCTGACCGGCTCGAGCGAATATGTGGATTTTTCGGAAATCCTGCTCGGCACCCCGGCCGAAGAGGAGTTGTACAAGGGGCAAAGCCTGTCGGCGCTGCGCATCATGCTGCCGCTGGAGACCGCGGAAGACATCATGGGTTACCGGCCTGAACAGGTGGTGCATCGAATCGCGCCCCGCCCGTTGCTGCTGATAGCCGGCGAAAAGGATTACCTCGTGGGATGGGAGGAATCGGTGCGGCTATACGAACTGGCCGGCGATCCGAAGGAATTGATCATCCTGCCCGGCCTCAGCCATTACCAGGCCTATACCGAAGGTCTTGCACCAGTGATGGAAGCCACCCTGCGAACCTTCACCCGCACAATTGGGTAGTTTTTAAATTTGCCAGGCAGTTCCCGCGGGTCAGGCCAGGTGCGGCGCACCCGCCGTCAGCGGGAACCATTGGCAAAGCAGAATCGCGATCGTCAATCCAATTGGGAAGCGTAACGACAGGCGCATCGTCTCGCGCGCACAGGTCCACATCACTGTCTGAAAGCGGTTCGCGCGCATGGCCGGTGGCGCATGGTTGAGCGTCGCCGCCATTTGGATCGAGGTCATCGCGGTATAGATAATTCCGGCAGCCACCGCGGCAAACGCTGCGGTCGAAAGCGGCAGCAGCCGGACCCTATGCGTATGGGAGGTGAGGATCGCCTGCGCGATCTCGAAGACCACGAAGATCGCGGTGCTGAAAACCGTTACCGAACCTGCGGCGGCAAGCGCAGCGCTGGTGCGCGAGTCGGAAGGACAGGCGAAATGCTTATCCCAATCCTCGCGGCGCGGCAGCTTCATGTAATCGACGTACAGCACGCCGCCAGCTTGTAACCCGCGCCAAAACGAGTCAAGTGGCGAAATTACACGGGATACACGAGGTAGCGCGGTGTGGTGGTGGTATCCAGGACCGCCTTCTTCGCGCGAAACTTCGCAGTGCCGTCCGCTCCGACTATCACCTGATCGGCGTAACAGCCTGCCACCAGAATTTCCGAGCCGCCCCGCGCCGAGGTGTAGAACACGGTAAAGTTGCTCACCACCAGATAGCTGTCCGCTCCATTCGGAGTGCATTCGAGCCGCTGAACGAAATGCCGCGTCCAATAATCCTCGAAGGTGCCGGCCCAGACCTGCGTAATATAGCTGACGCGATCCTTTAGGCGCTCGCGGCTGTCGTCCATCATGATCGCGAGCGGCAAACTCTGCTCTTCGTTTTCGCGCGAGATGCAGATGTAGCTGCCCTGCTCGTCGAAGCATCCGAGCCACGCATCGAAATCGCGCCGGTCGAGCGAGCTTATATATCTGCTTTGCAGCGCGTCCACCGCCGCCGGTACGTTAGAGCCGTTCACGTTCGATCTCCATCACTTTGCGGTAGTACTCCCATCTGAGCGGATTGGCCGATTCATCGTTCTGTCCCACAATACATGGCGGCGCAATGGGCGCGCCGATACCCTTTTGATAGCGGACGTTACCCGGCGTCATCGATCCCTGATGGATGCGATTGAACACCGCACCATCTTCAAGCGAGACGAAGCCGCTCGGACCGAGCAGGTTCGAGGACTGCCGTAGCCGATGACGCAGCATCGCGGAATCGTCGTCCTGATGAGCGAAGTAGGCGTAGTGAACTTCGGTTTCATCCACCGAATGGGGAATCACCAGACGGATATTTATCACGTCGATATGCTTCAGCACGGTCGCCAGCGGAAACAGCGCGATAATCACGGACTTGGGGGCGGTGCCGTCACGGCATTGAACCAGCGAAGGATCGTTCAGAAAGTCGGAATTGGGCACGCTTTGAAGTTCGGCGTCGAGACCCACGTGACCATATTCGGTCGCGCGTTGAGTACCCTTGCCGGCCTGCCACTTCAACAGCCGAAAGGCGCGATGAAGCAGCGGAGCGTGGTAGCCCTCATTGTCGTTGTATTCCTTCCAGTTGGAGGAAAACATCACTTTCTGGTAGCCCAGCAGCGTTAACCGGCTGTCGCCAAGCACCTTGGCGAACAATGGCTTGAGCTCGCCGAGATAGTCCTCCAGCGCGGGCGCCGCCGGGCTGGCGGTAACGAAAATCACTCCGTAATAATCGGACGATCGCAACTCGCGCAGGTTGTAATCCTGCTTGCGAAAACTCTCCGGAAAGCTCTCGCTGCCCGGCGCCGCAAGCAGATCGCCGCAGGTGTTGAACAGCCATCGATGGTACGGGCATTCGACTTCTTTGGCATGCCCGCGCGCCTGCGTCTGAAGCTGCGTGCCGCGATGGGTGCATGAATTGAAGAAGACGCGAATTTTCCCGTCCTCGCCGTGGATCGCGATTATGGGCGCGGTGCCGAGCCGGAACGTTTTGAAATCTCCCGGCTTCGGAAGTTCGGCGCGATGCGCCACGGGATGCCATTCGGGACCCAGAAAAATGCGTTCGATCTCGCGCTGAAACAGGTCCTCGCGATGGAACGCCGCTTTGGGCAACTCGGCCTGATTGGCCGGCCAGCGAATCGCCAGGTTCGACATGGGTTTATAGTTGATCGAACAGCGGCAATTTGAAACCCGCGGTCAGGCCGCCATCGACCACCAGCGAGGCTCCGGTGATGTACGAAGCTTCATCCGAGGCGAGAAAGATTGCCGGGCGCGCAATCTCTTCGGGCTCGGCGAAGCGTTTCATCGGCGCCAGATCGGCGATCGCGCGCTCCTGTCCAGGGGCTTTGCGCAGGTAGCTCTCGGTGCGCGGGGTACGGGTCGAGCCGGGGCAGATCGCGTTGACGCGAATCCCATACGGGGCGAAATCCATCGCCATGTTGCGGGTCAGCAGGATCACGCCGCCCTTGCTGGCACTGTACGCGGCGCATCGATTCTCCGCCAAAATGCCGGCGATCGAAGCGGTGTTGACGATCGCGCCACCGCCGCGCTTGCGAATTTCAGGAACCGCGATTTTCGAGCATCGATAGACCGAGGTTAGGTTGGTATCGATAATCGAGTACCATTCCTCGTCCTCCATCTCCTCGACATTGCGCATCAGATTGGTGCCGGCCACGTTGAAAAGCACATCGAGGCCGCCGGCCTCCGCGATTGCCCCGGCAAAGGTCTCCCGAATCTGATCCAAACGCTTGACGTCGAGCGACCGATGGATCGCACGGCCGCCCGCCCGTTCGATTTCCGCGGCCGTATCGCGCGCCTGCTCGGCCACCATGTCGGTGACGATCGCGAACCCGCCCCGCCGTCCCCATTCGATCGCGATAGCGTGGCCGATTCCCGCTCCGGCTCCGGTTATCAACGCAATTTTGCCTTTGAACTGTGCTTGCATCAGTGCCTCATCCAATCTGGTTTGTGCGCCTTACGATCCGAATTGCTTTACGCTCAGCAACTCGCCCACGTCGCGACCGCGCCCCTGGCGAACGGCTTCTTCATATACTGCGAAGCCCGCCATCACATCCTGAATCGCGGTACCGACCGATTTGAATAGCGTAATCTCGCGATCCTCGCCACGGCCTGCAACCTTGCCGCCCACGATGTCCTTCAACTCGAACACGCGCTCGGCGGGAAACTTGTTTTCCTTGATCGCGGCCACCACGTCGCCCGATTCTTCGCGCACCTGATGGAGCGAATCGACCACGATACGCCCGGCGTTGCCAAAGGTATCGGGATCGATCTCGCGCAATCGGAGCATGGTGGAGCCGATCGAGTTGATATGCATGCCGGCTTGCGACCATGCGCCCTGGTACGCGATCGTCGCGGCGCGCCCGGTGGTATTGGTGCCGACCACCACGATATCGGCGTCGCGCACCGCCGCTTCCGGGCTGTCCATCGGAATAATTTCGATCCCCAGTTCTTCTGCCATGCGGCGGGCGAAGGCCTTCCGCCGTTGCGGATTGGGACTGTAAACCGTGACGCGCTTGACTGTCCGCACCGCCATCACGCCAAGCAGGTTGGTACGCGCCTCCAATCCCGATCCAATTACCGCGACATGAGGAGTATCTTTGCGCGCCATGTATTTGGTGGCGACGCCGGTGGTGGCGCCGGTGCGGGCCGCGGTCAGGTAATGCGCGTCCATGATCGCGAGCAACTCGCCGCTTTCCTGCGAGTAGATGACGATCAGGTAGCGCACACCGGTTTCGATCGAGCCGTGAAAGACCTTGTAGCCCATCACGCCACGGCCATGGATCAGCGCCGGCATCACGCGGAAGAAGCCGCCGTCGCGCATGTTCAGATTCATGCGCGCGGGCAGCACCACAGTGCTGTTGGCTTCTTCGAGCACACCGCGTTCAACCGCCTCGACCAGGCGCGGCATCGACGCCAGATGCTCGACCTCGTTGGCGTCGAGAAGAATCGTCATGGCGACGGCTCAGGCGGGGTTACGGCCGATCCAGTAATCGCGATCGGGCAGCGGCGTTGGGTCGAGTTTCGAGGCCGTCAGCGCACCGCGCAGCGCCTTCATTTGCGGGTCATGCAGACGCATCGTGGGCTGGCGCAGCGGCCCGCCATTGAAGCCCTGCAACCAGGCCTGGTACTTCCAGGCCATCCGATGCAGAAAGTGCGCGCCCTTGACCGAGGCGAACAACTGTTCGTTAGCCATCCGTGCCGGATGGTACTGCCAGTACTGCTCCATCGCTTTTTCTTTCTGACCGTCACGAATCATATTGAACAGGCGCGGCACCATCGGGCCGTAATACTCGGAATTGCTGGTGCCAATAAACTGCATCGGAACCAGCGTGGCGAGCGGCAGCGCCTCCGACTCAATCGGAAAGGTCACCACCACCTTCTGCGACAGAGTGAGCCAGGTCTCGACGAAGCCGCCTATCGCCGGCATCCCGCCTTCGGCCTTGATGCAAACGATATTGGGCACATCGTCAACCAGCTTGCGGATGGTCGCGGGCGGCATCCCGGCGGGATGGATACGCTCGAAGCCCCAGAGCGGAACCGGGAACAGAATTACGCCGAGGTCGGTCGCGTCGCAAAAAGCCTTGGTGTAGTCGTAAATTGCTTCCGCGGTTTCGGGATAAAAGTTGGCGGGATACGACAGCAGGATCAGTTCGGCGCCGTTAGCCTGCGCGATTTCGACCGCCCGGATATTTTCCCCGAGCGTATTAAAGGCGGCGTGATGAATCAGCTTCAGCCGCCCCTTCGCTTCGTCCACCGCCCAGGTGACGAAATCGCCATACTCCTCAACCGTGAGCGCGGTCTCCGAGACCAGCAGCGTGCCCCAGAAACCCAGTTCGATCTCGCGCCGAACGTCATGCCGGATGCCGCGTTCGTTCAGATGCATCAGATCGTGGGTGTAGCTCGGGATTATTACGTTAGCGATCCCGTGCATCTTGGCCCGCGCCCATTCGCGAGCTTCCTTCTTTTTGTATTCAGCCATCGGAGGCCTCCGTATAAAGCGGCGGGATTAACCGCACTGCCCGTGCAGTCCTAAACGGCCCCATCCTGTCACAGATTCAGCAAAACTCAACCCGCTATCGGTCGCTAGTATAGTTAGAGAAAATCCTGCCGCAAACGGAAGCGAAGAATTGACTTCCGGACGCCAGCGGCGTTACGGTCCCTCGACCTGGGCTGGACTATTGAAAGCCGAAAGCGATCGGCGCGCGAGTTAACATGGCCGCTATATCGCTTTCCCAATGGCAAGGAGACTGAAGTGACGCGGACCGGATTCTTCGCTGTAATTTCATGCACTCTCGTAATGTTCACCGGTGCGATCGCGGTTGCGGCGCCGCCCGACGCGATCCCGCCGGGCACCACAATCACGATGGCTAACTGGCAGCAATATCGTCAGTTCATGCCCGGTGGGATGCAGGTGCTGTTCGAGGGAAAGTACTACTGGAAGATGCCCTCCGACCTAAAGATGGTCGTCGGCCCGACGGTTATTCATCCGCTGCCCAAAGGCTACCTGGAAGCCACTGAGAAGTACGCCGGCGGCGTCAAAGTGATAGCCATGCCTGACGGCGGGCATACTATCGACAATTATGTTGCCGGTATCCCATTTCCGAACCCGCAGGAACCGCAACGCGGATGGAAGATGCTGGCCAACCTGTGGTATCGATACCTGCCTCACCTGATAGTAGCGCCGGTCAGCGATTTGACCAGCCTATGCAGTGAGGATGCGTACAATAACACCTCCTGCACCAAGGTAACCTTCGTCTATCGCCAGCTACAGCATAACACCGATCCGGGTACCCAGATGGTAGTGCCGGGAGCGCCGCCCAAGGACTATACCGAATGGTCGATGGTCGAAGAGCCGGAGGAGATGAAGTATAAGGCCAGCCTGACGATATTCTATCAGGACCTCACCAAGCCCGAAGACATATATGCTTTTGTGCCCGAGCTGCGCCGCGTGCTGCGCGGCAATACCGCCTCGCGATGTGCGCCCGCCTTCGGCAGCGATTTCACTCCCGACGATTTTCGCTTCGGATTCAATGGTAACATCACGCGCTTCGATGCCAAGGTGATCGGCGAGAAGAAAATCCTGGTGCTGACTGAATACAATGCCAAGGCAGGCAGTTTTCCGGTTGAGTACTATATGCCGCTGGCATGGCCGAAACCCTCATGGGGTAACTGGGAATTGCGCGATGTATACGTACTGGACGTAAGACGTATACCTTCGCAAGCGGCGGGCTACTGTTACGGCAAACGTATCATGTACGTCGACAAGGAGACCTGGGCGCCGTTGTGGGAAGACCTGTACGATTCGAACATGAAGTTGTGGAAGATCTTCGGCATCCTGGCGCGCACGCGCGTGGTGCCCGGCGTCGGACCGCAGTTGGTAAGTGGATCGCAGATCAGTCAAGCCTGGGACATCCAACGAAATCATGCCACCCACTTCGGCGATGCCACGCCCGATGGTAAAGACACCCTGGTGAACGACGAGGCGCCGCCGGAATATATGAATCTGGTTAAGTACTGCGGCCCGGCCGGCCTCAACGAAATTATGCGCTAGCCGCGAGGCGCCCCGTTTCCTGCATGCGGACCGCCACGATCAGGCCCGAAAAAAAGGTTATCGCCGCGATTAGCCAGATGGCCGCATTGATACCCAACATATCGGCCGTGACGCCAGCCAGCAGCGCTCCGATCGCATAGCCGAGATCGCGCCACAATCGATACACGCCGACCGACGAGGCGCGCCAAGCCGGATGCGCCACATCGCCAATCGCCGCCAGCAGGGTAGGATACACCATCGCGGTGCCGGCCCCGAGCAGAATCGCACCGGCCGCGAAGCCTGGAAACCGGGCCGAGAGCACGATCGACGCGATACCTGCGGCCTGAGTCCACATCCCAGCGGCGATGAGCCACTTGCGGCCCACGCGGTCGGATAACGCGCCGGTAAATAGCTGTCCGATACCCCACACCGCCGGGTAGATGGCGGCGAGCCAGCCAATCCGTTCGATCGAAAGCCCGGCCGCCGCGTAAAACAATGGGAAAAGCCCCCATGCCATCCCATCGTTCAGATTGTTGACCAGACCCGCCTGGCTTATCGATGACAGGTCACGATCGAGAAACGAGGTGCGCAGAAAGATTTCGCGCTGAAAGATAGTTCCCGCTGTTAGCTGCGCCGGGTGTTGCTGTGCTTCGTGCCGCGCGTGGCCGTGGGTCTCGCGAACCAACAGAGCTGATAGCAGTAGTCCAGCGACGGCAAATGCCACACCCAGGTAGAACGGCTGCGGCCGCAGACCATAGCGCGCCGCGACATAGCTGGTCGCAAGCGCGGAAACGGCGACTGCGCCGTAACCTGAGAATTCGTTCAGTCCCATCGCCAGCCCGCGTCGTTCGGGACCGGCGAGATCGATCTTCATGTTGACGGTGGTCGACCACGTGAGACCTTGGCTGGCGCCAAGGAAGACGTTGGCGAACAGGATCCAGTTCCACGACGGCGCCCACATCAGCAGGAACGGAACCGGCATCGCGACGATCCATCCACCCACCAATATCGCTTTGCGCCCCACAAAGTCCGACAGACGGCCCGCAAAATAGTTGGTCGGCGCCTTGACCAGGCCGAACACGACGATGAAGGACAGCACCGCCGCACTCGCCGCGAGGTGAAAATCCTGTTCGGCAATCGCCGGCAGGATGCTGCGTTCGAGCCCCACCATCGCACCCACGAAGGCATTGATCAGCACCAGCAGGCTGAACTGCGCGAGGTTCGGCCGGATGCCGAGCCGAATCGGCCTGGAGCCTGCCATCGGCGATGCCACGCCCGCTGGAGTCATCCGGCGAGTCCCTGGTTAGCCCGCAGGATCGCTTCCATCGCGGCCGGCTTCGCGGGAATGCCTTCGCTTACCGTCGCGATAAAATCATCCCGGTTAAGCGCCAGCGTGGGATTCCAGCGCTGTTCGAAAGCGAGCGTGGTGGCAGGCTTGCCGCTCATCCCCGCGCCGCAAGCGGAGCCGGCGAAATGGGCTGGATAAACTTCCAGTGTCGCGGGCAGCGTCAGCAATTTCTCTTGCAAGCTGGCGTAGAGCTGCGCGGCGTTGTCCCTGGTATGGCCGGGTAAATCCGGCCGTCCAACCGCGCCGACGAAAAGCGTATCGCCGCTGAGCAGAAACCACGGCTCAGGACCGCGGCGCAAGTCGCTTACCAGTAGGCATATGCTCTCCGAGGTGTGGCCCGGCGTATGGATAACCTGCACGATCGTATTGCCCAATTCGATCGTTTGGCCATCGTCGAGCGGCGCAAACGCAAACCACACTTCCGCCGAGCGATGCAGGCAGTAGACTGCGCCCGCCAGGGCGGCCATCGAACGTCCGCCGGAAAGATGATCGGCGTGGAGGTGAGTATCGATCACATGCGTGATGCGCATCCCCTTGGTTTCGGCGAATGCGGCGTAGCTCTCGATGTCGCGCGCCTGCGGATCGACCACCGCGCACTTACCCAAGGTGCTGCAGCCAAATACATAGGCCGCACAGCCGGTATCGAAATAATAAAAAGGTTTGAAGATCATGGCCGTCGCTCCGCGTCCACGGTCGATATTTTCATTGACTTGTTTCAAACATTCAATTAGTTTCTTGAATGAGAATAAGGCGAACTCCTTTTGTATGTCAAGCGAAAATCCCAAGCGTGCAATATTCGAACAGTTCGCCGCGGTGGCGCGTACTCTCGGTTCAGCCCCTCGCCTGGAGCTGCTTGAGTTGCTGGCGCAGATCGATCGCAGCGTCGAGGAGTTGGCCGGCCTGAGCGGACTCACGATCGCCAATAGCTCGCAGCATCTGCAGCAATTGCGCCGCGCGGGACTGGTCGAGGCGCGCCGCGACGGCAAGCGGGTGATCTATGGACTCGCCGACCGCGATATCATTGCCCTGCTCGGTGCGTTACGCCGGATCACCGAGCGCAATGTCGGCGCGGTAGAGACGGTGCTCAAACGCTACTTTCGCGAGCGCGACAGCCTCGAAGCGGTATCGCGCAAGGAACTGATACGGCGCATGCGCGCGGGTCTGGTCACCGTGATCGATACCCGCCCGGCGGAGGAGTTCGCCGCCGGTCACCTGCCCGGCGCACTCAACCTGCCGCTGCGCCAGCTCAAACGCCGCCTGCGACAGTTGCCGCCTGAGCAGGAAATCGTCGCCTACTGCCGCGGAGCATATTGCGTACTCTCCTACGAGGCGGTGGCCGAGCTTCGCAAGCGCGGTTTCAAAGCCTTTCGGCTTGAAGATGGATATCCTGAGTGGCGCGCGGCCGGTCTGCCGGTGGAGCGGTCCGCAACCGCTTGAATCGAGCGCCGGCTATTTGGCATCGACGAGGGTCACGAGTCGATAACCGCATCCGCAGCGATCAGACACTAACCTGCGAAGACTCCCTCGCTACCTGCTTTCAAGTTCCGGTGCCTAAACTTGTAATCGGGAGAACAGTGGGCTAGTTTTCCGCGCACACAAGCTTGTTTTTTTGCGCCGCGGTTCAGGATGCCCGAGATATCCACGCTCAACCCGCTCTCGCCGTTCGCCGCACAGATCAGCCATCTGTTTGTCGCGATGCTGGTGGTTCTCGGCGCAATCTTTTTGCTGGTGCTCGGGATCGTCACCTACGCGATCGTCAAGTATCGCGATCGTCCCGGCGCTCCACCGCCGCGCCAGACCTTTGGCTCGCGCAATCTCGAGATCGCATGGACGCTCGGCCCGATCATCCTGCTGGCGATCATCTTCGTATTCACGGTGCAAACCATGCGCGCCAGCGACCCGCCGATTTCGGCCGACGATCCGTTGCAGTTGCGCATCATCGGTCATCAATGGTGGTGGGAGGCCGACTACCTGAAATCCGGCGTGATCGCCGCCAACGAAATCCACATCCCGGTGGGCCAGCGATGGCTGCTCGATCTCGAATCCGCCGATGTGATCCACGATTTCTGGGTCGCCGAGCTGGTGCGCAAGATCGACATGGTGCCGGGCCATCCCAATCACGTCTGGCTGGAGGCGGATCGTCCCGGCACCTACTTCGGCGTATGCGCGGAGTTCTGCGGCAATGAGCACGCCTGGATGAGATTCCGCGTGATCGCGCAGCCGCTTGCCGATTTTCAACGATGGCAGCAGGCGCAACTTCGGGTTCCGCCGTCGCCCACCGGTGGCGCGGCCGCCGCCGGGCTTAAGCTGTTCGAGCACAACACCTGCGTGAACTGCCATACGATCGCGGGCACCCCCGGTAATCAGCAGATCGGCCCCGATCTGAGTCATCTCGCCAGCCGCACCACGATCGCAGCGGGTGCGGCCGATAATACGCCCGGCAATCTATATCGATGGCTTAAGGATCCCAATTCGATCAAACCTGACACCCACATGCCGAATTTTCAGCTCAGCGATGCCGACGCGAAAGCGCTGACCGCATACCTGGAGACGCTTAAATGAATCAGGTGATGGCGCCCGGCGCGGAAGCTGCCCTGCCGGCAAGCGAACCCCATGAGGGGCTGCTGAGCTGGGTCGCCTCGGTCGATCACAAACAGATCGGCATCATGTACATGCTCGGCGCGTTGGTATTCTTCGGTATCGGCGGGATCGAAGCACTGCTGATGCGAATCCAGCTTGCGGTGCCGAATAATCATTTTCTGCCGCCGGATGCGTATAACCAGCTTTTCACGATGCACGGCACCACCATGATTTTTCTGGTTGTGATGCCGATGCTGACCGGGTTTACCATCTACCTGGTCCCTCTGATGATCGGCGCGCGCGACATGGCGTTCCCGCGCCTGAACGCGCTGAGCTTTTGGATCCAGATCTTCGGCGGAATCGTGCTCTACTTCAGTTTTTTCGATGGCGGCGCGCCGGACAATGGATGGTTCAGCTACGCGCCGTTGAGCGAAAATGCCTTTTCATCGCTACCGGGACAGAACTACTGGCTGCTGGGATTGGCGGCGATCGGAATCGGCAGCCTGAGCGGCGCGATCAACGTGATCGTCACGGTGCTCGACCTGCGCGCCCCGGGGATGTCGCTGCGCCGCCTGCCGCTGTTCGCGTGGATGGCCTTCGTCAATTCATGGCTCATGGTGATGGCGTTGCCGGTCCTCAATGGCGCGATCGTGATGCTGCTGATCGATCGGCTGCTTAACGGAAACTTTTTCACCCCCGCGTCAGGTGGATCGGCGCTGTTGTGGCAGCACTTCTTCTGGGCCTTCGGTCATCCTGAAGTCTACATCATGATTTTGCCCGCGTTCGGAATAATTTCCGAGGTTATCCCGGTCTTTTCGGGAAAGCCGATCTTCGGCTACGGCTTCGTCGCCGCCTCGACCGTCGCGATCGCCTTTCTGAGTCTCGCGGTGTGGGGCCATCATATGTTCGCGGTGGGACTCGGCCATCTGTCGGAGGTTTTTTTTGGCGCCGCAAGCATGGCGATCGCGGTGCCAACCGGGGTCAAAATCTTCAACTGGTCGGCCACCATGTACGGCGGGCGTATCCGCTTCACCACCTCGATGATGTTCGCGGTCGGATTCCTGCTGATGTTCACGATCGGCGGGCTATCGGGCGTGAGCTTCGCGGTGGTGCCGCTCGACTGGCAGTTGACCGACAGTTATTACCTGGTGGCGCATCTTCATTACGTGCTGTTCGGCGGCTCAATTTTCGGAATTTTCGCCGGTATCTACTACTGGTTCCCCAAAATCACCGGCCGGATGCTTTCCGAAAGCTGGGGCAAGTGGCATTTCTGGCTCACCTTGATCGGCTTCAACATGACTTTCCTGATCCAGCATCTGCTGGGCATGATGGGGATGCCGCGGCGGGTATGGACCTATCCTGCGCTGCCCGATTGGGCCGCCTTCAACCTGATCTCGACTATCGGCGCGTTTTTGCTGCTGCTGGCCACGCTGGTTTTTATCTGGAACCTGTTCATTAGCGTTCAGAATGGGGCGCCGGCGGGCGATAATCCGTGGGATGCGTGGACGCTTGAATGGGCCACCACCTCGCCGCCGGCGGTCTATAACTTCGATCGCGTGCCGCCGGTGCATGGACGCCGTCCGCTGTGGGATTTGGCCCATCCCGAGATGGCGGACGAAGCGATGGAACGGGCGGCGCGTTCATGATGTCCCGCAGCAAGCTCGCGACCAGCCTGTTCATCCTGTCGGAGGCGAACTTCTTCGCGATTCTGATAATTGCGTACGTTTATTATCACGCGATCGGCGGCGGTGGGCCGACCGCGCGCAACAGTCTCGATCCCTGGCGAACGGGAGCCTTCTCGGTCAGCCTTTTCGCGAGCAGCGTCACCATGTGGCTGGCGGACCGTAGTCTGCGCCGCGGGCGGCGCCGGGGACATCAGCTCTGGCTGATCGTGACGATGCTGCTCGGCGCGATTTTTCTGGTCGGCCAGGGCACCGAGTATGCCCATCTGATCCTGAGCGGCGTCACCTGGAGCGCCAATCTTTTCGGTACGACATTTTTTACGCTGACCGGCTTTCATGGCCTGCACGTATTTGCCGGATTGTGCGCGCTCGCGATCGTGACCCTCGTGGCGCAAACCGGCGAGCTGACCGAACGGCGGCGTCAGGCCTTCGAGGCGGTCGGACTGTACTGGCATTTTGTCGATGGCGTCTGGATCGTGATTTTCACAATCGTTTATCTGTGGGCGTTTATATAACGGCGATGGATCGAATTCTGACAGCGTGGGATATCGACCCTTCGATTCCGATCGGATGCGCCGCCTTGCTGGCCGGCTATCTCGCCGCGCATCGATCGGACCTTTCGCGCAGCGCCTGGTTTATCGGCGGCGTGGTGCTGATGTTCGTCGCGCTGACCTCGCCGATCGACACGCTGGGCGATACCTATTTATTCAGTGCGCACATGCTTCAGCACATGATCCTGATCCTGATTGTCCCGCCGTTGCTGATCGCCGGACTTACGCAGCACTTCGCGCGCGCCGTAACCAGCATCGCTGCGCTCGGCGCGCTTGAACGATCTTTGCGCCGGCCCGCGATCGCATGGACGCTCGCGATCGCAACCCTGTGGCTATGGCATCTGCCGGCGTTATTCGATGCGGCCGTCGCCAACGAGGACATCCACATATTCGAGCATCTATGCTTTATGCTCACCGCCACGATCTTCTGGTGGCCGATTCTGAGTCCGCTGGAAAGCTCGCGGATGGCCGCGATGCCGGCGATCCTGTATCTGTTTGCCGGCATGCTGGCCACCAGCGTGCTTGGAATTGCGATCACTTTCGCACCGCCAGGCTTGTATGCGGCTTACGCGCATCCGCACGACGCGATCGGAATTCTGCCGCTGCTGCGCAATTCGTGGGGTTTGACTCCGGCGGTCGATCAAAAGCTCGGCGGTTTGCTGATGTGGGTGCCGGGCGGCCTCGCTTTTCTGGCGGCGATTATGCTGGTGATGGCGCGATGGTATCGCACCCCCGAGGAAACGGGCGCGACAGCATTCAATTGAGGCGAACGATGGATGATCACTTGAACCGGGAGCACTGGGCGATTCCGAAACCCGAAAAAATTCCCGCGCCCACTTATTGGCCCGCGATCATGGCGCTGGCGATCGCGTTTATTTTTTTCGGCGTGGTCACTTCGTGGGTTTTCAGCGGGGTCGGGCTGTTGATGTTCGCGCTGGCGCTATCCAAGTGGGTCGGAGAGCTGATCCATGACGAATGAACCGCAAATCCCGCCCAATGAAGCGTCAACTCCGGCGTCCGGATCGATCACCGCGGAACGCCGCAAGTTCCTCGCCTGGCTGAGCATCGGACTGAGCGGCTTGATCGCGATGCTGCTCGGCATCCCGGTAATCGGTTTCATTCTGGGACCATTGTTTCAGGAGTTGCCCGAGACCTGGCGCGAAGTCGGTGCGGTCGACCAATTTGCTATCGGAACCACCGTCAAGGTCAGCTTTCTCGATCCCTCGCCCATGCTATGGGCGGGAGTGACCGCGCAGACCGCCGCCTGGCTGCGCCGCGTCAGCGCCGATGAATTCACCGCCTTCGCGATGAATTGCAGCCATCTGGGATGCCCGGTGCGATGGTTGCCGCAGGCCCAGCTTTTCATGTGCCCCTGTCACGGCGGGGTTTACTATGCGGACGGCACGGTCGCCGCCGGACCGCCGCCGCGCGGACTGTTTCACCTGCCGGTGCGCATACGCGGCGGCAAGGTCGAAATTCGCGCCAGCGCGGTTCCGATCGAATGACGGAAACCAAATGCGAACACTGTTAAATCGCCTGCTCGACGCCTTCGAGGAACGCACCGGCCTGTTCAAGCTGCTGGGCGATCTCGCGCGTCATCCGGTCCCGCCCGGCACCGGCTGGTGGTACGTGTTCGGCAGCGCCACCCTGATGTGCTTCATCGTGCAGGTGGTGACCGGCATCGCGCTGGCGACGCGCTACATCGCGTCAACCGGCAGCGCTTACGAAGTCCTGCAATTCATCACGAACGACGCTTTCCTGGGTCATCTGCTGCGCGGGATGCATTTCTTCGGC